>CAVPKV010000082.1:0-6677 GCA_963705785.1 uncultured Solirubrobacterales bacterium | reverse complement strand
TAGCCTCCGGCCTCTCCTGCTTGTCCTTGCTGCCACCGTGGTCGGCCTGTTTCTGACCCGGGGGATCTGGACCCAGCGGCTGTCTACCAACCTGACCTTCGACCGCCCGGCGACCTGGGTCTCCGGGTGGCGGATCGGCGTGGATCATCCGTGGACCGGAGTCGGTCCGAACCATGTCGTGCAGCTTGTTACCTCAGACATCCGGTACGGCTACACGTCGTACGGAGCCACGTATGCCAATCCGAGTGACACGTGGATCTTTGCCGTTTCGGCCGAGGGATTCCCGTATGCACTGGTCTTGCTACTGGCCAGCGCTGTGATTGTGGGTGTGCTGCTGCGGGCGCCGCCCTCCCCCGGCGGAGAGTTCCTCAGTGTCGGGCTGTGGACCTCCGGCATCATCTTCGTGGTCAACAATCTGTTCACGCACCCGGACAACATGATCTTCGTGCTGCTCGCGATGGCGATATTGCTCGTCGACGGCGAGCGACCGGGAGTCCTCGCTCCCTCGTGAGCAACGGCCTTGAGCGGGCCGCCGAGCGCGTGGCAATTCTCTTGCTCGGCGTTGTCGAGTTGGCTGCGAGACTCTCCGACCGGCCCCTGGGGCTGGTGATTGTGTTCCATCGGATCGCGGAACGGACCGGCGATCCGGCCAGAGAGCTCGTCCCCCCTCACGGGCGTGATTTGTTCGAGCGCCACCTGCAACTTTTCCGGCGGCGGTTTAGGCTCGTCACGGCGTCGGAGGTGCGCGCGGCGGCGCTGTCTCGGCGCCGCGGAGAGCCCATTCCGCTGGCGATCACGTTCGACGACGACCTGCGGTCGCACATCCAATATGCGCTGCCGATTCTGCGCCGCCACGGGGTTCCGGCCACCTTCTTCCTGTGCGGCGCGACCGGGGGAGAGGCTGTGGCGTTCTGGTGGGAGGCTCTCCAGGCCGCGGTGGATCAGGGGATTGAGGTCGGAGACCTGTTGCCGCAGCCGGCCAGTCGCGATATCCACTCCGTCGCCCAGGTGATCGAGGAGATGAGGCCGGACGAGCGGGCCAGCGTGAGCCGCGAGCTGGCTCGCCGGCTGGGTTGGACGCTCGACAGCGCCGCGATGTCGTCAGAAGACGTGCGGGCGCTGGCCACGGCCGGATTCGAGATTGGCTTTCACACGCTCGGCCACGCGCGACTGCCGCTGCTGACCGATCCGGAGCTGGAGGGCGCGCTCCGCGATGGGCGTGAGCGGCTCGCCACCGCCGCGGGCCAGCCGGTCGACGCGATTGCCTATCCACACGGCGCCGCCGATGAACGCGTGGCGACGGCGGCGCGGGACGCCGGATACGGGGCGGGCTTCACGACTCGCCCCGAGGCTCTTGGCCAAGGTACGGATCCATGGCTGATCCCGCGCATCGCCCCGGGCTTCCGGTCCCTTGCCCCAGCGGCCTGGCGGATCGCCCGGGCGCTGATGCGCGAAGCATGGCCCGCAAGGGGGGACTAGCCCGGTCGCGCGAGCCTTAATGGGTGGTAGGGGAGCGAACACGGCACCATCCCAAAGCCACAATCCAGGCTAAGCGGTCCCGAAGCCGATCACGAAGAAGCCGACGTGGCGGTCCAGCAGGCCGGTTAGCCGCCCGTCACGCGGCATCCACTTGGTGAGGAACTGGTCGCGGGGATCGAACTGCCGTACCTCTGTCCGTACATCTCGCAAACCGATTGCGCGAAGCATCGCACGCAGTCGCCACGGCGTGTAAAACTTCACTAGCGGCCGGGCGCCAACGGTCGTGCGTTCGACTGTCTGTGAAGCCAGGTCATCGAGGTTGCGCAGTCGAAGCAAATGCCCGCGCACGACGCCCTCTTGGAGAATCATCCCGAGCCAGTACCAAATGGATGCGCGGTTATAAACGATGATCCGTGTCTGCCCACCTGGCCGGAGCACACGGCGGACCTCCCGCAGAGCGGCAGGCATGTCCGGAGTGTGGTGAAGGACACCGTTGCTCGACACGCGGTCAAACGACCCATCCGCGAACGGCAGATCCTCTGCGTCACCTTGAACGATTTCGCCCTCCAGACTCATCGCCGCCAAGTGCGCGCGGGCGAGTTCCACGTGCCGGGGCGTTAGGTCAACTCCCACGGTATCTGCGCCCGCCATCGCGTACCGGGCAACATCGATTCCCTGGCCACAACCAACGTCGAGCACTCTCAGCCCCGAGGTGTGCTCATAATCGAGAACCTCGGCCATGAACGGCGCGTACTCATGCCGCTTGACCAATAGCTGCTCGAAATACGCGCGAGTGCCTGGTTGGGCGGCGACCTGCGGGCCGCAAGGATCGGCTGTCCACTGGTCAATAGCCGCCCGCTTGGCGTCCTCACGATAGTGAATCGGCATCCGGCTCGCCAGTTTAACGGCCGTAACTTCAGCGCTCCGCCCGGCAGGCTAACGCGCTCGGGCGAGAGTCACCTTCGTGATCCTCCACGTGGTGGCGGCGGAACCGGTCGGGGTCGAGTTCGCCAGCACGAATTGAACGCCCTCACTGGTGTCTATGTGCAGTGGCAGCTGCATCGAGACGGGGCCCCCGTGAGGCAGGCCCGAGCCGTAGAAGCGCTTGGCGATGACGGGACCATCGGCCACCTCCACGAGAAGCTCGAGGCCGCCGCTGGCAATGCTCGCGTCCACCTCCAAGACATCTTGTCCGCCTTGGACCCCCAACACCGGGCTGGCGAACTGGTACCCATAAGAGGTAGCGGAGGTGTGGACCACAACGGCGCCTCGACTGACCGCCACACGCGCCCCGGATTCAGAAAGCCAACCCCGGGCAAGCTGTCGCGGGGTCCAGGTGCGCACCGGTATGCCGATGATGGGCGGGGTGCTGTTCGCAGGGATGTTGCTCGCCCCTGGTGCCGGTGGAGCAAACGCACAGCCTTGTTGAACGATTGTGTCGCCCACCTGTGCCGGCGCCTGTCCAAGCTCGATCGAATCGATCAGCCAAATGGCGCTTCCGCCGTTATTGCCGATCACGAGGTGAACGGACCTCGTCCTATTGAGCCTGAAGATCAGCCCCCATCCGCCGCTCCCGCTCCTTCCGGGACCGTAAGAATGCGAGCCGATTGTCTCCCCCGTGTCGGCGTCAAGGACGATCAGGAAGCTTCCAGCATTTCGGGCGAAGCCCTTGACCCAGAGCTGATAGGTCCCGGCAGGGAGCGTTACCGTCGGCCCCCCGAGCTCGTATAGGTAGGACCCCACCGACGTGCGTACGGTCGTCGTTTGTGACCCCGCCGCGCGCTGCACGGACTCCGCCGCCCCGTTGGCAGTTTGCCAGCCTGTGAGGCCCCGGCTCGTTGTGTTCCACCGCAGAACTCCCGCCCGGGACAGAATCTGCCTATGCTCAGGTTGTCCGTTTGGAGAGACGACAACTCCCCGCTCGTGTGCCGCTACGGCAGCTGCTCCGACCGAGCCGACAATCTCCAGGACCACCACCAAGCCGGTCACGAGCGCCAGTCGCCGTGGGACGGCGTGACGGAGCCGGCCAGCGGCGTCGCGCAGGTTGCCCACCATCGATAACCGAGCGCGACGGCGGGCGGCGGGGTCGGGAGGCTCAACCAGCGGGCTGGCCAGTGGCAGGTATCGGGCCAGGTACCGGCTGCGGAAACGCCCCAGCCAGCTCGTCTTATCCCCGCGGGCGCGCACGAGTGCTAACTCGGCCTCCGCAACCATCCAACACAGCAGCACTACGAGCAGTACTCTCAATCCGTTGAGAAAGCCGTCTTGGTAACCGTGCAGCGGAGCCACGGCCGTGGGGACCGCTACTAGAACCAGGAGCGTCGGCGCGAATAGGGCCAGCCAGGCCAGAAGCTCTCTTCTCCGCCATCCCGCCAACAGGACAAACGGGAGCAGGACGAGAACGTACCAGGAGTCACTGGCCCCTATATCCAGCGTCACCCCGGCCTTGTGCACGTACGTGCCGATGACGAAGCCGGGGTCGCGGCTCAGGAGATGGAAATAGCGCTTACTCAGGATCGAGGAGTACTTCGCGGAAAGGAGCTTCACGCCTGGATCGACGGTGCGCGCATAGTTGAAGGCGCTGGAGTCGGTGTACGCGATCCCATATCGATTCCGGTCAAACCCCAGCCCGATGTAAAACGTATGCCAGAACGGATGCGCTGCGCCGGCAAGAGAGTTGACGGTGGTTCCCCCGTACGCCGCCGTAAAGCTGAGAGCCAGCGGCCGGTTTCCATACACCGCGTTCCGGTACGTCGTCGCGGCGTCGATCACTCCCGTTGACGCAATCCAGAACGCCGCCAGTGTCAAGACGACCGCCAACGCCCGCGTACGCCAACGTCGCGCAACTAGCAAGGCCAGGGCGAGCCCTCCTAGGACGATGCCGTAGCCCGACCCGAGCCGCATCGTATTGGCAAACCCTGCCACTGCCGCGGCTCCGAAGATCAACAGCCACGTGCCCGCGCCCCGCTGGCCGGCCCTGCCGCGCTTGAGCGCCAGCATGAGCAGGGGTAGGCAGATGGCCACCGTCCAGCCGGGAATCCAGTATTGATTCGTCGCCGCGGTGTCCTCGACGACGAGAAGTATCAACAGGATTGGAGCCAATACCCCCACCAGGCGCGAGTTGAACAGCCGCGAGAAGACGAGCGGCCAGATGACGATTGCGATGCTCCACAGCGCGACGAACTCGATCCGGTACAGGGTGTACGGGTTGGTGATGCCGAGCAGGTGTCCGAGCGGCGCGAGGTACAGGAAGGGACCGACGTCGTCGCCGTAGCCGGCCGGATACAGACCGCCGCCGTGACCGGGCTGAAACGCCAGCAACGGTGGGGCACCCATGTTCATCGCCCGGACCGCGAGGGTGAGGTCGGTGAGCCTGGAGCAGGTGAACGATGTCGGCGCTCGCCCGCGCAGTGTGCCCTGAAACAGAATTGTGAGGAAGCCGCCGTACGCCAGCCAGGCGAATCTCCCACGGCGAGGCGCCGCAAACGCACCCACGGCCCCGACCCGCACGCGAAGGGCTCCGCTAAGCCGCTTGCGTCTCACTTCGGGCCCCCCTCGCCATCCGTCGAATAGCGGTAAGCATCGAGCCACTCGGGCACGGTCGGGTTGGCGGCTCCACGGACTCGGCGCATCAACTGGTTCGCCCGGTCTCCCAACAGCGCCGCAGCCGCTCGCCCAGCCAGGCCTGGCCGGCGATGCGCCACGGCGGCCCGCAGGTAGGTCCGCGCCGCGGCCAGCCGGTGCCCGCTGGCCCGCTGATGACGAGCGACCGAACGAGCGAGCGCCGACCCGCCGAACGGCCTCCCCAGACCGTCGCAGGCGGCTTCGTGCTTGCTGGCCAGGTACGCGAACTCTCGTCCCCGCGCCTCCAGGTCGCTCGCGTGCATGCTCCCGTCGTGCTCAACGTAGGCCACGAGGACCTCCGGGCAGGCGGCGGCGGGCTCCCGCGAGCAGATCCTTATCCACAGGTCCCAGTCGGCCAGTGAGGCCAGCCGATGATCGAAGCCGCCGAGATCGACGAGTAGGCCGCGGTCGATGAGCACATTCGACGAACCCGCTGGGATTACGTTGGTGCTCAGGAGACGGACCGATAGCTGCTCGGGCGGCGGCGCCGGGTCGATGAGCAGGGCGTTCAGGGATGCATCCACGACCAGAGCCGAGCAGTAGATGAATCGTGCGCCGGTGGCCGCGGCAGTGTCCAGCTGCGCTCGCAGCTTGCGCGGGGCCCACAGGTCGTCGTCGTCCAGGAACGCCACCCAGGGCGCGCCCGCGTCTGCGATCCCGCGGTTGCGGGCCCGAACGACTCCCTCAGAGACCGGACTCGAGACGCAGCGAACCCGGCGATCCCCAAGCTCGGCGATCCGGAGCGCCGTGCCGTCGACCGAGCCGTCATCGACGACCAGCACCTCCAGATCGACGCCCTCCTGCCGCAGCACGCTTCGCAGCGTCCGGGACAGCAAATGCCAGCGGTCGCGGGTCGGGATCACGACCGACACCTCGGGGATGGTGTCGGCCGGGGGGGCGTCAGGGTCAACCATCTTGCGGTCGGCGGGCGGTCACGATCAGTCCGGTCGAGAGCGTGGCGGACGCTGCCGGCAGCCGGCGTTCGATGGCGTCCAGGACCAGGCCCAGAGTGTTCAGAACCAGGTACGGAACGGTGAACGCTGCCCGCGTCGCGGACCCGAGCAGTGTTAGGCGGCGGGCGATTCGCTCCTCGATGCCCTGGCACATCATCGTCGTGACCGACGTCCAGGTCACCGCCCACCGCCCTAACTCCCGAACGCTCACATCGGCCCAACCCGTGAACAGGTCGGCCAGGGATGAGGCGGTGTACCGCTGTTCATAGTGGCCCCGGTCGTACTGCCAGACCAGCGGTAGGGTCATGATCACCCCACCGCCGGGTCTGAGGACACGGGCGATCTCAGCCACAGCCGTCCCAGGGTCAGCGACGAACTGAAACGCTTCGATGCACAGCGCCAGATCGAATGAGCGATCTGGAAAGGGAAGGAAGCGCTCGCTCACGACGTCGGCGACTCCGTAAGCGTCGGTCACATCGAGCCCCACGACGCGAGCACGTGGAGGCATCAGGTCGTCGTACGGGCGGCTGCCGCAGAAGATGTCGAGCACATCAGCGTCCGCGACCTCATGGCGCAGTTGAGCCTCCAGCTCGTCGAGCAGCCGCCGAAGGTGCAGATAGT
>CAVPKV010000081.1:0-19888 GCA_963705785.1 uncultured Solirubrobacterales bacterium | reverse complement strand
CCGAGAGCCCTCCAGCCCAATCTGGGATAAGCGCCCGCGGTGCGCGGCGATCCCCGACTCCAGTGGTCCCCGAGCGCCCGCGTCGCTGGCCAGCAGCGGGAGGGAGAGCGCGCCCGGCGACGAGGGTCCAGCTCGCGTGGACTCCCAGCGCACCCAGCAGGCCGCCCGGGCTCCCCGCACAGGCTCTCGCGCAGGCGGTCCGGCCGCGGCGGCGTATCCGGGCCGCCGAACGCTTTCCCCAGCTGACCCACCACCGCCGGATCACCCTGGTCCTGGAAGTGGGCGATGTCGAGCTCGTGAGAGGCTGGCTGGACTTCCTCCAGAAATTTCTGGCCACGAGCCATCGGCCAGCCACGAGCCTCAAGCTGGTCGCACAGGGAACCGGCGTGAGCGAGAGCGTGAGCGGCCCCTCGCCCCAGGACGTCAAGCAGCGGGAGGGTCAGGTGGCGATCGCCTCCCACAGCCACTCCTCGCCGAACGGCCACCCGCCGAAAGCCTGCGGACTGCGCAGATGGGACGCTCGGGGTCGGGCGGAGGCCACTCTCCCCTCCCTCCACGTAGGGCATGTGGGTGTGCAGGACGAGCGCCTGCACGCCTGGGGTTTCACCGCGGAGCCCTAGGCAAGCTCGACCACGGCCTCGGACTCCTTCCACTGGGATGTTCGGGTCGCAGCCTCGGCTGTGCCGCTCGCGGAGCGGGCGTGCCGCGGCCGGCGTTTCCCCAGGAGCCTCGAGGATCAGGTCGCTGAAGCGATCCGATGACTGCTGCCGTGTTGTCGAACCCGGGTGCCGCAGTTGACCAGGCCAAGCGCCTCGCCCCAGGCCGACACCCGATCCAGGTCGCCGAGCTGGGCCTTGAGCGGGCCAGCATCGACAGGCCGGTCAGCCGAGCAGCCTCATAGCCCGCTCGAGGGTCAGCGTCCCGCTGACCTTCCCCTTATCAACTGCGTCATGCCATCGATCGGGGCGATGACCGGACACGTAGGTGTCTGACCGATGACTCCGTATAGCTCGAACTTGCGCTCAAACCCCGGCGGCCCGCCGAACACTGCCTTCTAACTCCAGTCCCAACGCGACCCTCTCTCCTCGACCTCGGACACGGCGGCGCACTCGATCGCCCGCGCCCAGCGATCCTTTGTTCCGCCGCCTACCACGTCCATAGGGCTGTGGGACGGGGGCCACGACCGCAGGGAGACCCGAGTGGTCCGGCTTCACGCTTCTCCCTCGGGTCGTGGCCCCCGTCCACAGCCCTATGGACGTGGTAGGCGGCGACAAATCATCGCTGGGCGCGGGCGATAGAGTCGCCGCCGTGTCCGAGGTCGAGAATCGCCTGGCCGAGCTGGGACTGGAGTTGCCGGCAGTGTTCGGCGGGCCGCCGGGGTTTGAGCGCAAGTTCGAGCTTGTGCGGATCATCGGTCGGACCGCCTACGTGTCCGGTCATGGCCCGATCGATGGCATGACGCCGCTGATGCAGGGGAAGGTCGGCGGGACGCTGACCCTCGAGCAGGGCTATGAGGCTGCTCGGCTGACCGGCCTGTCGATGCTGGCCTCACTCAAGGCCCAGCTCGGCGACCTGGATCGGGTGTCGGCCTGGGGCAAGGCGCTTGGCCTGGTCAACTGCGCGCCCGGGTTCAACAACACGCCGGCGGTCATCAATGGCTTCAGCGACCTGATCCTCGAGCTCTGGGGAGACGCCGGCCGCCACGCCCGCTCCGCGATCGGCGCGGCCGAGCTGCCGTTCGACATCCCGGTCGAGGTCGAGGCCGTGGTCGAGCTTGCCTAGGGCTCCGCGGTGAAACGCCCAGGCGAGCTGGCGCTCGTCCTGCACACCCACATGCCCTACGTGGAGGGAGGGGGAGAGTGGCCTCCGCCCGACCCAGCGTCCCATCTGCGCAGTCCGCAGGGCTTCGGCGGGTGGCCGTTCGGCGAGGAGTGGCTGTGGGAGGCGATCGCCACCTCGTACGTCCCGCTGCTTGACGTCCTGGGGTGAGGGCCGCTCACGCTCTCGCTCACGCCGGTCCTGTGCGACCAGCTTGAGGCTCGTGACGCGATGGCTCGTGGCCAGAAATTTCTGGAGGAGGTGCGGCCGGCCTCTCACGAGCTCGACATCGCCCACTTCCAGGACCAGGGTGATCCGGCGGTGGTGAATCAGCTCGAGCGTTCGGCGGCCGAATACGCCGCCGCGGCGGACCGCCTGCGCGAGCTGTCGGGGAGCCCGGGCGGCCTGCTGGGTGCGCTGGGAGTCCACGCGAGCTGGACCTCGTCCGCCACGCACGCTGTCCTCCCGCTGCTGGCCAGCGACGCGGGCGTCGCACTCCAGCTGGAGTCGGGGATCGCCGCGCACCGCCGGCGCTTCCTGGATTGGGCTGGAGGGTTCTGGCTGCCCGAATGCGGCTACGCCCCCTGGCTGGACGAGGCCCTCGAGGAGGCGGGGCGTGGCCGCCACGTGCGTCGAGCTGACGGGGCGGTTCGGGCTGGGCGATCCCCGGCATCTGCAGCCGCTCCAGACCGAGGCGGGCCCCGTCCTCTGGCCGGTGGACCGGCAGACGATGGCGCTGGTGTGGAGTGAGCGGGGCTACCCGAGCGCGGCCGCCTACCGGAGCTACCACAACCAGACCCTCCGGGACCACCGGGTATGGCGCAACGATGGAGCGCCGTATGACCCGGAGGCCGCGGCGACGCTCGTCGCCTCGGACGCCGCTGGTTTTGTGGCCTCGGTCAAGCAGCGCGTCCAGGACGGAGGAGTCTGCGTGTGCGCCCTGGACACGGAGCTGCTCGGCCATTGGTGGTATGAGGGCGTGCACTGGCTGGGCGCTGTCGTTGACGAGGCGGCGCGCCGGGGTCTGACCATGACCACGCTCGATGAGGCACTCGAGCGCCACCGACCCGTTCGGGCCCCGGAGGACCTCGGCGTGAGCAGCTGGGGTGAGGGCGGAGACCTGCGAACCTGGAGTGCGCCCGCCGTGGCCGATCTGGCCTGGCAGGCCCGGACAGCGGAGCTGCGCATGCTGGCGCTCAGGCGGAGGCCCTCGGACCGCGCGCTCCGCGAGTTGATGGCTCTGCAGGCCAGTGACTGGGCCTTTCAGATCACGCGAAATCTGGCCGGCGAGTACCCGCGCCAGCGGGCGCAGGCCCACGTCGAGGCGCTCGCCGCCGCACTGGACGACGCCCCGGGGCTGACGCCGGAGTTGCGCCACATGGCTCCTGATCTGGCCGGCTGGCTGGGCTAACGGAGGGACCGCCCGCACGGCGGTCCTACTCCCAGCGGAAGCCCTTCGGCGCCTCGCGCATCCGGATCACCCGGGCCGGGATGCCGGCCACGACGGCGTTCCGGGCACGTCCGTGGTCACCACGGCACTGGTCCCCACGATCGAGTTGTGGCCCACGGTGACTCCACGGAGCACGCACGCCCCGTAGCCCATCCACACGTTGTGGCCCACGTTGACGTCGCGTTTGTAGATCCCCTGGTTACGGATTGGCCGCTCCACCTCGACGACCCCATGGTCGAAGTCGATCAGCATCACCCGGTCGGCGACGATGCACTCGCGGCCAATGGCCACGTGCTGGAAGGCGGAGATCGTGCACTCCTGACCGAGCACGCTCTTGGCTCCGATCACCACCTCGCCCTCGTGGGCCCTGATCTTTGTCCCGTGGCCGATCCACGACCACCGGCCCAACGTAACGCTGGCGTTCTTGCCGATCTCAAACTTGACCCGCGGGCACACGAAGCACAGCCCGTCGGTCCGCAGCCGGCCGCGCCACCGGAGCTTCAGCCATAACCAGCGGACAATCAGCACGGCATAACCCGGGCTGAGCATGCGATGGTTGGCGGCGAAGCGGATGAGGGCCAGCGGCCCGCCCCGGAGTGGCGGCGGAGGCGGTCTGAGCGGGGGCGGTGGCGCCACCGGAGAGACCGGCTTGAGCCCGCGGGGGCCTGTCTGTACGGACGCCACGATGGGATCGTACGGCCTGCCATAGTTGCTCGCCGCCATGGCAGACGGGAACAATTCGCTGGCTGAGCGGCTCCTGGCGGGCGAAAAGCGCGCCCTGGCCCGGGGCATTTCGCTCGTGGAGAATGACGACCCGGCTGGCTGGGAGCTGGTCCGCCAGGTCTACCCCAAGACGGGGGCGGCGGCCGTGGTGGGCTTTACCGGACCCCCGGGCGTGGGCAAGTCGACGCTGTTGGCCGCGCTGACCAAGTTCGAGCGCCAGCAGGAGAAGACGGTGGCCGTCCTCTCAATCGACCCCTCCTCGCCCTTCACCCACGGGGCGCTCCTGGGCGACCGGATCCGTCTGAGCGAGCATTTCCTTGATCCCGGCGTCTACATCCGCTCGATGGCCAACCGGGGCGCCCTGGGTGGCCTGAGCGAGGCCGCGCTTCAGGCCGCGCTGCTCATGGACGCCTCCGGCCGCGACCTGATCCTGCTGGAGACGGTCGGGGTCGGCCAGGCCGAGGTCGACATCATCGACCACGCCGACACGGTCGTCCTGGTCCTGATGCCCGGCTCGGGCGACTCAATCCAGGCCCTGAAGGCCGGCGTGATGGAGATTCCGGATGTGATCGTGGTCAACAAAGCCGACCATCCCCTGACCGACACGATGATCCGTGAAATCAAGGGCGTCCTCGCGCTGGGACCCCACCGGGCCTGGGAAGTCCCGATCGTGCGCACCGAGGCCGTTCGCGGAGAGGGGGTCGAAGAATTGGCTGAGAAGCTCGACGAGAACTGCGCCGGCGTTGGGCGGGTGATCATTCACCAGCACGCAGTTGCCGGCCACCATCGCCTCCAGGATCACCGGGTGGGTTCCACCGACCTCGGTGGGCGCGCAGAACAGGTAGGCGTGGCGCTGGAGCTCCCAGTAGCCGCGTCCGAAGATGTACCCCGGGAAGACGACCCGCGGATCGGCTGAGCGCCAGACCTGGCGGATGTAGTCGCTGGCGTAGGGCGCCCCGCCCACCACGGCCAGCTTCATCCCGCGAGCCCGCTCGGAATCGATCCGGGAAAACGCCTCCACCAGGACATGGGGGTTGTTCTCCGGTTCCAGCCGGCCCACGAACAGGACGTACTTGCGCGACTCGAGCCCGAGACGCTCGAGCGTCTCCGTTCCCTCGTGGCCCGGGTCCTCCACGCCATAGGGCACGACCCCGATCCGGGTTCCGTAGCGGCGTTCAAAGATGTCGGCGACCGCGTGGCTGTCGGTGATGGCGCAGTCCGCCCACCGCGGGGCGCGGGACTCGGCAAAGCGCAGATACGCCTTGGCCAGGGCGGGCCACTTGCGGCGGTCGGAATCGAGTCCGTCCACGTTGATAACGGCCGGAATCCCCTGACGGCGAGGAATCAGGCACAGGGGCGAATTTCCAGCGATGAAGAACAGAGCCACGTCAGGCTTGGTGATCCGGGCGGCGTGGATGGCCGAGCGGAACGTGTGCACGAAAGTGTCCAGGTACTTGTTCTGAATCGTGCTCAGGTGAACGAGCTGCGCGCCGCGGTAGCGCGACAGCGTTCGGTCGACGACGTGCGGGCGGCAGTACACGACCACCTCATGGCCGCGCGCGCTGAGGCGCCAGGCCAGCTGCTCGACGGCGGTTTCAAAGCCGCTGTAGGAGGCGGGGATCCCGCGCGTACCAAGAATCGCGATCTTCATCGGGCTCAGAGAGTAGTCACCGCACCGCCCAGGCCAGCAGGAGGCGCCTGAGCAGTGGCGGCCCGGCCGCGGTACGCACCTGGACCTGCTGAAAGCCGAACTCGTCCAGCAACGAGCGCAGTGAGCGCCGCGTGTACAGGTGGAGATGGTCGCCCAGCGGTTCCGAGAAGCGTTCGATGCCGCCCAGGGCGACCCGCACGCGGCCGTGCGAGGGGGTCGTGAGCAGCAGCCGTCCGCCCGGCGCCAGGACGCGGCGGACCTCGGACATCCACCTCGCCGTGTCTGACACGTGCTCGACCACCTCGCTGGCCCACACGAGGTCAAACTGGCAGTCGTCGAAGGGCAGCGGTTCGTCGATTGCGATCAGGCGGAAGTCCAGGCCCGGGTGGTGGGCCGTGGCGCGATCAAGCGCGGCCTGGGCCACGTCGGCGCCGATGACCTGCGCTCCCGCCTCGGCCAGCACCGCGGAGAAGCGGCCGTCCCCGCACCCTACGTCGAGCGCTCGGGTCCCCGGCCGGACGCCGCCGGTGAGAAAGCTCCGCCGCAGCTCCCAATCGGGTGGGCTCAACTCGTCGGGCAGCTGCTGCCAGAGCTCCTCGTAGTAATCCCTCATCGCCTCAGATCGTCGCGCACTACAGTCCGCGCGGCCATGGACACCCCCCGCCCGTCCGCATCAGTGGTGATTCCGTTCGCCGGACGGCCCGAAGACCTGAGCCGTCTGGCGGAGGATCTCGAGGGCATGACCGCGCCCGGGGATGAGCTGATCATCGCCGATAACCGCCGTCCGGGCTCGCCCCCGTTACCCGCCGCCTCGCTGCCGGCGGGGGCCCGGATCGTGAAGGCCGATCGACTGCCCAGCCCAGCGCTGGCCCGCAACTCCGGCGCGGCCGCGGCCAGCGGGGAATGGCTCGTGTTCATAGACGCCGACACGCGTCCGGAGCCCGGCCTGTTGGACGCTTACTTCGACCCGGTTCCGGGGGCCCGGACGGCGATCCTGGCCGGGACGATCGTGGATGCGGCCGCCCGGCCAACGCTCGTGGCCCGGCACGACGTGGCTCGGCAGAGGATGAGCCAGGACATGACGCTGCGGCACCGACGACCGTACGCCCAGACCGCCAACTGCGCGGTTCTGCGCTCGGCGTTTGACTCCGTGAGCGGCTTTGACGAGCAGGCCAGGGGCGAGGACGCGGATCTGTGCTTCCGCCTGTTTGAAGCCGGGTGGGAGATGGAGGAGCGACCCGCGGCCCGAGTCACGCACCGGGCGCGGGAGACGTTCGGAGACTGGCTCTCTCAGCAGGTGCGTCACGGCCGGGGGGCGGGCTGGCTGAACGCGCGCTATCCGGGCGAGTTCCCCGGCCGAGGGTGGCGCTTCCTGGTCAATCGACTCGTCCATCTGGGGGCCGAGGCCGTGCGATCACTGGCCCGCGGCGACCGAGAACAGGCTGGATTCGCGATGCTCGATTTGATCCGAGCGTGGGCGTTTGAGCTGGGGCGGATGCGCCCGGACAGGCCGCGGCGGTGGAGATAGACTCGGCGCGTGACCAACCCGCGGCTGACGGCGCTGATCCGCTGCCGCGATCAGGAGCGTGACATCGGTCACCTGCTTGACACGCTCAACGCGCAAACGATCGCCGACGCGATCCAGATCGTGGTGATCGACTCGGGCTCCCGGGATCGCACGATCGACGAGGTGCGCGACCGGGGTCTGGAGCCGCTCCGGATCCGTCCCGAGGAGTTCACGTACGGCCGGGCTTTGAACCTGGCCGCGGCGGAGGCTCACGCCCCGCTGTGCCTGTCCATCTCGGCCCACGTCCGGCTGCTTGACGAGCGCTGGGCGTCCCGGGTGATCTCGGCGTTCGACGACGATCGCGTGGCCTGCGCCTACGGCCCCCGGAGGGAGCCGCACGGCCTGCGGCCGTTGCTCGATCCCCTGCTTCAGGATCTGGCCCACGCCCAGGCCAACCCTCTGTACGGATATTCCAACAGCTCGGGTGCGTTCCGCCGTGAGCTCTGGCGGCGTCGCCCGTTCGACGAGCGCCTGGCGGCGGACGAGGACCTGGAGTGGGCCTGGCACTGGCTGCGGGAGGGGTGGCTCGTGCGCCTCGACCCAGGCCTGGCCGTGCACCACTCCCACGCCGACGAGGGTCCCGTCCGGACGTTCAGACGGCGCCGGGCCGAGGCGGCGGCTGTGCGCCAGTTCCGTGAGGTCGATCCGCTTCCGCTGCGGTCGGTGCTGTCGGAGTGGTGGTTGGGTCCTCACCTCCATCGGTCGAACCTGCGCGCGCGCCTGGACCCCCGGAGGATGGCGGGGCTGGCGGGCAAGTACACGGGCTTGAGATGGTCCTGACGGGTGTGGCGCACCGATGAGCCCACCGCAGCTATCGGCCCTGATCCGCTCCCGGGACGAGGTCCGGGGGATCGGCCCGCTGATCGACGCCCTCAGAGATCAGACGATCAGTAGTTCAATCGAAATAGTGGTCGTGGATTCGGGTTCTCACGATGGGACGCTGGACGAGGTCCGCCGGCGCGGGATCGAGCCGATGCATATCCCCGCCCATCAGTTCACCTACGGCCGCGCCCTGAACCTCGCCGCGGCCGCGGCCACCGGGCCGCTGTGTGTGGCCATCTCAGCCCACGCCAGACCAATCGATCAGGAGTGGGCGGCGAGGATGGTGTCGGCCTTCACCGACGAACGTGTGGCCTGCGCCTTTGGGGAGCGCGTAGGACCTGATCTCCAGCCGTTGAGGGGCCCGCTGCTCCAGGATCTCGAGCATGCCCGGGCCCACCCCTTCTACGGCTATTCCAACAGCGCCGGTGGCTTCCGGTATGAGCTGTGGCAGCGCCGGCCGTTCGATGAACATCTGGGCGCCACCGAGGACCGGGAATGGGCCTGGTACTGGCTGGGACAGGGCTGGCTGGTTCGGCTCGACCCCGCGCTGGCCGTCCACCACTCCCACGCCGACGAGGGACCCCTGCGGACGTTCGCCCGAGCGCGGGGCAACCTTGCGGCCACCAGGCGCTTCCGCGATCTGGAGCCGCTGCCGCTCCGAGCGGTGCTGGCGGAGTGGTGGCGAGGCCCGCATCTGCACCGGTCGAAGCTCCGGGCCCGCCTTGACCCCCGACGGGCCGCCCAGCTGGCCGGCAAGTACGCCGGGTTGAGGTGGCCCGGGACATGACGCGCCTGCTCGCGGTCAGCGCGCTGGCCGATGTGGCCGGGGGCGAGAGCACGCTGCTGCGGGCTCTGCCCGCTCTGGCCCGCCGCGGATATCAGCCCAGGCTGGCCGTGCCGGCCCGGGGTGAGTTGGCCACGGCCGCTGCGGCCCGGGGGCTCCCCACCGTCGTCCTTCCCCTCGGGCCGCCTGAGGAGTTCACCCCGCAGGCCCTGGCCGGAGCGACGCTGGCGACGGCGCATCTACTCCGAACCGACGTCGTGTGGCTCAATGGCCCCTCGACTCAGCGGCTGGTTCCCGCCCTGGCCCTGACCGGGCGCCGGGCGGTGCTCAGGGTCAACAACCCGGTGGCCGAGTCTCCGGCCTGGTGGCGGCGCCGGCGCTACTGGCAGATCGTGCGGGCAATCAGCGTCCCCAGCAGCGCGACGGCACGCGAATGCATCGCCGCCGGCGCTCCAGCGGAGCTGGTCCACGTGATGGCGCCCCCGGCCTGGGGGGACGATCGGCCCGAGCCCCACGTGGGCCGGGAGAACGGCGCTCTGGAGGTGGGCTTTGTCGGGAGTCTGGAGCCGCGCAAGGGAGTGCTGGACCTGATCCAGGCGGCTGGCTCCTTTCTGGTCGAGCACGCCGACGCCAGGCTGGTGGTGATCGGTCAGCCGCCCCCCGGCGACGACGGGCGGTATGCCGCGAAGATCCATGAGGCGGCAGGGTCCGGGCCCGGGGCGGAGCGGATCCTGTTCACCGGCCACGTGCCGAACGCCGCCGCCGAGATCGCCCGGTTTGATCTGCTGGTGATCCCCTCCCACGCCGAGCCGCTGGCCAGCGTGACCGGAGAGGCCGCGGCGGCCGGAGTCCCGGTGGTGGCCACCAGCGTGGGTGGGCTGACCGAGGGCGTCGGGGACGGGGGCGTGCTCGTGCCACCCCGGGACCCGCGGGCGCTGGCTAGGGCGATCAGCGCCCTCCTGGGCGACCCGGCGAGACGGCGACGGCTGGGCCACCAGGCGCTCGCCGGTGCCTCCCGGTTTGACCCCGATCGATTCGCGCAGGACATGGACGCGCTTCTGCGCCAGGTGGAAGGGGCGAGAGGCCGCGCCGGAGGGGTCCGATGAGCCTCCGGGTGGCGCTCGACGCCCGCGCCCTGGACCTTCCCTACCTGCGAGGCCAGGGGATCGGGCGCTACACCGCCGCGCTGCTCGATGCGCTCGGTCCGGTCAGCCGGGAGCGCGGCGGCGAGCTGGTCGTGCTGCGCAGTGGGACGGGCAGCCCGTTCGCGGCTGACGGGCCCGGGCCCCAGGTCGAGACCTGGCGCGTCTGGCGACCACAGGTTCCGGACATGCTGGCCATCGCCTGCGAGCAGCCGCTGCTGCGCTGGGACCTGCGCCGCACCCGCGCCGACGTCCTGCACTCCTCGTCCATCTACCGGGCCGTGCCCGCCCCCGGGCGGCCCTCGGTGGTGGCCCTGCACGACGTGATCCCACTGCTGTTCCGCGACGACTACATGCGCAGTGGCGTGCTGTACCGCCTGATGTACGCCGCGGCCCGGCGGGCCGACCTGTTGCTGACCGTCTCCGAGCGCGCCCGCCGGGACATCGTGGCCCACCTGAACGTGCCCTCGGAATCGGTCGTGGTCGTCCCCGGGGCGGCACACCCACGCTTTCGCCCCATACGCCGGAACCCCGACCTCCTGGCCGGGCTGGGCATCACCGGGCCCTACGTCCTGTACGTGGGAGGACTGGCCGAGCGGGACCCCCGCAAGGGTGTCGACGAGCTGATCGACGCCTTCGCCGGATGGTCAGCCGCCGAGGACAGGCAGGAGACGCTCGTACTGGCCGGGCGGCTGGGCGGCGCCGCCGGTCCCCTGCGAGACCGGGCTCGGCGCACAGCGGGCCGGATCGTCTTCACCGGCTTCGTTCCCGACGACCAGCTCCCGGCGCTGTACAGCGCGGCGAGCTGCCTGGTCACCTGCTCGCATTACGAGGGTTTCGGGCTCACGGCGCTCGAGGCCCTGGCCTGTGGGACGCCGGTCGCCGCGTATCGGGTGGGCGCGCACGAGGAGGTGGTCGGACCCGGAGCCCTGCTCGTGGATGAGGGCAAGTCCGACGCACTGCTCCTAGCGGTGCAGGTGCTGTCCGACCACCACGACCTACGGGCCCGGTTGGCCGACGCCGGGCAGGCCCATGCGGCCAGATTCTCCTGGCGGCGCTCGGCGGAGCTGACGTGGGAGGCCTACGAGCGTGTGGCCTCCGACGCCCGGTAATGACATGATCCAGCCCACCACCCGTGAAGGTTGCCTTCGACAGCCGGCCGGCCAGGGATGTCCGCGGGATCGGGCGTTACACCCGTTGTCTGCTCGAGTCGCTGCGCTCGGTCCACGACGCGCAGATCGTGGAGACCCACGACCCCCGACGCTGCCAGCTCTTCCACGCGCCCTGGATCGACGGAGCGATGTTGCGGTGTCCGGTGCCGATGGTGGTCACGCTCCACGACCTGGTCCCGCTCACGCGCCGGGGTGAGTACCTGCGCAGCCGGCTGCGCTTCAGGCTCCGCTACCTGGCGGTCGAGCGGGCGACCCGGGTGATCGTCCCCACCGATGCGGTGGCCGGCGATTTGATGGCCGCGCTGCGGATCTCACACGAGCAGGTGGTGGTGATTCCGGAGGCGGCGGCACCGGCGTTCACCACTCGCCGGCAGGAGGAGGTCGACGCGGTCCGGGAGCGGTTCGGGCTGCCGCCGACGTACCTGCTGTGGGTGGGCGGTCTCCGTGTGCCTGACCCACGCAAGCGGATCGCCGAGCTGGCGCGGGCGCCCCGCACGATGCCCCTGGTTCTGGTCGGCCCGGCCGGCCGCTGGGCCCGTGAGTTGCCCGGAGTGATCGTCACGGGCGAGGTGAGCGACGAAGAGCTGGCCGCCATCTACACGGGCGCCCACGCCCTGGTGGTTCCCAGCGATGAGGAGGGATTCGGGCTGACCGCGGTCGAGGCCCTGGCCTGCGGAACGCCGGTGGCGGCATGTGACGTTCCCGCCCTCCGGGAGGTCCTGGACGGCCGGGCCACGCTCGTGGATGTCAGCGACATGTCGGGACTGATCAGCGCCGCGGAGTCCACCCAGCGCCCCGCTCCGCAACCCCCGCCATGGACCTGGGATCAGGCGGCCGCCGCCACGTGGGACGTATACGCCGACGCGCTCAACGGGGGGTAGAGGGCGAGGCAGCGCGCGACGTCGCGGGGGGCACACGCGTACCGCACTTTTCTGCGGGCGCTGGGGGGAGTGGTGATCGAACGTGCAGAAAGCGGCACCCAGCGGGGACAGCCACGCCCTTTTCGTAACACGAAATCGCAGGTGCCTGAAGCGAGTGACATCAGGGACTCATGGCGCCCCTCATGTCACGCGGGTTTGGCCCGCTCGCGAGCGCGTGACGAAAAGGGCTCTTGGAGACGGTCAAATCGCCCCCGTGACGGGCAAATAGCCCCCGTGACGGCCAAATCGCCCACGCCCGCCCCCCTACCGCGCCGGCCGGAGCCCGAACGGCGCCATCGCGACCTCGCGACGAGCCTGGACCAGCCGACGGCGGCGCCGGGCGCCGGGCAGGAGCCGCCACGTGTCCCGGTACGCGGCCAGGAGATGGCGCTCGCGCAACAGAACGTGGCTCAGGACGAGCAGCTCATAGGCGGCCAGCATCAGCCCGTCCCGGCGCAGCCCCGCACGGGTCTCGTTCTTGACCATCATCAGGTAGCGGTTGCGGAACTGAAGGCGCCGGGCCTCGGGGCTCATTCGCTGGCGGGTGGCCGGGCTGTAGCGCCTGATGTGCTCGGCCACGGCCCGGGGCTCATAGGCACAGCGCCAGCCGAGCAGCTGGGCCCGCCAGGCCAGGTCAACATCTGAGGCCCACAGCTCCATGTCCTCATCCAGGACCTCGCCACCGTCCAGGGCGCACTGCTCCAATGTCCGGCGCCGGTACAGCGCGGCTGCACCATCGGCGCCGAAGGCGTCTCCCGGGATGGAGAAGCCCGTGGATGGACGGCCGAAGCCGACCAGCCCGTTCTTCCGCCACCGGGTGACGAACATTCCGGCGGCGTCGATCTCATCCGACTCGCCCACTCGCACGAGCTTGGGGGCCACCGAGCCGACGGCCGGATCGTCCAGGCGGCGAAGCATCGCCGCCAGGAACCCCGGCCGAACAAAACAATCCGCGTTCAAGAGCAGGACCGCGTCCCCATCGGTGCGGCCGATGGCCTCGTTGAGCGCGGCCGCGTACGTGCGGCGCGACTGCAACCGCAGGTAGCCCGCGCCATGGCGGGCGGCGATTTCGGGCGTCTCGTCGGTGGAGGCGTTGTCCACCACGACCACCTCGGGGCGGGGCTCCTGCGCCAGCACCGCTGGCAGGGACCGGTTGAGCATCGGCGCCTCGTCCACGCTCATCAACAGGACCGTCGTCTTGACCACCGGCGGCATGCCTCAAAGCTTGGCACCCCCGCGTACCATGCCCGGGCGTGACAGTTGAGGCCCCCGATCACACCGGCAACGGTGGCATGCCGCCGGCGGAGGCTCCGCGCCGCTCGTCTGAGCTGTTCGACATTCCGATCGCCCTGGCTCAGCCCGAGGATCTGCTGCGAACGATCACCGACTGGGCGCAGGAGCGCTCGTCGCGGCGGGTGATGTACGTCAACGCCCACGTCGTCAACCAATCACGGTCCACTCTGGGGCTGGCCGAAGCGCTCCGGAGGGCCGACCTCGTGTACTGCGACGGCTACGGTGTCCGGCTGGCCGCCCGGGCCCTGGGCCGGCCCGTGCCTCACCGGATGACCGGCGCGGACTGGATCTGGATCCTGGCCGGCCTGTGCGAACGGATGGGCCACCCGATCTACCTGCTTGGCTCCGAGCCGCCGCTGGCCCGCGAGGCGGCCGCCCGACTGCACCGCCTGTATCCCGACCTGGAGGTGGCCGGGGCCCACCACGGATTCTTCGACCTTCACTCGCCCCACAACGAGCGGGTGATCGAGGATATCCGGGCCCATCGCCCGAGGATCGTGCTGGTCGGAATGGGCACACCGAAGCAGGAGCTGTGGGTGGATCGGTACGCTGGGCAGCTGGATGGTGCCGTCGTGTGGACCGTTGGCGCCCTGTTCGACTACGTGTCAGGACACGTGCCGCGGGCGCCCAGGTGGCTCGCCGACAATGGCCTCGAATGGATCTTCAGACTGGCAATCGAGCCCCAGCGAATGTGGCGGCGCTACCTGCTCGGGAACCCGGTGTTCCTGGGCCGGGTGGTGAACGAGGCCCGGCGCCAGACCGACTGACCCGCGGTCTCACGTCTCCCCGGGGCCAGCGGCTGCTGGCCGCTGGTGTGCTGGTCGCGCTGGTCGCGCTGGCCTGGCACTTCAATGCCCCGCCGCGCCACAGTGCCCTGGACCCGCTGCCCGACGTTCTCAGAGCGCTCGCTGCCTCGGTCGTCGTTTTCGGCGTCTGCGGCTTCGGTCTGGTCAGGCTGCTCCTGCCCGCTCCGCTGCGCCGCTACGAGCCCCTGTGGGTGCTGCCCACCGGCGCCTGCGCGGCCGGACTCGGGCTGACGATCCTGGGGTTCGCCGCGATCCCGTTTCCGGTTTCGCTGGCCCTGATCCTGGTGGCCGGTGTCGGGCTCGGCCTGCTGGCGGTCAGGCGTCGCGGCTGGGCCCGCATCGAGCTCCGGGCGCTGGGCTGGCCGGTGTATCTCGCCGTGGCGGTGCTGTTCGTGGCGCTCGTCCCGCTGGTCTTGATCCAGCACTACGCCGCCCCCGTCGGCGAGGGGTCCGATGCCCACGTGGCCACGGGTGTGGCCCAGTTTCTCCAGCACGCCTATCCGACGAGCACGGACGTCTCGCAGCCGATCAACCAGATGCAGCCCACGTGGCAGTCCAAGTACCCGATCTACTACGCCTACGCGGCTGTCTCCGGTATCTCGGGACTGGGCACCTGGCAGGTCCTGTCGATCCTGGCCGCCCTCCTGCTGGCGCTTACCGCCGTGGGGTTCTTCCTGGTGGCCCGGGAGGTCTTCAGCGCTCCCACCGGGGTGGCGGTCGTGGCGATGGGCCTGGCCGCGCTTGACCGCGAGGCACTGCAGACGATCCTTCACCCGTACTTCAACCAGACCTGGGGCTTCTTCGCCCTGCCCTTCACGCTCGTCACCGGCTGGTGGGCGGTCCAGCCGGGCCTGACCCGCCCCGACCGGCAACGGACGATCGCTCTGCTGTTCATATTCGGTCTGGTGCTCGTGCTCGCGTACCCGCTGGCCGCGCCGATTCCAGCCGTCCCGCTGATCGTCTTTGCCTACGACGAACGGCGGCGGCGCGTCAGAGAGGGAAGGCAGGTGTTGAGGTCGCCGATCTCTACCGAGGACGGCGGAGCCTGCTGTGGATGGTCCCGGCGGCGGGGCTGCTGGCGGTGCCGGTGGCCGGCGCGTTCTACAAAGCCGGCTCGGCGGTCAAGGTGCTGCTGCCCGGACACTCGCTGGCCGATTGGGGCGGGGACATGCGCGGCTTCATCCCGTGGAACTCGTTCTTCTCGCTGCCCGGTTCGGCGGTGGGCTGGGTGCTGCTGGTCGGAGTGCTCGGCCTGGCGGCCTGGGGGCTGGCCCGGCAGCGCCGTTCGCTGGCCCTGGGCCTGGGCGGCCTCCTGATCCTGGCGCTGCTGGTCGCGTGGTACTTCCGCCACCGGCAGACCGGTTACTACTTCGAGTTCAAGCTACTCGCGTTCGTCGGGCCGCTGACGCTGCTGATCGCCGCCGTCGGGGCGGCCAGGCTGCGCCGCGTGGGCGTGGCCGTTCTGGCCGCCCTGTCCGTGCTCGTGGCCGGCAGCGCCGTGGCTCAGATCCAGGAAACCGGCTACCAGCTCCCCCGGACCACGATCCAGCTCGCGGGCTGGGCCCGCTCGCTGCCCCGGGGGGCCTCGATTCGCCTGGACATCTCGCCTCCGCTGCAGCTGTGGGGCGCCTACTTCCTGTCCGCGCGCCCCGTGTGCTCCGAGCACCCGCTGATCAACACCGACTACCCGCACGTCGCGTTCTCGGTCAAGTCCGACTACATCCTCACCACCTGGTCACAACCGATTCCGGCCGACGCCGTTGGACACCCGGTCCAGGCGAACTCGCAATACCGGCTGTTCCGAGAGAGGGCGTCTGTGCCCGGTCCCAGCTACTGCACGACCCGCCGCTTCGACCGGCTCTACACCGGCGCAGGTCACGAGTACCACTGACCCGCCGGTGAAGCCGCCGGCGCGCGTCCAGCGCTCAGTCGCCC
Organism: uncultured Solirubrobacterales bacterium; assembly: GCA_963705785.1. Lineage (GTDB taxonomy): Bacteria > Actinomycetota > Thermoleophilia > Solirubrobacterales > Solirubrobacteraceae > Palsa-465. The sequence continues at coordinate 3,805 of CAVPKV010000081.1, read as the reverse complement.
GGGCTGCTTCGGGGCAGCGCCAGGGCGTAGCTCCCGGCGCCGGGCTCATCCACCGGGCCCGGGCCATCCAGATTGATCACGCGGTAGCCGACCGCCTCCATCGCGGCCACGAACTCGCGGTTGGTGTCGTGAAGCTCGCAGACGATCGCCGGCTGATGGGCAGCGATCGTCTCCTTCATGCCCTCCAGAACGGCCAGCTCGGCCCCCTCCACGTCGATCTTGACGAGCGTTGGTGGCCCGATCTGGCCCCCGGCCAGGAGCTCGTCGATGGCCACCTGGTCGACCTCCAGGACGTCCTCCGTGAGCGGGTGGGCCCCGTAGCCCTCGAGCTTTGACCAGGCGGCGTCATCGACCAACTGGAGCCGGACGCGCCGCTGAGCCTCCCCCACGGCCTTGGCGATCACGGTGATGTTGGAGAACTCGTTCCGGGCGGCGTTTACCCGGATCGCTTCGCCGTTGACCGGGACCGGCTCAAAGGCGTAAACGTGGCCCGGCTCCGGGCCGGCCAGCCGCGCGCCCAGCAGTGAGAAGAAGCCGATGTTGGCCCCGATGTCGTACATGACCCCACCTGGCGCGAGGTGCCTCACCATCGCCTCCTGGACGGCGCTCTCCAGGTCGCCGAAGGCGATCGACCCGATCTGCGAATGGGAGATCGGCAGGTACCGCAGCGACAGCCGGATCATCCCGGCCCGGCCCGTCTGAACCCTGAGCCAGCCCGACTCGAGCCACCGCACGAACACGCCCTCGGCCCGAGCTCGGAGGCTGCCGCCGGCGAGCGCAGCCGCCCTGAGCTCGCGGAGCCGCGGACTGCCCTGGCGGACCAGACCCCGTACCACCGCAGAGCGATTGACGCCGATCCAATCGAGCAACTCCTTCGGCCTGGTCATGCGCGCTCTGCCAGGGCGGTCAACGTGCTCTTCATGACCTCTGTCGTGCGCGAGCGATCGAACCGGGCCAGCCGGGCCTGGCCTCGGCTGCGGAGCACGGCCCGGAGCTCCTGATCACCCACGACGATGTCCAGCAGCTCGGCGACCGTGCCTAGCCCGTCCGCCGGGTCCAGCAGCACTCCGGCGTCGCCGACCACCTCGCCCACGGCAGCCGCATCCCGGGCCACGACGGGCAGCCCGAAGTGGAACGCCTCCAATAGTGGGATGCAGAAGCCCTCATGCTCGGAGAGACACAGGAGGACGTGAGCGGATCGGTAACGGTCGGCCAGCTCCCGGCTGCTCAGATAGGACTCAAACGTCACAGCTCCCGGAGCCAGCCGCTCGGCCAGCCGCTCCAGCTCCCGGCCGTAGGAGGGCGAAAGCGGGGTTCCCACCAGCACCAGCCGAGCATCGGGCGACGGCGGCGGAAACGCGCGAAGGCGCGGATGACCAGGTCCTGGCGCTTGTGGGGGGCCAGCCGACCGACGAACAGGACGGTCGGCGACCCGGGCCGCTCAGCGGGTCCAGGCGGGCCCAGCCGGTCGGGGTCAAAGAGGACCGGAATCACCGCCGCGTCGCGCGCGGTGAGCTCGTGGAGCTCGGCGGCGTTGTACTCGGATACGCCGGCCAGCTGATCAGCCACGGCGGCCAGCTCCCGGAGCTGGCCACGTCCAAGCTTGCACACCACCGCCTCCACGGGCTCGTAGGGCCAGAACCATTCCTCGGGAGTGACGTTGTGGTAGAGCAGCAGCGTCCGCGCCGAGGCATCGAAGACCGGCTCCAGGTCGCGCCCGTAACCGGAGTAGTGCAGCACCAGGATGTCGGCGTCGGGCTCAAGCTCGCGGAGGTGCCGGATGTCACGGCGGGACATGTCCTGGGCCGCCCGGGCGCTGAACACCTTTCCGTCCCACCCCCAGCGCTCAAACTCGGCCCGCCAGCTGAGCGCCTGGTTGGTCACGGCGTCGACCGGCCCGGCCGCGCACAGAATCTGGCTGACCTTCACTGGCCGCTGGGTGGGCTCTCAGAGGCCGGCCCCGCAGGGTCCTGCGGCGGCGCGGCACCCGCCTGCGCCTCCCCGGTAGCCGCCTCCTCCAGAGCCCGCACGCGCTCCTGGAGAGCCATCAACTCGCCGAGGGCGTACACGTTGAACCTCGTCTGCTGGCCACTCACCGAGGATATGTACTGGCGCATCAGCCGGACCAGAACTCGCTTGACCGCCGTGATCGGCGCTCCCCAGCGCCGCGTGGAGTAGACCTCCGCCTCCTCGGGCTCGATCACGGCCCATTCGGTCAACCGCTGCAACGAGACGTGACGCGGATTCTCGAGCGCCCCTGACTCCTCGGGCCCCTCGGCACCCGCAGCGGCCGCCGAGGCCCGCGCCTGGGCCAATGCCTCCTCGGGGCTCCTCACAGCCTGACCTCCGATCCGCCCTCGACGGGACCGACCTCGATCTGATCCGGTTCGAGCATCCAGCTTCCGCGCAGGTCCACGACCCCCTCGGCGCCGCTCACCGGCGCCACGCTGAAGGAGAGCACGCGGTCAAACAGCGGTGGCCCGTCCTCCCCGGGCTGGCGCACCCCGACGGCGAGGTCGTCGTCGCCGCCGAGCAGCCTGAGGCTGGCCACCTCAAACGAGACCAGCAGGCGCTCTCTGCCCACGGTGAGCTCGTGACTCGTCCGGAACACGGCGCCGACGGCCACAGGGCGCACCTCCAGCACGAGCTCGACCTGGCCTGCCGCGGCGGTCGGCTCCAGGACCAGCGCGACCCGGAAGCGCTCACCCGATGCGAACACCTGCCTGGGGCGACAGTCGCCGTCCTCCAGGCGGGCCTCGTGAAGGACGGCGGGCTCCCCCAGGAGGCCGTCGGGGGCGGCGCTCTCCAGCCCCAGCAGGCGGTGGTAGAACCGCAGCCCGGCGGCCGTCGGACCGTCGTACAGCACCTCACCACCGTCCAGCACGACGGTGCGGCGGCAGGCGTGCTCGATCGTCGCCGGAGCGTGCGAGACCAGGACCACCGTCGAGCCCCTCTCGATATGAGCGGCAATCCGGCGCAGGCATTTGCGCTGGAAGGCCTCGTCGCCCACGGCCAGCACCTCGTCGATCAGCAGCACGTCGGCGTCCAGGTGGGCCGCCACCGAGAACCCCAGCCGGACGAGCATTCCCGACGAGTACGTCTTGATCGGGGCGTCGATGAAATGCCCGAGCTCCGAGAAGGCGATCATCTCGTCGATCCGGTCGTCGATCTCCTCGCGGCCCATGCCGTTCAGTGCGCCGTTGAGGCGCATGTTCTCCCGGCCGGTGAACTCGCGGCCGAAGCCGGCCCCAAGCTCAATCAGCGTGGCCACGCGGCCGCCGCACCCGGCAAAGCCCTTGTGGAGCGGGATGATGCCGGCCAGAACGCGCAGCGTTGAGGTCTTTCCGGCCCCGTTTCGGCCCACGACCCCGACGGTTTCGCCGGAATCGATATGCAGGGTCACGCCGGCCAGGGCCCGCGTGGGCGGAAGCTCCGGAGGCCGCGAGCCGACCAGCGCGGTGAAGGCCTCCTTCAGCGTCTTGGCTCGATCGGTCCGCGCGGGGAAGGACCGCCACGCCTGCTCCAGCACGACCTGGCCAGGAGTCAGTGTCCGGGTCATAGCACCACCGCCAGTTCCCCCTCCATCCGTCGGAACATCACGATGCCGAGCCCCGCCGAGACGACAGCGGCCACGGCGACGTACATCCATGTCGGGGCGTCCGGCGTCTGGCAGTAGAAGATCACCGTGCGCACGGCCGAGATGAACGGGGCGATCGGATTGCCCCAGCGCAGCAGCGGCTCGGCCCAATGATGGGTCGCCAGCCCGGGCAGGTGCTGAAGGCTGAACAGAACTCCGGAGACGAGG
>CAVPKV010000080.1:0-98491 GCA_963705785.1 uncultured Solirubrobacterales bacterium | reverse complement strand
CATGTCCAATATGCTGGACGCAAGAGGCATGTCCAATATGCTGAACGAGAGGAGGTAGGTCGCTGATGCCGCAGGAGGACCGGGCCCGGGATCGCGGGAGCCGACGCCGCACTGGTGCCGGGAGCCACCCATGACCGATTGGAGCAGCAATGAGTTCAAGCCACCTCGACCTTCCCGCCGCTCGGGCCGCCCCGGGGTCGAGGAGGTGAGCGACGGGGTTTATGCCTACGTCCAGCCCGACGGAACCTGGTGGATCAACAACACCGGCTTCCTCGTCGGCGGCCGAGGCGTCACGAGCATTGATGCCTGCTCCACCGAGCGGCGCACCCGTGCTTACCTCGACGCCATCCGGAGCGTTACCGATCAGCCGGTCCGGACGCACGCGACAGCTTCCCGCCCGGGAGCACGTAGCGCCCGACGGCGATTCGCTCAGCCGGTCCGTTATGGCCGTCGAGCAGCGTGACCAGTGCGGCGCCAATGATGTTGCCCGCCTGGGCCCCTGTGGCCTCGGAATCGTCGGAGTGCCCACAGCCGAAGCGGTCGGTGTCTGAGGGACTCGGGTTGCTGGCGCTGGGGATCCCCACGGCGTTGCCCGCCGGGAAGATGTAGCCCACCATGTCCTCGGCCAGTCCGTCGATGAACCGGAAGGGGGTGTTCATATGCGGGATCAGCCACGGCGGGAGCGGGTCTGACGGGGTCTGCATGTCCTGCGGTCCCTGGAAGCCCCGGAGGAAGGTGAAGGGGAAGACCTCCCCCGGGATCGAGATGAACTCGCCGTCCCCGATCTGGAACGCCGCCACCTGCGATTTGAGCTCGTTGCCGTGGGTGGTGCCGTTGGGCGCCGGCGGGTTCTCGGTGGTGCAGTTGTTGCTGTAGCCCGGGCGCTGGGCGAACACCCCCAGCGCAGCGCCGGCGGCGAACAGGAAGTTCTGGAGCGGCAGGCAGATGTTGGCCCGGGCGCCCCACAGCGTGTTGCTGGAGGAGTAGTGCCACTGCCCGCGCTTGAGCGCCGCCGCCACGGGCCCGGCCATGTCCAGACCGAAGACCTTGGTCTCACCGAAGTACCCGAGCGGCACGTGGAGCGTGCCGGCCGCATCGGTGCCCGAGCCCGCCTTGAACAGCGTCCGGCAGCCGGCGGGGTGGCTGGCGTCGACGAACTGCTGGGGGGTCCGGGCGATCGTCGTGTTGGCGTAGACCTCCGGGCTCTCCACCGAGCCGACCGACCCGGCCATCTCAATCCCCACGCCGCCCAGCCGCTGTTCGAGCGTCGCCCTGAACCAGTGGATCCAGTCCGAGGTGACCCAGTCGTTCTCCTGATCGAGGGTGGATGCGTCCCCGGATCCAGCGCCGAGCCCGCGTTGAAGCCGAGCGTCTCCGCGTGCTGGGACACGCTGACCAGGGTGACGATCGTCCTGCCCGTGCTGTCGACCGCCTGGAGCACGGGCATGTGCTGGTCGTCCACGAACGGATACGAGGACCAGCGCTGGCGCGCGTTCGACGGCTCCAGGACCTCCGTGTAGCGGATCCGGGCCGGGCGCCGCGCCCTGTAGGCCTGCTCAATGGCCAACGCGCTCTGCCTGACCAGGTAGCTGACGAAGTAGTTGTTGGTCCCGGAGGTCGTCGCGCTCACGCCGCCAGGCCCAGGCTGTCCGGCGCGGACTCGTCGTGGGTGGCCGAGATGAAGATGCCGTTCAGGTGGTAGCCGTCCCTGACCACCTGGGCCCGGATCCGCTGCTGGTAGACGTCGAACAGCCCCTCCTGGTCCACGACCTCGACGGCGATCGCCTTCTTTCCGTTGCTCACGACCATGGCCCGGGCCCCCACCTGGTCGGCCACGTGGTCGTAGAACCGGGGGGTATTCCCGCCGCCCCCGAGCAGGTTCCCGTCCCACCGGCCGTCGCCGTTGCAGTCGTTGAAGGGCTCACCCGGGTCGTAGTGCCCGTTGTGGTTGGTGTCCGTGTAGGGCTCCTCGAAGGCGAACGTCAGCGGGCCCGTGAACGCCGCCGAACCGGCGCAGCTGGTGGCGGGGTCGTGGGCCAGCTGGCCGTGGACCGGCGGGGTGAAGCTCGTGACCGCCGCCCCGACCTGGAAGCTGGCCGGGCGGCCGTGCTGGTAGGTCCCGTGATAGCCGCCGGCGGGCGTGGCCAGCAGGCCGAGCGCCGCCACCACGGCATGCAGTCCAGAGATCATCGTCGGGCCGCTCCCGGCTGGTGGCACACCTGACGCCGGCGGCCGCTGACTCCGATGATCGACCGGCAGCCCGTGAGGTCATCGGCCTGCTGGAAGGTGGACCTGTTGATCCACTCCATCCCGGGCGCTCCGATCACTCCCGTGGCGCGGTATTGGATTGAGTCGGCACACATCTGGTCGCCGGCGGCACAGTCGGCGTCGGCAGGGTACACCCGCTGGGGCGACTCGGCTGCGGCCCGGCGCAGGGACGCCTCCAGAGCCCGGCGACACCGGGTCCGCGATCCCCACCCGCAGTACACGCGGTTCAGCGGACCCCGGACCGGCTCGCCGAGCACCGCCCGCAGGTCCTTCTGGACGATCCCGTAGAAGCCCACGTCCCAGGCCGACCCGACGTGGCAGCAGGCCACCGCGCCGTGGCTCGGCGCGTCGTTGATCGGAAAGTCGCTTTCGATCAGCCCGAGCAGCGCCGGGCCGAGCACGGGCTGAAACTCCGCCCTGACCAGCAGCGGCCACCAGGCGTCCATCAGCCGGACGGCCGCCGATTGCTGGTAGCTGCCGGTGGCCCCGGGATGGGCCCGGTTGATGCGGTGGGCCCCGCTGGCCACCCAGGCCCGGAGCAGGGCCGCGTCGTGCCCCAGCGGGCCGCGCGGATGACCGAGGACCCTGAGCGCATAGGGCAGCACCTCGACTCCGCGAAGGTCCTGGGTGCCGGCGTTGCCCATCGCGTTGATCAGGTCGGCCAGGGTCAGCTTGCCGTGGCCGTGGTCCTGGCGCAGGTAGGGCCGGATGTTGTTGTCCAGGAGCTGGGAGCGGTACACGGAGGAGTACTCCTGCCCCGTGGCCGGGTCGTCGTAGCCCGGGGCCTGCTTGTTGTTCCAGGAGGTGAAGTAGGGCTGATCGACCGCGAAGGGGTGCGTGAAGGCCCCGGTGCGATCCTCCGTGAGCCCCCCGGGAGTCAGCTTGGCCTGGCCGCGGTAGCCCCGCCACGAGTACCGCGCCCAGGTCGGGAACAGGGGGTCGGTGTGGCGCGCCCTGACCGGGTTCAGGCCCGAGTTGAAGTACGCGATGTGGTGCGTGTTGGCGAAGAACCAGTTGAACGTGTACCCGATGTTGTAGGCGGCGTTGAAGAATGACTCGACGTCGGTCATCTGGGCCGGGTCGTTGAGCAGGTAGAAGCCGAGCGCCGAGTCGATCTCGTGCATGTACGTGGAGCGGAGGTTCGTGTACGCGACGGGGTGGCCGTGGACCTTGGCCCGGGCGATGACCAGCCCGTAGGCCGTGCGCTCCACCTGGAAGGTGACCGAGCCCGCCGGGGTCGAGTCGGCGATGTTGGGGTGCCACGACTCGCTGTGCCTGAGCGTCTGCATCGCCACGCACCGGCCGTGGAGCAGGTAGTGGTCGGAGCTCTCCGGCACGCGACGCCGGCCGGGGGCGCAGAGCGGCACGGCGAAGGTGTCAATGATGTTCTGGCCCGAGCTCGTGGCCGACCACGCGTAGTCGCGGCCGTGGCCGAGCTGGACGTACACGTTCGTGCCCGGGAACGCGGCGCCCTCGGCGTCGATGCCCCGGTCCGTGGATGTCCTCCTCCATCAGGATCTCCGGGCTGAAGTACGACACCTGCGGACCCATCACGGCCAGCGGGTGGTGGCTGGCCGAGCGCTTGGCCGAGATCAGGAGGGCGTTTGACATCACGTGCGGGAAGCCGATCACGGCCGAACGCGCGGCCTGAATCTGCTGCTGCACTCCGGCCACCCCGCCGCCGGGCTGGTCGCCGGCCAGCGGGGCCGGCTTGGGGACCGACCCGGCGACGACCGCGTTGGAGTAGGAGACCGTGCCGTAGTCGGGCAGGGCGATCGTCCGCCGCGTGGCCGGGGTGGGCATGGGGAGGGTCTGGTAGGGGAAGCGGTGGCCGTGCACGGTCGTCGGCGCCTCGGGATCGGCCGGGTCCACGAAGCTGTTGAAGGTCGCGAAGCCGGAGTGGTCGGTGCCTGGACGGGGATGGCGCACGATGGTCGGAGAGCCCGGGACGTCGTGGTGCTCGGGCCCGAAGCGCCGGCGCAGGGCCTCGTACAGGACGGCGTTGTGGAGTTGCTGGCCGCCCCCGTTGCCCAGCTCGGCTCCGATGATCGTGGCGATGGAGATGAAGTCGTCCAGCGTGAACGGCGCCGGACCCATCGGGTACCCGAGCGCCGCGTACTCGCCGGGGAGCATCAGCGGATCGGATCGGGCCTTCCTGATGTACGCGTTGATGCCGGCCAGGTAGTTCCGAGCGTCACTGAGGATCTGAGGCGAGTACGGGGAGGCGCGCTCGGCCCAGTTGATCTGGTTGCTGAGGTCCTGCTTGGTGTAGGGCGCGCTCGTCCACGTCGTCTCATCCAGGCTGACGTTGGAGCCGCCGGCGAACGAGCCGAGCGTGCCCTCGCCCACGTGACGCAGGACGTCCATCATGAACAGCCGATCCTCGGCGCTGGCCCAACCGATCGCGAACTCGAGCTCGGCCCGCGTGGTGCCGTAGATGTGCGGCACCCCGAAGCGCTTGTCGCGCACGATCGTGGAGCCCGGCTCGGGGTGCTCCGTGCTGGCCACGTCCCCCGGCGGGACCCCGAACGTCGAGTCCTTGTAGAACTGGCTGATCTGGGAGGGCCGGATGTGGGGGGCGGCCGTGGTCAGCCGCGAGTACATCTGGAGCTGGTCGGTCCAGTGGGCGGGCCGGCGGTTGTGGTCGGCCTCGTAGGCCAGCGCCGCCGTCGCATCGTCCAGCGACCCCTGCCCCGGGGGCAGGATGTCGTTGAAGTAGCCCTGGCTATTGAAACCGTACGGCTGGACCCCGGCGCTCGCGGCGGTGGTCAGGCAGAGCAAGACGAGAAACGCACCGAGGATTGCGCCCAGCACACGCGCCAACAAGGCGGCGGAGCCTACTAGGCGACCGGAGACGAGGACGCAGTTCTACGCGGCCCGTGCCAGGGAGGTTGGGTCACCGCCGGCTGCGCCGGGGGGTTTGGGTCACCGCCGGCTGCGCCGGGGGGTTTGGGTCACCGCCGGCCGCGCCGGGGGGTTTGGGTCACCGCCGGCCGCGCCGGGGGGTTTGGGTCACCGCCGGCCGCGCCGGGGAGGGCGATTTGCGTTCACAGTGATGCCTTTCTTCCCACATCGGTACGTGAACCGGTTCGGTGAGGTTGGTTGCGGTTCGGTGAGGTTGGTTGCGGTTCGGTGAGGTTGGTTGCGGGCGTGGCTTCGGGTGGCGCGACGGTGTGGGGGGCCCTTTTCGTCACGCGCTGGGCCGAGCGTCGGTTTCCCGTGACCTGAGGTGCTCTATGCGCCCCTGAGGTCACGCGCTAGCCGGGGAGCGCTGAGTGAGTGACGTTAGGGGCGCGAACTGGGCTCGTGGTGAGCGCGGCCTGCGGGACGGTCAAGCGCCACTCCGCTCGCCGTCTGGGTCCACTCGAACGCCGGCGCACCTCTACTTCGGGAGACTACGCGGCCCGTGCCAGCGTTTCGGTGCCCAGGAGTCTGCGGGCATCGTGGAGCGTTGGTGCGATCTGAAGGGCCGCGCGGAGCTGGGCCCCGCCCCCCAGCTCGGCCATGTGCTCGTCGGACAGCCGCTCCAGATACCACGGGTAGAACTTCCGCAGGTACCTGGCCGCCCGCTCGGCGCCCAGGTGCTCCTGGGCCCGGTCCATGACCCAGTGCAGTTCATCCAGGACCTCGGCGTCACTGGGCTCCTGCTCGCGCCGGCCGATCAGTTGCTCGAACAGCCACGGGTTGCCCAGTGAACCCCGGGCCAGCAGGACGGCATCGGCCCCGGTCTGGTTGAAGGCCGCGCGGACCTGGTCGGCGGTATTGAGCCCGCCGGAGACGAGCACGGGCACCGGAAGCTCATCCACGAGTTTGGCCACGAGGGCGTAGTCGGGTGTGCCTCTGTGCCTCTGGGAGGCGTGGCGGGGATGGATGGCGATCCCGGCCACCACTCCCTCGTGGGCCAGCCGGCGAGCCAGCTCGAGGCCCGACAGGTCGCCGGGCCGCTGACCCGAGCGGAGCTTGACGGTGACCGGGAGACCGCTGGCCCGACCCGCCGCCCGGGCCAGGGCCACGGCCCGCTGGGGCTCGGCCAGCAGCGCCGCGCCGGCGCCGGTCTTGCACACCTTGGGCACGGGGCAGCCCATGTTGAGGTCAATCAGGTCGGCCCCGGCCGCCGCCACGGCCTCGGCCGCCGAGGCCATCACGTCCGGGTCGTGCCCGAACAGCTGGACCCCGATCGGGTGCTCGCGGGGGTCGATCCGGAGCAGCTCGCGGAGGGTGCGCTCGTTGCGGTAGTGGATGGCAAAGCTCGAGACCATCTCTGAGACGACCAGCCCGGCGCCGTGGCGCTTGGCCTGGAGGCGGACGAACCAGTTGCCGATTCCGGCCAGCGGGGCGAGCACGACGCGGTTGGCGACCGGCACGCCTCCGAGTGTCCAGGGGTCGGTAAGCGAGCGAGGCACGGCACTTCATGGTACGAATGAGGTGATGAACCTGTTTGAAATGCTGAGGCCCTGGATGGAAGTTGCGCTCGGGCAGGTGCCCGGGATCGAGCTGTTCGACGCCCACACGCACCTGGGCCAGAACGACCCGGACGGCATGCGCCAGCAGCCAGAGGAGCTGCTCAGCGGCCTCCGGGCGGCCGGCGCGCGGGGGGCGTTCGTGTTCCCGATGCACGAGCTCGACGGCTATCCCCCGGCCAACGACATGGTGCTGGACGCGGCCGCCGACTCGGATGGTCTGCTCGTGCCCTTCTGCCGGGTCAACCCCCACGAGGACGCGCTCAGCGAGGCCGAGCGCTGCCTGGGCCGAGGCGCCCGGGGAATCAAGCTCCACCCCCGGGCCGAGCAGTTCACCCTTGATCACCCGGCGGTGGCCGATCTGGCCGCCCTGGCCGACGAGCGGGGGCTGCCGATTTTGATCCATGCCGGCCGCGGGATCCCCGCCCTCGGCCTGCACGCCGTCGAGCTGGCCGGGAGGTTCCCGGGCGCCCGGCTGATCCTGGCCCACGCCGGCATCTGCGACCTGTCCTGGCTCTGGCGCGTGGCCCCCGATCACCCGAGCCTGTTTTTCGATACAGCGTGGTGGATGCCGGCCGACCTCCAGACGCTGTTCTCCCTGGTCCCCCCGGGGCAGATCCTGTTCGCCTCCGATGCCCCGTACGGGAGCACGGCCATCTCCGCGGCCTTCCAACTCCGGTGTGCCATCCAGGCGGGGCTGGGCGCAGAGCAGGTCCGCTCGATCGCCGCCGAGCAGGCCATGCGTCTGGCCACCGGCGAGGCTCCCGTGCCGGCCGGCCAGGCCGTGGGCGAGCGCGAGCAGAGCCCCCACCTGCTGCTGGATCGGGTGGCCGAGTTCCTGCTCATCGCGGCCATCGCCACCATGCGCGGGGGCGATGGCGAGGAGTTGATCGCGCTGGCCCGGCTGGCCTGCGACGTGCCCGAGGAGATCGACGACGCGCCGATCTTCGAGGCCATCCGCACGCTCCTGGACGGCTACGACGCCTACACGGCCGAGCACCCGGACGAGCGCCGGCGCCTGAGCTTCCTGATCCTGGCCTGCACGGTGGCCCGGACGCCGGACGTTCCGGTGCCGGCCCTGGAAGATCTCATTCCTGATTCCGGCGCCAGATCAGCCGCAGCCCGACAAGCGTGAGCAGCTCGTCCACCTCGTCGATCGTCTCCCGGATGAAGGGAACGAGCACCTGAGCCAGCCCGCCCGTGGCGATCGCCTTGGTGTCGGCTCCGAGCTCATCGCGGAGCCGCCTGACGATCCCCTCGACCTGGCCGGCGAAGCCGAAGACGATCCCGCTGCGAATCGCCTCCACGGTCGACTTGCCGATCAGCGAGCGCGGCTCGGCCAGCTCCACCTTGGGCAGCTTGGCCGCACGGTCGTACAGAGCGTCGATTGAGATCTCCGCCCCCGGGGTGATGATCCCGCCCAGGTACTCGCCGGCCGGGGAGACGGCGTCGTACGTGATCGCCGTGCCGAAGTCGATCACCACACACTTGTCGGCGACGCGGTCGTAGGCGGCCACGGCGTTGACCAGCCGGTCCGCGCCGACCTCCCGAGGATTGTCGATTCGGATCGGCATCCCGGTCCGGATCGTGGGGCCGACGACCAGCATCTCGTGGCCGAGGTACCGCTCGGCCACGGCGGTCCACTGCTCGGAGAGCTGGGGGACCGTGGAGGAGACGATTGAAGCGTCGACGTCGGAGAACGACAGGCCGCGGAGCGCGAGCAGGCTGGACAGCGCCGCCGCCAGCTCGTCGCCGGTCGACTCGCGCACGGTGGCAAACCGCCAGTGCTCGGCCAGCGGATCCTGGCCCTCGACGAACACGCCGAAGTGGGTCTGGGTGTTCCCGACGTCGACGACCAGGAGCATGGGGCGTGGAGCCTATCCCGGCGTGGGCAGTGCGGGCGGATCCAGCCCGGGCGGATCCAGGGGTGGTCCGGCTCGGCGGACGTCCTGGCCGGGGCCCAGCTGTTGCAGCGCGTCCTTCAGACGCGTCCCGTCGGAGAGCGTCAGCTCGGGGTCGAGCTCGAGCAGCGGGACGAGCACGAACCGGCGCGAGCGCACCTCGGGATGGGGCAGCGTGAGCCGGTCTGAGTGGTGTTCGAGCTCGTCCAGCAGGAGCAGGTCCACGTCGATCGGCCGCGGGCCGTGGCGAGGGCCGCCGGGGGGCCGGCCGAGCTCCCGCTCCACGGCCTTACAGGTGTCCAGGAGCTCCTCGGGTTGGGCCTCGGTGTCAATCTTCAGGCAGGCGTTGTAGAAGTCGGGCTGGTCCAGGACCAGGCCGACGGGCTCGGTCTCGTACACCGATGAAGCTGCCAGGACGTGGAGGGCGTGGCGTTCGAGTGCTTGAGCGGCTGACTCCAGATTGGCCCTGCGGTCCCCGACATTTGAGCCCAGGCCGAGGTAGCCGATCAAGACGCTTCGCGCCAGACCTCGACCGAGACCTCGGATACCGGCAGCGCCATCGGCGGCTCGGGCTTGGCCGCCTTGACCCACACCGACTGGGCGTCGTAGTTCTCCAGCAGGCGGTCGGCGATCGCCGTGCACAGGCGCTCCAACGTCTTGTACGTCCGCTGCTGGGCCACCAGATTGGTCACCTGACAGACCTCGGAGTAGTCGACCGTGTCCTCCAGCCGGTCGGTCAGCGTGGCGTCGACGTCCCCCACGTCCAACCTGAGATCCACAAGCAGCCGCTGCCCCACCTCCCGCTCGGCCTCGGTCACACCGACGTGGGTGTACAGCGACAGGCCACTGACCTCGATCGTGACCTCGGGCTCGGGGTGACCTTCCTGATCGTCCCCCTCGTGCTCCTCGTCTACCTCGTCGAACTCGTCGTCCGCCATCGGCTGCCGCGACCGTAGCAGCCGTCACCCGCAGCGCGTCGCGCCCACCGGGGCCACGTCGTGAACCCGGAACACGCTCGCCCCCCGCTCGTAGGCCATGACGCAGGTGGCGATCGTCGCGGCCACGCGGTCGTCCACCGGCCGGCCGGTCAGACGGCCCAGGAAGGATTTGCGCGACGTGCCGATCACCACGGGACGTCCCAGCTCCACGAGCTCGCGGAGGCGGGCCACAGCTCCAGGTTGTGGGTCGACCGTCTTGCCGAAGCCGATGCCGGGGTCGAGCATGATCCGCTCCCTCCGGGATGCCGTGGGCCATGGCGTTCTGTAGGCGCTCGGCCAGGAACGTCTTGACCTCGGCAACGACGTCGTCGTATTGGGGTCGGCCTGCATCGTGCGCGGGTCGCCCAGCATGTGCATCAGGCATAGATCGGCCCCGGCCTGCGCAACCACCCCGGCCATCTCAGGGTCGCGCAGGGCCGTGACGTCGTTGACCATCGTGGCCCCGGCGTCCAGGGCGACCCGGGCCACCTCCGCCTTGGAGGTGTCGATCGAGATCTGGGCTGGGGTGCCGGCGTCGGTGAGACCTTTGATCACGGGGAGCACGCGGGCGAGCTCGTCCGCGGCTGAGACGGGGGCGGCCCCCGGGCGCGTTGACTCCCCGCCGATGTCCAGGATCGCCGCCCCCTCCCCGGCCAGGCGAAGACCTTGGGCGACCGCGGCGCCGGGGTCCAGGAACCGGCCGCCGTCGGAAAAGGAGTCTGGTGTCACGTTGACGACCCCCATGAGGGTGAAGTCGGGGGCGGGGTCTGCGGCGTCCGCGGGGCGGGTGGCGCGATCGGGGCGGGGGGCCTCCCCGGGCGGGGGGCGGTCACGGCGGGCGGCCTCCCCGGGGCGGGGGGCGCGGTCACTCATCCGGCCACTTTCCGTGCCGATCGAAGTGCCTGCGAGCCTCCTCCTCCCGCTCGCGATCCCGATTGCTCTGAACGCTCATCCGGAACATCCAGTTGATCATCCAAACGATCAGGGCGGCGATGATCAGCGACACGCCGGCGGCCGAGGTCGAGTCGTCTCGCCCGTGCTCGACCACGACGACCACGATGCCGGCGACGGCCATGGCCAGCGGCACACCCACACGCGTGGCGGTCAGCAGCAGACGTCGCCCGGTCATGAGGCAGACGTTAGTGGGGCCGGGTCGGCGAGCGCGCGGGGCGGGGCGGCCCGCGGCGGGGCGGGGTGGCCCGGGGCGGGGTGGCAAGCTCGTCGTACTCGCCGCCGCCCCCAGCTGCCCTCGTGGGGTCGCATCCCAGCCTGACGGAACGGAGGTCATGAGTCCGGTTATTCGGGTACCCGGTTTGGTCAGGCTGCGGCTTGGTGATGTGGGCCTGGCGGGGCCATGTGGGTCGTGCAGCTTCACAAAGCGACCCGTGCTCCGGGCGCTCGGTGACGCCACACGCCTATAGCTGCACCAACGCCCCCAAACCCCGGCCGGCGCGGGTGATTTGTTAAGCCACACGCCCCCTTCCAGAGGAGGCGAAACGACCACGCTCCCGGCGTGGCGCCGGTTCCGCGGGGCGTATGCACCCCTGGCCCAGGCCCGGGCCAAGCCGCCCCGTCCGGGCCCACTCCGACCCCCCTTGCCCACGCCACGCCGCGGCCCGCCCCGCCCCCACTCCGACCCCATTGCCCACGCCACGCCGCCGCCCGCCCGCCCCCACTCCGACCCCATTGCCCACGCCACGCCGCGACCCGCCCGCCCCAGCGCCGACCCCCCTTTGCCCGCCCCAGCTCCACGCGGCCGCCGCCCGCCAACGCGCCCGCTCCCCTTGTCTCCCACCGCCTCGGCCCTATAGCCTGCCCAACGTGGGGCACGAAGGGATTCGTCAGCCAGTGGTCAGTCGTCGGACCCTCTTGCGCGGCGCCGCCGGCGGCGCGGCGCTGGCCGCCGCCGGTGGCCTGCCGGCCTGGGCTCGGCCGGCGGTCCGGGCCAGCGGCCACCTCCGTCAACCGGACAGCCTGCCCTTCCCCCACCTCCCGGCCGGGACCGAGAGCATGGATCAGATCAAGCACATCGTCGTGCTGATGATGGAGAACCACTCCTTCGACAACATGCTCGGGATGGTCCCCCACCAGGTGGCCGGGCGGGGGACGGTCGACGGCCTGACCCAGAACCGCGGGGGCAAGATCGTGGATCACAACCCGGCCGCCCAGGGCGAACAGGTCTACGCCCGCCACGCCGCGACCCCGTGCCAGCCTCCGCACGAGCCCAGCCAGGCCTGGAACGCCAGCCACCAGGCCTTCGACGGGGGACGGATGGACGGCTTCGTCACCGCCAGCAGCAGCACCGCGATGGTCTACTGGGACAAGAGCGACATCCCGTTCACCTACTCGCTGGCCAAGTACTTCCCCATGGGCGAGCGCTACTTCTGCTCGGTCCTGGCCCAGACGTACCCCAACCGCCGCTTCTTCTTCTGCGGGACGGCGTCCGGGCTGATCGCCACAGACTCGACCACGTTCAGCACGCCGGCCCAGAACGGCACGATCTGGGACCGGCTGGATCCTCACAACATCAGCTACGCCGTCTACTACCAGAACCTGCCGAGCTGGGCGATCGTGCCCGGCGCGCTCAAGAACCGCGCCGACAAGCAGCACAAGATGGACGACTTCTACCCCGACGTGGCCGCCGGGCGACTTCCGGCATTCACCTTCATCGACCCGAACTACAACACCACCTCGCAGGAGAACCCGCAGGACATCCAGGTCGGCGAGCGCTTCATCGCCGACGTGGTGAACGCCCTGATGAACGCGCCCACGTGGCGCCACACTGCGCTGTTCATCACCTACGACGAGCACGGCGGCTACTACGACCACGTGCCCCCGCCGCGGGCGCTGAAGCCGGACAACACGCCGCCCAAGCTCGGCCCGGGCGACTTCAAGGCCGGCTACAACCGCTACGGCTTCCGCGTGCCGATGATCGTGGTCTCGCCCTGGGCGCGCAAGGGCTACGTCTCGCGCGTGGTCCAGGACCACACCTCAATGGACGCGTTCATTCAGCGCAAATGGAACCTGCCGGCGATGACCCTCCGGGATGCCAACGCCGACGCGATGACCGACTACTTCGACTTCAGCCGGCCCGCGTTCGCCACTCCGCCGGCGCTGGCCTCAGCGCCGTCGCTGGGACCCGGAGTGCAGCGCTGCAAGGCGCACGGCTTCAACCCGCCGCTTCCAACGACACCCAACGACGGCGCCACCGACGTCAGCCGTTACCTGAGCGCGCGGTAGGCGCTACTCGGCCGTGCCGCCGGCCAGACCGGGGCGGGGCAGCGGGCGCGGGCCCTCGCGGCGCTCGGCGGCCGGAGAGGGCGGTATCGGGACCTCGGGCGGAGGCGGAGCCTCGGCTCCGAAGACCTCCTCCTCGGTCTGCCCGCTGAGCAGGGCCTCGAACTGCTCCTTCTCAATCGTCTCGCGCTTGATCAGGATGTCTGAGAGCTTCTCCAGGTCCTGCCGGTACTGGGTGAGGATCTCCCTGGCCTGGACGTGGGCGTTCTCCACGATCCGCCGGATCTCGTCGTCGATCTCGCGGGCGATCTCATCCGAGTAGTCGGGCTCGGCGGAGAACTCGCGGCCCAGGAACGGCTGGCCGTGGTCGTGGCCGAACACGCGCGGCCCGAGCTTCTCCGACATCCCGAACCGCATCACCATCTGCTTGGCCGTCGCCGTGACCTTCTCCAGGTCGTTGGACGCGCCGGTCGTGACCTCGCCGAACACGATCTCCTCGGCGGATCGGCCACCCAGCGTCATGGCCATCAGGTCCTGCAGCTCGGCCCGCGTGGTCAGGAACCTGTCCTCACCGGGCAGCGAGATGGTCACGCCCAGAGCCTGGCCGCGGGAGATGATGGAGATCTTGTGGATCGGGTCGGCGTTGGGCAGGTAGTGGCCCACGATCGCGTGGCCCATCTCGTGGAAGGCCGTGACCTTCCGCTCCTTGTCGCTCATCACCCGGGTCTTCTTCTCCGGCCCGGCGATGACCCGCATGATCCCTTCCTCGAGCTCGTCCTGGGTGATCTCCCGCTTGCCGTTGCGGGCCGCCAGCAGCGCGGCCTCGTTGACCAGGTTTGACAGGTCCGCGCCCGTGAAGCCGGGCGTCTGGCCGGCCAGCACGTCGATCTGGATCTCGCGTCCCAGCGGCTTGCCCCGCGTGTGGACCTCCAGGATCTTCTTGCGCCCGATGCGGTCGGGACGGTCGACCACGATCTGGCGGTCGAAGCGGCCGGGACGGAGCAGCGCCGGGTCCAGGATGTCGGGCCGGTTGGTGGCGGCGATCAGGATGATGTTGTCCTTCATCTCGAAGCCGTCCATCTCGACCAGCAGCTGATTCAGCGTCTGCTCGCGCTCGTCGTGCCCGCCGCCCAGGCCGGCCCCGCGGTGACGGCCGACGGCGTCGATCTCGTCCATGAAGATGATGCAGGGGCTGTTCTGCTTGGCCTGCTCGAACAGGTCACGGACGCGCGAGGCGCCGACGCCGACGAACATCTCCACGAAGTCAGACCCGGAAATTGAGAAGAAGGGCACGCCGGCCTCGCCGGCCACGGCCCGCGCCAGCAGCGTTTTGCCCGTGCCAGGCGGGCCATAGAGGAGGACGCCCTTGGGAATGCGCGCACCAAGGGCCTGGAATTTCTTGGGGTTCTCTAAGAACTCCTTGATCTCGTGGAGTTCCTCCACCGCCTCGTCCACCCCGGCCACGTCCCGGAAGGTGATCTTGGGCGAGTCCACGGACATGCGCTTGGCCCGCGACTTGCCGAACGACATCACCTTCGAGCCGCCACCCTGGACCTGGTTCATCAGGAAGATCCAGAACCCGATGAAGATGATGAACGGCAGGATGTAGGTCAGCAGCGACAGCCAGCCGCTGGATCCGGTGCCCTGAACGTCGAAGTTGTTGGCGTTCAGGACTGTCTGCTCGGCCAGCGTGACGAGCCTGCCCTGCGGCGTCGTTATTCGGGACCCCGACCGTGTACTTCGCACCGTTGGCCAGCATGACGTCGGCCGTGTTGTCCTTGTCGTTGATCTGGAGGCTCTGGACCTACATGGGCTGGCCGGTCTCCAGGACTGGACCAGGTTGCCGTAGGTGAAGTGCGGCGTATGACCGGACGAGCCGATCAGCTTCTGGGCGAAGAACGCCAACACGACCACGATTAGGATCGGGAAGGCGGCGCTCTTGAAAAACCTGCTCATGCCATGCTCACGCGTAGGGCCTACCGGCCGGTTTGACCGGAAACGCAAGCGTAGCAGTTGACTTTTGCCGCTCGGGAGGCCTGCAAGCGGGTGGTCACTTGGCCAGAGCGGCCACGTAGGGGAGGTTCCGGTAGCGCTCCGCGTAGTCGAGCCCGTAGCCGATCGCGAACCGGTTGGGGATCTCGAAGCCCACGTAGCGCGTCGGGAGCTCGACCTTCTGGCGGTCGGGCTTGACCAGCAGCGCGCACACCTCCAGCGAGCGGGGGTCGCGCCCGGCCAGGTTGCGCAGCAGGTACTGGAGCGTCAACCCCGAGTCCACGATGTCCTCGATGATCAGGACGTCGCGACCCTCGATCACCGCGTCCAGGTCCTTCAGGATCCGCACGACCCCGGAGGACTTCGTGGCCGACCCGTACGAGGCCACGGCCATGAAGTCCACCTCGACGGGGATCTCCAGGTGACGCATCAGGTCCGAGAGGAAGAACACCGCCCCCTTGAGAACCCCCACCAGGAGCAGGTCCCGGCCCGCGTAGTCGCGGGAGATCTCGGCCGCCAACTCCCTGACGCGCTGGGCCAGCCGGTCCTCAGGCACCAGCGTCTCGCCGATCAGGCCGTCGTCGCTCACTGTTCGATTTTATGGGCGCGCTGCGCGCTGCGCGCTCCGCGCGCCGTGTTTTGGCGCTCGAACCTCAGGAGGCCTCGCTCCACCAATGCCCGGACGCCGCTTGGTAGGTCCAGGGCGGCGTTGGCACCCAGCGCGGCCACCTCATCAGCCCGCCGGGCCACTCCAGTGGCCGGTCCGTCGTGGGCCAGGTCAGCCAGCCGCTGGACGACCAGGCGCCGCAGCGCGACGGGCAATCGCCGGAGCGCCTCCAGCTCGATTTCCTCGCGGCCCCCGAGCGCCTCCGCCACCAGTCCGTCCAGGACCTCCGCCTCGTCGCGCAGCACGGCCGCCAGCGCCAGGACGTTCTCCTCGGCCGCCGGGTGAACCTCCCGAAGAGCGGGGACGAGCCGGCTTCGGATCCTCGCGCGCGCGTACGCGTCTGACTGGTTGCTGAGATCCTCGCGCCACCGGAGGCCGCGCTGTGAGCAGTGGTCGGCCGTGTCCTGTCGCGTGAAGGCCAGCAGCGGGCGGACCAGCCGTCCCTCCCTGGGCTTCATGCCCAGCAGGGCTCGCCGGCTGGGCGAGGAGGCCAGCCGGTAGAGGATCGTCTCCACCTGATCGGTCGCCGTGTGGCCGGCCGCCATGTCGGCCTCGAGCTCTCCCGCCAGCGCGGCCGCGGCGCCATAGCGCTCATCGCGGGCCCACGCCTGCACGTTCCCGGAGGCCGGCCGCTGGGCGCGGTGGACGTGGACCGGCACCTCGAGCCTCCGGCCGAGCGCCCGGCAGTGCTCCTCGTCGCCCGCGGCAGCGTCCCGGAGACCGTAGTTGACGTGGAGCGCGGTGACACTCGCGGCACCGGCGATCCGCGTGGCCACGTCAAGCAGACACGTCGAGTCCCGCCCGCCGGACAGGAGCACCACCACGGGGCGCCCCTCGGCCAGGAGCCCGTCCCGGCGGACCTGCTCCAGCAGATCGCTCATCCGTCCTCGTCCCGCTGGTGCGCGATGAAGATCTCGGTGGACTCCGAAAACCCCTTCAGCCGAATCTCCGCGATCCGCTGGAACTCCAGATGCGAGCCGGCCCGCTCGACCACGGGCCGCGTGACCAGGACCTCGCCGCCGGCCGCCCGCGTGGCCACCCGCGAGGCGATATTCACCGCCCGCCCGTAGTAGTCGCCGTCTCTGTACAGGGCAGTCTCCGTAGTGGATCCCGATCCGCGGAGGAGCCCGGCTCACGTACAGCTGCTGAAACCCGACCCCCCAATCGGTCAGGGCCGTCGGGTCCGAGCCCACGATCATCACCTCGTCGCCGATCGTCTTGATGATCCGGGCGTCGTCGGGCAGCGTCGTCTCGACCGCCTCCACAAACTTCTCGACCGTGTCGACGGCCTCCAGCTCTCCCTCCTCCTCGGTCAGCCTCGTGTAACCGGCCAGGTCGGCGAAGGCGATCGCCACCCGCATCCGGCCCAGGTCGATCTCCTCGGTGTCCAGGTCGGACTCCATGTGGCCGACCACGTCCTGCTCAACGAAGTACTGGAGGTAGCGCTGGTGCACCTGGTCCATGACCGGAGAGGCCAGCGGCAGGACCTCGCGCGCCAGGTCGTGCATCTCCTCGGCCATCTCCAGCCCGGTGGCCCCAGAACGCATCAGCGGCTCGTGCACGTAGAGATGAAACAGCCTCACCTCGGCATCCGCCACCTGGGCCATCGCCTGGCCGTAGACCCGGACGAGCTGGAGCATGGCCACGAGCGGCAGCCCGGCGGAGAGCACCGCGGCCATGTATCGCAGCAACTGGACGTCGGCGGCGCTCAGCGGGCCGGCCTGCATCGGCTGCAGCCCGAGCGCGGCCACCACCCGCTCGATCAGCGCCGGCTCCAGGCCCGTCTCCCGGGCGGCCTCGGCCAGCGTGTAGGTCCCATCGCCGTCCGCGGGGAACAGTTCCTCGATGAAGCCGAAGGCCAGCCGGCCCTCGTCGGCGGCCCGTCGGATGTCCTGGAGCGAATGTCCCCGCTCGCGCAGCCTGGCCACGATCCGAGCGTGGCTCACCGCCCCGGGGGACCAGGCTCCCTCGTACTGGGGAACCAACCCTTCGCGCGCCCAGCGGCGGAGCGTGGCCACCGACACGCCGGCCCGCTGGGCCGCCTCGTGCAGCGGGATGCCCGTCCCGTTGTTAGGGGAGCTGTTGGAGTCGTTGGTCGGCATCAGGGGGATTGTTGCGCCCTCCGGTGCCCGCCACCGGCGTGACCGAGGCGGCCGGACCACGGGCCTTGGGTCGATCCACAGCAGCACCCCGGCCCGACCAGAGGTCGGCGCCGTGGCGGCAAGATCTCGGCGGCGGGATCCCGTGGAGAACGAAATCCCGCCGCCCGCGGGCGTCACGGCCCGCTGCGTCGGCCGTTGGCGCTCGTCTCGTTTCCGGCGGCGCCTCGCAGCTCAGCCCTGGGACGTACTCAGGGCCTCGGCCACGCTCCGGCCTGTTGCCTTTGATCGTGGGCCTAGGTCTACCCCTCCGGGCTGCGCCTGTCAATGGCCCCGGTCGGAAAATCGACAGCACCGAGCGATTCCTGGCGCCCGTCGACCCGCTCCGGGGCCCGTCACTCCTCCAGATGGGGGTAGTCGGCGGCGATCATCTCGCGGTAGCGGGAGAACAGCGGCTTGGTGATCGGGAGGATGGCCAGGGCTGCCTTGACGTCTCCTCCTGCCTTGATCCGCCGACGCGCGATCGCTATGGCCACGTTCTCCTTGCCCTGGAAATAGCGGTTGGCCGTTTCCGAGCTCATGGCCATCCTCACCTGCGGCTCCCAGGAGATGTCGTCTGACCACTCCCAGGCCAGGTTCGGCTCACCCGGCTCCCCGGAACGGATATTGACCACCATGTCGACGTCGGTGAATTCGAACCGCTGCGGCGTGTCGGCCGCCCGCAGCCGAGGTCCGATCTCCGGATCGTCGCTCATCAGGGCGAACGTCCGGTCCATGACCTCTTTGAACTCGTTGGAAGACCTGAATGCGCTCATGGGCTGGAGGGAATGCACCCGCAGGCGTCGATCCCCTTGGTGTGCTCGGTTGAAGGGCACGTCCGCCGTGGGATGCGAGCATCCCAGGCGTGGAAGCATCGAGCGGCAGTCTAACCCCGGGTCCAATTCATCTTCGCCCCGCCGCGTCCCTGGCCGAACGCGTCCTGCTGCCGGGCGACCCGGCTCGAGCGCTCCTCCTAGCCAACTGCCTGCTCGAGAAGCCGCTGATGTTCAACCACCACCGCGGGCTTTGGGGCTACACCGGCCAGGCCCCCGACGGGCGAGCGCTGACGATCCAGAGCACGGGGATGGGCGGGCCGAGTTCGGCGATCGTGATCGCCGAACTGGCCAACCTGGGCGTGCGCACGCTGATCAGGGTGGGCACGTGCGGTGCGCTGGCCGCGGAGCTGGCCCTGGGCGACCTGGTGGTGGTCACGGAGGCCCTGCCCTTCGACGGCACGAGCGGAGTCCTGGCGGGGGGCGCGCCGTTGCTCTCGGATCCGGGACTGCGCGACCTCCTGACCACGTCCGCGCTGCCCGGCGACCACCGCGGGGCAGTCGCCTCCACCGACCTCTTCCACGACGGCCCGCCCGGCGAGGAGGAGCGCTGGCGCGAGGCCGGCGCCCTGGCCGTCGACATGGAGACGGCGACGCTGTTTGCCTTGGCCAGACGCCGGTCGCTGCGAGCGGGCTCGGTGCTGCTGGTCTCGGACCTGCTCAGGCCCAGCCGGGTCCGGATCGACGATGAGGCGCTCCAGGAGGGCGAGCGCCGGATGGGCCGAACGGCCGCCGAGGCCCTCAGCCGGCTCTGAGCAGTGCGGCCTAGGCTGAGGCCGCGTGCTGGCTGAGCGCCGCCTCGATCCGCTCGAGCGCGGCCTCGATCGCGGCCAGCCGCTGCTCCAGCGATCCAGCGGCCAGGCCCTGGACCCGCTGCTCGACTCGGTCGATCCCGTCCTCGAGCGCCTCCAGGCGCTGGGACACCGACCGCAGACGGCGGGTCAGGCGCTCCAGGTCGCTGGCCGACGGAAGATTCAGGGCGCCGAGCGCGGCCTCCTGGGCCCGCATCGCCTTCTCACGCGTCTCAAAGGCCGCCGACAGGGCCCCGCTGACCAGCGGGTTGTCCAGCAGCTCCTGGGCCAGCTTGCCGATCGCCTCTTCGCTCTGCCGGGTCACGCGCTGCCGCAGACCCTCATCTGGTCCTGAATCATTCACGGGCGCCACTGTATCGCGCGGTCACCGGTTACGAATCGTCCTTTAGCGGGCAGGCATCCCTGACGAGTACGAGAAACTCATACGAAACGAGATACTCACCCTCAACTTGAAGCTTAGAGTCTGCTCCGGCGCCCGCCTCAGCCCCAACGCCGGCCTCCTCAGCACCACGCCGCCCTCCCCGTGAGCCCCGCGCGCCTGTCGAGGCTCCCAAAGCCCCCGCCGAGGCCCCTCCAAGCGGCGTTTCAGCGGCCTGGACAGCGGTCCCGGAGGCCCTTCCGGGGCTACAGTCAAAACGGCTCGCTGCCGATGGGAAAGGAGTGGAGCCTGGTCCGCGTTACGTCTGCGTGGGCACCGGCCGATCCGACCCTATGTTCTACCCCGACACTTCCTCGTTGCAAACCGCCGCTACAGTCGTTAGCGTCCGGGTTCGACCGTCGCAGAACGGCGTCTCAGCCATCCCTGCGGGAGGAAGTTAAACCACTGTGTCCGTCCGGCGAAAGCTGAAGATCCTGGCCATCTCGGCCGCGTCGGCAATGGCGACCATGGCCATTGCCGTGCTGCCGAGCGCGTCGGCCGACCAGTGCAAGGTCACCGTGACGCTGCTCACGGGCCAGACGCTCACCTTTGAGGTCAACGCCCCGGCGGGCACCCCCGCCTCGAGCCTCGTGCCGCCCGGTACCGGCCCGGTCAAGAATGTCCAGGCCTCCTGCACGTCGACCACGACCACCACGTCGACCACCACCACCTCGACGACGACCACCACCACGTCGACCAGCACGACCCCGTCCGGCAACAAGCAGGGCGGCGGTCAGGGGTCATCCCAGAACAAGTCGGGCGGCGGTAAGGCCCCGAAGACGAACGGCTCCGGGACCCAGCGCAAGTCCAGGCGCACCGACAAGACCCAGACCAGCGGGAAGAACACCAAGGGCAAGAGCAAGCCCTCCAAGACGAAGACCAAGCCTCAGCCGCCCACGACCAAGGGCGGCGTGCCGACGGCTTCCAACCCGTCGTTCTCATTCGCGCTGCCCGGTCCGGCGCCCTTCGGCGTTCCGAACTTCTTCATCGACTCGTTCCAGATCCCGCCGTTCCTGCTGCCGATTTATCAGGCGGCCGGGATTCAGTACGACGTCCCGTGGCAGATCCTGGCCGGGATCAACGAGATCGAGACCGACTACGGGCGCAACCTGTCGGTGTCGTCCGCCGGCGCGGTGGGTTGGATGCAGTTCCTCCCGTCGACGTGGAAGCGCTACGGGATGGACGTCACGGGGACGGGTTATGCCGATCCGTACAACCCCGTGGATGCGATCTTCGCCGCGGCTCGGTATCTCCACGCCGCGGGCGCCTCCAAGAGCATCCCGAAGGCGATCTTCGCCTATAACCACGCGTCGTGGTACGTGCAGTCGGTGATGCTGCGGGCCAAGCTGATCGGCGGGATGCCCAACCAGCTGATCGGGGCACTGTCGGGACTGGTGGAGGGTCACTTCCCGGTGGCCGCCGCGGCCAAGTACGCCGACAGCGCGGTCGTCAAGAAGGCCACCACACGGGTCAAGTCCTCAAACGCGGCCGTGATGATCAACTCGGCGCAGACGAGCAAAACGGCGGCCAGCAGCGGCACGAACATCTTCGCCAAGACCGGTTCGCCGGTGATCGCGGTCAACGACGGCAAGGTGGTCAAGGTCGGCCAGTCCCAGCAGCTCGGTAACTACGTGGAGCTCCAGGACGCGACCGGTAACGTTTACACGTACGCCCATCTGGGATCGATTCCCAAGACCTATCCGGTCCCCAAGCTGGTCAACGTCACCGCCAAGCAGATCGACCACCAGCTCTCCTTGCCGTCGACCCCCGCCCCGACCGGTCCGGCGACCGCGGGCGCTCAGCAGGGAGCGGCGGTGCCGTCAACGGCGCAGGCCACGAGGACCAGCAAGACGGTCACCCTGCCCACGACGACCACGACCCCCGCCGCGAGCGCCCCAGCCGCCCAGTCGGCCTCAATCCCGCAGCCACTGGCCAAGGAGCGCCTGTTCGCCGACCCGTACCGGCGGGCCTCATACGCCGCCGGCGGCAACCTCCAGGTCAAGACGGCCGCGCAGGCGATCTCGGACTTCAACAACTACTTCTCAGACGTGCTTCACCTGGCCAAGAACCAGTACACGCTCAAGCCGCTCAAGGCGGGCGCTACGGTCGTCGCGGGCACGATCCTGGGCCGGATCGGAAAGAGTCAGGGGGGAATCGCTCCGCACCTGCAGTTCCTGATCCGTCCGGCGGGCAAGAATGCTCCGTACATCGACCCCAAGCCGATCCTGGACGGGTGGAAGCTGCTGGAGGCGACGGCGGTCTATCGCGCCTCGGGAGTGGATCCGTTCGCCGGCGCCCACAAGAACGCCTCGATCGGCCAGCTCCTGCTGATGTCCAAGGAGCAGCTGACCAACCGGGTGCTGGCCGATCCCCACGTCAAGATCTACGCCTGCGGACGGCGCGATATCCAGGCTGGTCTGATCGACCGCCGGATCCTGGGCGTGATCGAGTTCCTGTCGGCCTCCCAGCTGTACCCCACGATCTCCGGACTGAAGTGCGGCAACAGCCCCACGGGCGCCAGCGGCGTCGACGCGGCGGGCGCGAGCGGCGCGTCAATGGACATCTCGGCGATCAACAACATCCCGATCCTTCACCACCAGGGCAAGGGCTCGATCACCGACATCACGATCCGCCGGCTGCTCACCCTCCAGGGCCTCTTCACGCCCGACGAGATCGTTTCCACGATGAGCTACAAGAGCCACACGAACACGATCGCCATGCCCGACCACGCGAACCGCGTCCAGGTCACCTACACGCCGCTGTTCGGGCAGAACAAGAAGCTCTCGAACCAGGTCGCCAGCCTGCTGAAGCCCAGCCAGTGGATCCAGCTCATCAACCGGATCGGCAAGATCCCCGAGCCCGTGGTCCCGATCGCCCCCAGCAAGTACGCGATCAAGATCCCCGTCCACTAGCCGATACCCCGCCTCTTTCGCTTCAGCCAGGTTGAGGTCCCATGGGTCCTCGGCCCCGCTGGTGGGCGCTACCTGCTTCGGGACCGTGGCCCGGCCTCCGAGCCCGAGCCGTCGGGCGCCGAGGCATCGCACGTGCTGGTCATCGCCACGCTCGGCGCACCCGAGCGGCGCCGGCTTTCATCCCGTCGGACCAAGACTAACGCTCAGGTTGAGCCTGAGCCTACCCCGGTGACCACCGGCCGGGCGACGGTCATCACGGTGGGCGAGCCCTTCGCCGACGAGCGCGAGGCGGCGAGCTGGCTGACCGCGGCCGGGGAGGACGAGCTCGAGCGGGACCTGGCCGTGCTGAACCGGGCGCTGCACGCGTTCCGGCTGGTCTCGGCCGACCCCTACCTGGCCTCGGTCGGCCGCCATCAGCTGCTCGTGGCCAGGATCGGCTACGGGGCCGGCGAGGAGGTGGCCGATGGGCTCTGGACCCAGGCCCACGAGCTCACCGTTCCCCAGCACCGCCAGCGCCGGGCCAGGGTCCTGGCGCCCCAGGCCCGGCTGGCCGCGCTGCTCGGCGGCCGGGACAACCCACTGGCCTGTGAGGAGCTGGCGCTCCGCGCCCGGTTGGACCTGGATCAGGGGCGCGACCGAGAGGCCGCACTGCAGGTGCTCGTCGCCCTGGACGCGGCCATCGCCGAATTGGCCAGTGACCCCACGGCCCAGGCTCTGGCCGAGCGCGTGGACGAACTACGCGAATATCGCGACCCCGTGACGGCGGCCGCCCAGGCGGCGCTGGAGGGTCCGCTGGACCACGATGACCGGGCGGTGGCCGTCAGGGCGCTCGAACGGATCGAGGCCGCCCTCCGAGCTCGGGCCCTGGCCAACTCGCGCTTCGCCTAGACGATGGCTAGGTGGGACGCGATCGTCGTGGGCGGCGGCCACAACGGCCTGGTCGCGGCGGCGCTGCTGGCCCGGGCCGGCCGCTCGGTGCTCGTGCTCGAACGCCGCGCGGAGCTGGGCGGTGCGGTGGCCAACGCCCAGCCCTTCCCGGGGGTGCAGGCCAGCCTCTCCCGCTACTCATACCTCGTGAGCCTGCTCCCCGCCGCGCTGGTCCGGGAGCTGGGGCTGACCGTCGAGCTCCGGCCCCGGCGGGTGGCCTCGTACTCGCCGGCTGGCCATCGGGGACTGCTGGTGGCCCGGGAGGCGGAGGCCACGCGCCGCTCGATGGACGAGGTGACCGGGGACCGCGACGAGTTCGACGCCTGGCTCGCGCTGCATGAGCTGCTCGAGCGCGTGGCCAGACGGCTGTTTCCCACCCTGATCGAGCCGCTGCGCAGCCGGCAGGAGATCAGGCGCCTGATCGACGACGAGGTGGCGTGGCAGGCTCTGTTTGAGTCGCCGCTGTCCGGCCTGCTGGAACGATCGTTCACCTCCGATCTGCTCCGCGGGATCGTGGGGACCGATTCCGCGATCGGGACATTCGCGCCCTCCGACGATTCGGGCCTGCGCCAGAACCGGTGCTTCCTCTATCACGTGATCGGCAACGGGACCGGACGCTGGGACGTTCCCGTGGGCGGGATGGGCGAGCTCAGCCGGCAGCTGACCGATGCCGCCCGTCGGGCCGGCGCCCAGATCCAGACGGGCGCCGAGGTGGAGTCCCTGCGGACCGACGGCTCGGTCGCCGAGGTGACATGTGCGGACGGAGCCCGCCACCAGGCCGAGCACGTCCTGGCCGGGGTGGCCCCGGCCGTCCTCTCCCGCCTGCTGGGCGAGCCCCCGGATCCGGATCCACCCGAAGGGGCACAGCTGAAGGTCAACATGGTCGTCTCCAGGCTGCCTCGGCTAAGAGACCCGGGCGTCACACCGGAGCAGGCGTTCGCGGGGACCCTTCACATCAACGAGGGGTACGAGCAGCTGCGCACGGCCTATGACGAGGCGGCCCGCGGCCGGATCCCCTCGATCCCGCCGTGCGAGATCTATTGCCACTCGCTCACCGATCCCACGATCCTGTCCGGAGAGCTGCGCCGGGCCGGCGCCCACACCCTCACCCTGTTCGGCCTCCACATGCCGGCGCGGCTGTTTGCCGACCAGCCGGGAGTACGCCGCGACGAGGCACTGGCGGCCACGCTGGCCTCGGTCGACTCGGTCCTGGCCGAGCCGCTCCAGGAGTGCCTGCTCGGCGACGCCGAGGGGAATCCGTGCCTGGAGGCGGTGTCGCCGGTCGACCTCGAGGCCGAGCTGGCGATGCCCGGTGGCCACATCTTCCACCGCGACCTGTCGTGGCCGTTCGCCGAATCGGAGGAGGAGGTCGGCCGGTGGGGCATTGAGACCAGGCATCCAAACCTATGGCTGTGCGGCGCCGGGGCGCGCCGAGGGGGCGGCGTGAGCGGGATCCCGGGCCACAACGCCGCCCGGGCGATCCTGTCTACGGCGTGAGCGCGAGCTCCTCCAGCAGGGCTCGGAGCTCTTCGACGACATCCCCCTGCAACCGCACGGTGGCGAGGCGATCGAGCGGCGTCGCGCCCTGCGTGATGATCACCACCTTGCCTCCGGCCTGCAGGGTCAGCTCCGGCAGCCCGGCCACCGGATAGACCTCCAGCGAGGAGCCGATGCACAGCATCACGTCGGCCGCGGCCGCCAGTCGCTCGGCCCGGGCCATCGCGGCCACGGGCAGGTACTCCCCGAACAGGACCACGTCGGGCTTCAGCGGGCGACCGCAATCGCACCGGGGCACGCCCTCCGGGTCGCGGGCCCCTCGCCGGCGGGTCTCGGACAACGGATAGCTGGCCTGGCAGCCCAGGCACGAGGAGCTGTCGATCGAGCCGTGGACCTCGATCACCGCCCGTGAGCCGGCCAGATGGTGCAGCCGGTCGATGTTCTGGGTGATGAGAGCCGTCAACAGGCCCGCCCGCTCCAGGCGGGCCAGGGCCTCATGGGCCGGGTTCGGACGCTTGTCCTCCAGCGACTGGAAGCGTTGGCTGTAGAAGCTCCAGAACCGTTCGGGATCGCGCTGGAACGCGTCTATGTGGGCCACCTGCATCGGGTCGACGTTCTCCCACAGCCCGGTGCCAGGGGAGCGGAAGTCGGGGATCCCCGATGGCACGGAGATCCCGGCTCCGGTCAACGCGACGACCGAGCCCGCCCCTCGGATCAGCTCGGCGAGCCGCTGGGTGCCCTGTGTGGTGACGCTCACCGGCCCTGGAACCTGGGCGTCCGCTTCTGCAGGAAGGCCGAGATCCCCTCGCGGGCATCCTCGGATGCGAAAACCGCCAGGAACGCTTGCTTTTCGGCCTCGATGCCCTGGTTCAGATCGCCCGGCCCCGAAACGCGCTTGATCTGCTCCACCGCCAGCGGGGCCTGGGCGGACAGGGCCCGGGCCCAGGACAGGGCCGTGTCCAGCAGTTCGTGGTCGGGCACCACCCGGTGGACCAACCCCAGCTCGTAGGCCTCGCCGGCGTCGATCGGGTCGCCCACGAGGTTGAGCTCGAGGGCGCGGGCCTCGCCGATCAGGCGCGGGAGCCGCTGAGTCCCGCCGAACCCGGGAATGATCCCCAGGTTGATCTCGGGCTGGCCGAAGGTGGCCGACTCGGCCGCGATCCGCACGTCACAGGCCATCGACAGTTCATTGCCCCCGCCAAAGGCCAGAGCGTTGACCGCCGCGATCGTGACCACGGAGGAGGTCTCCATCCGGCGCAGCAGACCGTGCATCCGATCCAGGAGGTCCTGGCCGCCGGTGGCGTCCATCGTCGTGAAGGCTTTGATGTCAGCCCCGGCGCAGAACAGCATCGGGTTGGCCGACGCGAACACCAGCGCTCTGATTCGGTTCTCCTTGGTGACGGCGTCCCACACCCGCTCCAGGGCTTCGACGACCTCGGGGGCGATCGAGTTGGCCGGCGGGCGGTCGAGCCAGGCGATCGCCACCTCGACGCCTACGCCCGGCAGATCGCTGGGCACGGTCCGGGTCTCCAGCTTGACGGGCGACTCCTCCCACCCCTTGTCCGGCCGGGCATAGGGGAAGAAGCCCTGACCCGTCTTCACGCCCAGGCGCCCCTGGGCCACCAGGCGCCGGAGGATTCTGGGCGGCTCAAAGTGCTCACCCCACTCGCCGTGGGCTCGCTCCAGGTCGGCCAGGACCTGGTCCAGTCCGAGCTGATCCGCGCGGGCGAACGGCGGGGGCATGATCCCAGCCCCGGCCATCATCCCGATGTCGATCTCCCGCAGCGAGGCGATGCCCTCCTCCAGGACCAGGCAGGCCTCAACCAGCGCCTTGAGGGTGAAGCGGTCGACCAGCTCGGCGCCCAGCGCGTCGGAGCCCGAGCCGGCCGCGCGGCCGCCCGAATCAGCCGCCGTGCTCATAAAAACCCTGTCCCGTCTTGGCGCCCAGATGGCCGTCCTGGACGAGCTCGCGCATTTGCTGGTGGACGTGGAAGCGATCGCCGTAGCACTCGTGCAGGTACTCGGCCACGTGCAGCACCGTGTCCAGCCCCAGCAGGTCGGCCAGGAAGAACGGCCCCATCGGCGCCGCCTTGGACTCGCCGACCAAGCGGTCGATCTCCTTGATGTCGACGCCCTCCTGTTCCTGATAGCGCCACAGCTCGGACACGCTGGAGGTGAGAATCCGGTTGACCACGAAGCCCGGCGCCTCGCCGCACCGAATCGGCATCTTGCGGATGCGCTGGGCGAAGCTGGCCGCGGCCTGGGCCGTCTCCGGCGACGTATCCTCGCCCTCGACCACCTCAATCAGTCTCATCATCGACGCCGGATAGAAGAAGTGGAAGCCCACCACCTTGTCGGGCCGACTGGTCACCTCCGCCATCTCGCTGATGGAAAGCGAGGAGGTGTTGGACGACAGCACGGCGTGACCTGGGGTGACGTCGTCCAGCTCGGCGAACACGGCCTGCTTGACGTCCATCCGCTCCGGAACGGCCTCGATCACGAAGTCGACGTCGCCGAACAGGTCGTACTCGGTCGTACCCGTGATCAGTGAGAGCTTGCGCTGCATTTCCGGCGGCTCCAGCTTGCCCTGGTCGACCCGCGCCTGCCAGAGCGAACGGGCCTTCTCCAGGCCCTGGTCGACGAACTCCTCCCGGACGTCCTTGAGCACGACGGGGATGTCGGCGTTGGCGATCGTGTGGGCAATCTCGCCGCCCATCGTCCCCGCTCCGACCACGGCGGCCCTGAACACGAACATGCGCTCAACGCTACTTGAAGGCGCCTGGAGGTGAAGTGCTCAGGACGGCCTGGAATCGATCCAGCGTCCTGCCCAGTGACGCGCCCATCAGCCGTCTGATGAACACGAGGTCCACCACCCAGCTGACGGGCGAGCGACGCTTGAGCGTGTACTGGAGCGCGAGCTGGAGCTCAACGCCCTCATCCCGGGGCTGGAAGGTCACGCTCTGGCGGGCGGAGATCGAGTCGTCATCAACGTCGCTTGTCTGGCCCGCCCGAGGTTCGTAGTCGGTCACCCGCTCGCGCACGGTCCCCCGGCCCGCCGGGTGGGACTCCCAGATGACCTCGGACCCCGCCCTGGGCCAGTCCCCCCGGACCTCGATCACCCGGGTCAGACCATCCACCCACTCCGGCCAGCGCTCGGTGTCATACCAGCACGTCTCGGCGTCATACACCCTTCCGGGAAGCTCAATCCTGGCGCTCACGCGAGGCATGCCCGGCGATTATTTCGTCAGCGCTTAGGCGATGCACATCCGACGTGCGATGATCTGCCGGTGGCCCTCCCGGACACGATCGAGCCCTACACCCAGATCTCCCCCAAGGCCTACGAGCATCCGGCGGACCGGGCCGCCACCGCGGCGCTGAAGGCAGTTCCGATGCTGGACCGGGTGGTGCGCAAGCTGATCGAGTGGCAGTACGAGCGCGCCCTGCGGCAGATGTACCTCAGCAACTCCGTCCGCGTGGGCGAGCGACAGCTCCCCGAGCTCTGGAGCCACCAGGTGGCCGTCTGCCAGATCCTGGACATGCCGAGCACGTATGACGTCTATGTCACGGACATGCCGGCGGCCAACGCGATGGCGATCGGGTCAGCGAATCCCATCGTCGTGGTGGGCGCCCCGCTGCTGCAACGGCTCGGCTCGGGGGAGCAGCGCGCCATGCTGGCCCACGAGGTCGCTCACATCCTGTCCGACCATCAGCTCTACCGGACAGCGCTGGCCATCCTGCTGCGCGCCGGCGGAGGTGTCCCGTTCCCGCTGGCCATCCCGGCCGCGGCCGTGCGGGCCGTATTGCTGGAGTGGTCCCGGGCTGCCGAGCTGAGCTGCGACCGCGCCGAGGCGCTCGTCGTCCGCGATCCGGAGATTGTCTGCCGCGGCCTGATGGTTCTGGCCGGGGGGATGAACGGCGACCAACTCAGCCTGGACGCGTTCCTCACCCAGGCCCGGGAGTACGAGGATTGGGACGACCCAAGCGACCGGGTTCGGCGCTTTTTCTATGAGATCAACAGCACCCACCCGTACGCGGTCAGGCGGGTGTCCGAAGTCATGAAGTGGGTGCAGAGCGGCCAGTACGACCGCATCCAGCGCGGCGAGTACATCCGGCGTGGTGAGGAGCCGCCCGTCCAGAAGGAAGCCGGCGACGCGTTCGAGTTCTACGCCAACCGCTTCCGGGCGATCTTCAAGGACATCGGCGAGAACGTGACCAAGATCGGCAATCAGATCGGCGGCCTGGCCGAACAGGCCGCCGATTGGCTCCGAACCCGGGGCGGGGGCGGCGGCGGGTCGGACGAGGGCTGAGGGGGCGCGGGGGGCTGTGGCGGGGGCGGGGGCCGGGGCTGTGGCGGGGCGGGGGCCGGGGCTGTGCGGCGGGGGCGGGGCTGTGGCGCGGGCGGGGCTCTGGCGGGGCGGGGGCCGGGGCTGTGGCGGGGCGGGGGCCGGGGCTGTGGCGGGGCGGGTGGTTTGGGAAGAAACTCGCCTATAGCGCGCGAAATCACCCTAGTTGCAGACCGCACAAGCCGAGTGGAGCGGCGCCCACATCCGGCGCCGGACGACACCAACGTCACCGAGCCCCAAGTCTGCGCGGGACCGTGTGACGTTAGTGCTGCCATAGCGACATAACGTCACGGAGCTCCGGGCGATCCGTCCGTTGTGTGACGTTGTTGTCGCTCGCGCCCGCCACTCGCCCGCGTCGCTCATGTGCCCGCTCGCGCTCCCAGGCCGCGCCCTTGCCGGCGCCGCGCTCTCCCGCCACTCGCCCGGCGTCGCTCATGTGCCCGCTCGCGCTCCCAGGCCGCGCCCTTGCCGGCGCCGCGCTCTCCCGCCACTCGCCCGCGTCGCTCATGTGCCACTGGCGCTCGCAGAGCCAGGCCGCGCGGCGCCCCCCGCGCCCTTGACAAAAGACTATCTCTGATATATCGTTATCTATCGTCGATAGCTCAAAGGGAGCTACACGCGACAGGGCTCGCAGGAGCTACGCAAGTGGCCTCGAGAGGCCTAAAGGGCCCATACCGGGCTCACAAGGAGGTAACGAAATGCATTCCAGACACGCAACCAGACGATTTGAGGGGCCGCCGTTCGGCCCGAGCCGCGGTGCGCCGTTCGGCCGGGGCGGCGGCTTTGGCGGGCCGCGGGGCGGCGGCTTTGGTGGACCCCGAGGCGGAGGCCGCGGCCGTAGACGCCGCGGAGAGGTCCGCACCGCCCTGCTGCTACTGCTCGCCGAGGAGCCGCGCAACGGCTACCAGCTGATGCAGGCCATCGAGGAGCGCAGCGGTGGGCGCTGGCGTCCCAGCCCGGGGTCGATCTACCCCACTCTGGCCCAGCTCGAGGATGAGGGGCTGATCAGGGCCACCGAGCAGGAGGAGGTCGGCAAGCTGTTCGAGCTCACAGATCAGGGCCGCGAGCACATCCAGGAGCACGAGGGGCAGACGCCGCCGTGGGAGGACTCCGACGAGCCGGAGGCCTCGGGAGATCTCCGGACCCAGATCAAGCAGCTCCACGTCGCGGTCATGCAGGTCGGGTACGCCGGCCGCAACGAGCAGATCGCCGGGGCCGCCAAGGCGCTGGCCGAAGCCCGGCGGGCCATCTACGCGATCCTGGCCGAGGAGGGCGAAGACTGAGGGTCGTAATGTCTGAGGGGCCGATGTCCACCGCCAGCACCAACGGCCCCGCCCCCGCGATCAGCGTGAACCACCTGGCCAAGACCTTCGGCGACATCCAGGCGGTGCGGGGGGTCTCCTTCGAGGTGGCGGTGGGCGAGGTGTTCGGCTTCCTGGGCCCGAACGGGGCCGGGAAGTCGACCACGATCAACATGCTGTGCACGCTGCTCAAGCCGAGCGCCGGGTCGGCCACGGTGGCGGGCTACGACGTGGTCAAGGACCGCGACGACGTCCGCCGCCACATCGGCCTGGTCTTCCAGGACCCCACCCTGGACAGCTACCTCACGGGTGCCCAGAACCTTCGCATGCACGCCGAGCTCTACGGGGTCGAGCGTCAGCTCGTCGCACCGCGGATGGAGCAGGTCCTGCGGATGGTCGGTCTGTGGGAGCGCAAGGACTCACCGGTCGGCACGTACTCAGGGGGAATGCGCCGTCGGCTGGAGATCGCCCGCGGGCTGATGCACTCCCCCCGGGTGCTGTTCCTGGACGAGCCCACGATCGGGCTTGACCCCCAGACTCGGCGGTCGATCTGGACCTACATACGCGAGCTGAAGGAGCGCGAGGAGATCACGATCTTCATGACCACGCACTACATGGATGAGGCCGAGTGGTGCGACCGGATCGCGATCATGGACCACGGCGACATCGTCGCCCTGGACGCGCCGGAGACGCTCAAGGAGCAGGTGGGGACCGACCGGGTCACGATCCACACCGATGACAACGACGCCGCGATCACCGCGCTATCCGACCGGTTCGGCCTGGAGGCTCGCGTCTCCGAAGGGGCGGTGACGTTCGGGGTGTCCGGCGGCGAGGAATTCGTACCGCGGCTGTTCGCCGAGCTGGGCCTCCCGATTCGGGCAGTCAGCGTCTCACGACCTACCCTGGATGACGTGTTCATGTCCTACACCGGCACGACGATCCGGGACGCCGAAGAGGACATGGCGGTGAACCGCAGCCGGCAGATGATGCGGGTGATGCACGGAGGAGGTAGGCGATGAGCGTCACCACCGAAACCCAGACCGCCCCGGCTCCCGCGCCGAGCCCGGTCGTCCGGGTTCACGTCCCGAAGCGGAGCTTCTCCTCGGAGGTCCGGGCGATCAAGATCGTCTGGCGCCGGGAGCTGATCCGGTTCGTCAACGACCCGCTGCGGATCGCCACCTCGCTCGTCCAGCCGCTGCTGTTTCTGTTCGTGCTGGGCTCGGGGCTGCAGACGCTGTCCAGAGCCGGGACCCACGGGGTCAGCCTGAGGACGTTCATCTACCCGGGAATCCTGTGCATCACCGTGATGTTCATCGCGATGTTCTCGGCGGCGTCGATCGTGTGGGACCGGGAGTTCGGGTTCCTGCGGGAGATGATGGTCGCGCCCGTCCGCCGGAGCTCGATCGTGATCGGCAAATGCCTGGGCGGCGCCACCGTGGCCAGCGCCCAGGGCGTGATCGTGCTCGCCCTGGCCGGCACCGTCGGCGTGCCTTACAACGCCGTCCTGATCCTCGGGGTCATGGGCCTTCAGCTGCTGCTGGCCTTCACGATCACCGCCTTCGGCGTGATGATCGCGATCCGCATCAAGCAGATGCAGTCGTTCATGGGCGTCATGCAGATGATCGTGATGCCGATGTTCTTCATCTCCGGGGCGCTGTTCCCGGCCTCGGGGCTCCCCGGATGGCTGGAGGTCCTGAACCGGATCGATCCACTGACGTACGCCGTCGACCCGATGCGCCGGCTCGTGTTCAGCCATCTGAACGTCAGCCCTGCGGCCCGCCACGCGCTGGATCCTGGGATCACCTGGTGGGGCTGGCACGTCCCCGCGGGTGTCGAGGCACTCGTGATCGCCCTGCTCGGCGTGGGCATGCTCGGGATCGCGATCTGGGAGTTCAGCCGCACGGAGTAGGCCGGGCGAATCGGCGCGCGCGGGACGCCCCCCGAATAATCTCCCCGCCGATGGCCAGGAGAGCAGGGCTCATGGCACTCGATGCAGGACGCATGGCGCTCGGCGCAGGGCTCATGGCACTCGCCGCCGCGCTGGCGCTCGGCCTGACCGTGCCCGCGGCGCAGGCGGCCTCGCCGCCCCGGCTCCGCATTCCGATCGTTGGCACGTTCAACTCGGTCCTGGCCCAGGGCGAGGGGCAGACGGTGAACGCCGTCGGGCTGGCCCAGTACGAGTCCTCGGGCACACCACCCCAGAGCTTCGTCAGCCAGAACCCCCTGTACGCCGGGGTGATGCCGGTCGCGGGGTCCCTGACCAACTCAACCATCCACCGCTATTACAAGGACACGGACTTCGGGCAGATGCCCGGCGGGATCGCCTCGTCGGTGTCACCTCCCGGCGACCCCGGAGCCACGATCTATCGCGACAAGAGCTTCGGGATGGCGCACATCTACGGCGAGAGCCGAGCGGACCTGATGTTCGCGGCGGGCTACGCCCAGGCCCAGGAGCGGCTGTTCCTGATGGACGTGCTCAGGCGGACGGCCGAGGGGACGCTGGCCGGGCTCCTGGGTCCAAGCGCTGCCCCGGGCGATGCCGCCGAGCTGACCAACCAGGACTTCTCCCCCGCCGAGCTGACTCGGCAGTTCAACCAGCTCCCGACCAAGTACGGCGCGGCCGGAGAGCGGGTCCACGCCGACCTCACGAGCTACGTGGCCGGCATCAACGCCTACATCAACCAGGCCAAGAGCGATCCGCTCCTGATGCCCTCCGAGTACGCGGCGCTGGGCACGACGCCAGCCCCCTGGAAGATCAGCGACACCGCCGCCGAGGCCGTCTTCCTGGTCACGCAATTCACGGTCTCAAACGGCTCTGAGCAGATCAACGAGCAGCTGATGGAGGCCTTCCAGAACCGCTTCGGCCGCCATTGGCGCCAGTACTACGACGACCTCCGGGAGGCCAACGATCCGGAGGGCTTCCACGTGGCCAAGGTCCCCTTCCACTCCGACAATCCCGGCCGCTATGAGCCCAGCAAGCATCTGAACGCCTGGCTTGACTTCGGCTCGATCAAGCCTCGGAACGCGGAGATCGCCGGTCCGAACGCTCCGCAATCGGCCCAGCTGGCCGACCGGATGCCGTCCTGGGTGAGGTCGGCCGAGCGGCTCCGCACCGCGCTGCCCCACGTGGAGTCAAACGCGCTGATGGTCTCGGCCAAGCTGTCCTCCGACGGTCACGCGCTGGCCGCCATGGGCCCGCAGGTCGGCTACTACTCGCCCCAGATCTTCACCGAGTACGAACTCCACAGCGGCGGGATACACGGGATCAACTCCGAGGGGGTCGTTTTCCCCGGGCGGCCCCGTACCCGCTGATCGGTCACGGGATCGACTTCGCCTGGAGCGGCACGAGCGCCAACGGCGACAACGAGGACACGTTCGTCGAACGGCTCTGCGACCCGAACCGCTCACGCCCCACCGACGGCAGCACGCATTACATGTACAAGGGGAAATGCATCCCGTTCCTGATGCGCAAGCAGTCCGTGACCACTCCGGTCGCTCCGACCGGCCCCACAACACCGCAGACGATCACCTACGAGACCAAGCGCTCCGTCCACGGCCCGGTGTTCTCCTACGCCACCGTGCACGGCCGGCCGGTGGCGCTGACCGTGGCCAAGGCGGTCGACTTCCACGAGCTCTCGGCGGCGATTCCGTTCATGGAGCTGTCCGAGAACGATCCCCACAACGTCCACCAGTTCATGAGCGTCATGGGACGCTTCCCGGGGAGCGAGAACTGGTTCTACGTCGACCAACGCGATGTCGGCTGGATCCAGTCAGGCGTCTATCCCAAGCACGCCCGTCACTCGAGTGTCGAGCTTCCCTGGTGGGGGGACGGACGGGCGGACTGGCAGTGCTTCAACCCCCACGCGTACACCGCCTGCTACATCCCGGCCAGCCACCGCCCCCACGCCGTCAATCCACCGGACGGCTTCATCATCTCCTGGAACAACGTCGAGGCCCGGGGCTGGCATCCGCCGCCGACCTCTTGGGGAAGCGGCCCGCTTGACCATGCCCGCATCCTTCAGCAGCGGCTGATGTGGGAGCTGAAGGCCCACCACGGCCGCGTCAACCTCGGCCAGGTGGCTCAGGATGCCGACCAGACGGCGACCACGGACCTGCGCGGGCTTGACGATCTGCCGTGGATGAGCCGGGTCATCGGCCACGCCGCCGGGCTGCCCGGCCGGATCCTCGGGCTGATGGACGCCTGGCACCGCTCGGGCGCGCAGCGGGTCACGCCGACGTTCCAGGCCAACGTCTACCTCCACAGCGCCGCCATCGCCGCCTTCGACGCCTGGTGGCCCCGCGCCGTGACGGCCGAGTTCCAGCCCACGCTCGGCCACACGCTGATGTCAATGGTGGAGAGCGAGGTGCTCTCGCTGCCCACCGACGGCTTCAGCTACGACTGGACGAGCCAGGTCCAGAAGGACCTCCGCAGCGCCGTGGGCGCTCCGGAGCGCGGACGGTACTCACACGTGTACTGCGGCGGCCCGGTCAGTCAGCCGCCCCGAGGGCTCGGTGGCGCCGCGCTGCGCCGCGTCCGGGCCCGGTGCCGAAGCGTCCTCCTGCGCACCCTGAAGGCGGCCATCACGGCCGTGAGCGCCAAGCAGGGGTCCAATCCGGCCAGCTGGAAGGTCCTGGCCACCTGCCCACAGACCAACCCGCCCTCCTGTGACCAGGAGGTGCCGGTCACGGCCGGAGCGGTGGCCACGCCGCCATTCCCCTGGCAGGACCGGGGGACCTACCACCAGGTCGTGGAGGTCAACGAGCACCCCTAGGCCACGCCAGATTTGACCCGTAACGGCGTTGTGTGGTCATGCCATCACTTCGCCGCGCCATCAGCTGGTCGACCGCCGTGGCCCTGCTGGGCCTGAGTCTCCTGGTCACCCCCAACGCCACCGCCAAGTCCTGTCCGAACTCGTCGACCTCGACCGTCACCGGGAAGCCGTCCTACACCTACACCCGGGGCTGCATCGTCAGCTTCGACGGCACGGCGATCGTCTACAACCTGTTTGAGCCGCTGCATCCGGCCAAGGGATCCGTGTACCCGATCCTGGAGGGGCCAGGGTGGGGCAGTGCCGGTGATGACGAGCCCAGACCCGCTGTTGATCTCGGCCGGCTACGCCGAGCTGACCTTTGATCCGCGGGGCTTCGGGCAGTCCGGCGGAGTGGCAGAGGTCGACGCACCGTACGCCGAGGGTCGGGACGTCTCCGCGCTGATCGACGACGTCCTGACCGGCCGCCCGGAGATCGCCACCGACCACTGCGGCAAGCACGGTCAGCCGGCCTACACGAACGACAGACGGGACTCGAACACCTGCGGCCAGCCGGTCGTGGGGATGACCGGGGGCAGCTACGGCGGCGGGATTCAGTTCGCCACCGCCGCGTTCGACAAGCGGGTCAAGGCGATCGTCCCGGTGATCACGTGGAATAACCTCGACTGGTCCCTGTATCCCAACAACGTCATCAAGCTCGGATGGGGTGAACTCCTCTACGGGGCGGGTCTGGCCGAGCAGGGTGCCGAGCACGCGCAGGGCGACATCGGTGGCGTAAACCAGGCGGCGATCACGACCGGGAACCCCTTCGGGCTCACCTCGGGTGGCGACGGCGGCATGCAGTCTGGCGGCTACGACCCGATGATCCACTACTCGGAGGTCACGGGCGCGGCCCTGGGTTACCCCGATCACACCGTGCTGGGATGGTTCGGCCAGCGCTCGATGGCTGTCTACGGCGCCGGCCCGGCGGGCCACGTGCCCGATATTCCGACCCTGTTGGAACAGGGCACGGTGGACACGCTGTTCAACCTCAACGACGCCTGGGCCAACTACCTGGAGCTCAAGGGCCATCACCCGAACCTCCCGGTCAAGATGATCGCCTTCTGCGGCGGGCATGTGTCCTGCCCCACGGGGGCGCCGCCGACCGGGGCCAACTACAGCGACACGGCTTCCAAGTCGAGCCCCGTGGGTGCAGGCGAGTCAGCAAACACGTTCGATGAGAACCAGACCCTGTATTGGTTCAACCACTACCTCCGGGGACAGGGCAGCGGCGACGGGATGGCCAACACCGTCGTCTACCAGGACCAGAACGGCAACTTCTACCCCCTGCGGACCTTCCCCACCGTGTCCGATCCGGGCCCGGCGAAGTTGGTGTCGGCACCGTTGTCCGGGACGCTGATCAGCCACAGCGTTGCCACTGGCTCCGGCCCGGCCGGTGAGGATACGGCGGTCACCGACGGCGCCACGAACTCGAGCGATCCCGGACAGGTCACGGTGCCCATCGTCACGGCCTCGGCGAAGCACGACCTGCCGGTCGTGGGCCTCGGGTATGTGTCAGGCCAGGTGACCGTCGATGGGGCGGCCACCGAGCTGTTCTTCCGGCTGATCGACAAGGCCACAGGCGACGTCGTCGACCTGCAGACGACACCCCTGCGTGTCGACAACCTGGATCTTCAGGATCTGGGCACGGGTGCCCACGCCCCGGAGGCCGAGCCGTTCCGGGTCGACCTTCCGGGGGTCGCCTACGACCTGCCCAAGGGCGACACGCTGGAGCTCCAGGTCTCGACCTCGACGGACTCCTACGCCCCGAACCGCGGCAGCGCCGTGGTATCGATCTCGGGCGGGAAGGTCCGGGTGCCGACGCTCGCGCCGGAAGGCTGACCCACGGCACGGGCGCGGCGCTCGGTCGCCGCGCCCTGTGAGCCCGCTAGGCGTGGGCCGGAACCGGCTCCTGCACCCGGCGCGGGAGCAGCGTCTCGCGGGCGATGACCAGGCGCTGGATCTGGGCCGTGCCCTCGTAGAGCTGGAGGATCTTGGCGTCTCGCATCAGCTTCTCGACCGGGTACTCCTTGATGAAGCCGTAGCCGCCGTAGACCTGAACGGCGTCGGTGGTGACCTCCATCGCGGTGTCGGCGGCGAAGCGCTTGGCGTGCGAGGACTCGAGCGTGTTGCGCTGGCCCTGGTCCAGCAGCACGGCCGAGTTCCACGTGGCCAGCCGGGACAGGTGGACCTTGGTGGCCATGTCGGCGATCATGAACTGGATCGCCTGGTGCATGGCGATCGGAACGCCGAACTGGACGCGCTCCTTGGAGTAGTCGATGGCGAACTCCATCGCCGCCCGGGCCACGCCGGTGGCCATCGCGGCCACGCCGGGACGGGTCCGGTCCAGGGTCATCATGGCGATCTTGAAGCCCTTGTTCTCCTCGCCCACGAGGTGATCCAGCGGGATCTCAATTTCGGGGAAGGTGATCGTGGCCGTGTTGGAGGCCCGCTGCCCCATCTTGTCCTCGTGCTTGTCGACGATCACCCCGGCGTCGCGGGGGACGATGAAGCAGGAGATGCCGCGGTGGCCGGCGTCCTTGTCGGTCTTGGCGTAGACCGTGTACCAGTTGGCGTACTCGCCGTTGGTGATGAAGCACTTGGAGCCGTTGATGACCCACTTGTCCCCCTTGCGGGTGGCCGTGGTCTTCATGCCGGACACGTCCGAGCCGGCGTCGGGCTCGGTGAGACAGAACGAGGCCAGCAGCGGCGCCTCGGACAGGCGCCCGAGGTACTCCTGCTTGAGCTCCTCGGAGGCGGCGAGCAGGATCGGCGCCATGGCCAGGCCGTTGGCCGACAGCGAGGTGCTGATGCCCGAGCAGCCCCAGGCGAGCTCCTCCTCGATCAGGCACGCCGTCAAGGTAGCCAGCCCCGGCCCCCCGTACTCCGCGGGCAGGTGGGTGTTCAGCAGCCCGAGCTCCCAGGCCTTGTCGATGACGTCCTGGGGCCAGGTGCCGTCCTTGTCGTACTCCCAAGCGACCGGCCGGATCTCCTTCCGGCGAAGTCATGCGCCATTTCGCGCAGGCTCTTCTGCTCATCGGTGAGCGTGAAATCAACCACTGGGGCTTCTCCTTCGCTGCGCTCAGATGCGGCGGCGGCAATCGGGCTCGGCGCGGGACTGATTGACTAGTCAGTCAACTTTATTTAAGGGTACTCCATGCCCGGGACCGTCCGCGCTGTCCGGCGGAGACGAACTTTGCCCGAGGGGTGATCAGAAATGCCGGAGTTCGCTCCGGCCCGTCGGGCAACATCACCGTGCACGGCGCGTTCGGCACGGTCCTGTGGGTCGTGTGCATGTCGCCATCGTCGTGGCCCTGGCCGCCGCTGATCTCAACCGCAAGACCTGGCAGGACTTCGGCAAGAACGGGCTGTTGATGGACAGCGAGCTGGGTCGGGGCCGGCCCCGGCTCCGCCCCGGCATCAGGAGCGCGACGAAGAGATCCGCCAGATGATGGAGGCCCGGAACGCCCGCCGGCTTCGGCGGGGAGAGGAGCCGCTCGACGTGGAGCGGGAGATCGCCCGGCTAACGCCCCCGAAGTCGACCCCGAGCTCGGTCGGAGATCCGGGACCTGGTCAAGGCCCGCAACTACCGGCGGGTGAGGGCGGGCAAGTCTCCGCTGG
Organism: uncultured Solirubrobacterales bacterium; assembly: GCA_963705785.1. Classification (GTDB taxonomy): domain Bacteria; phylum Actinomycetota; class Thermoleophilia; order Solirubrobacterales; family Solirubrobacteraceae; genus Palsa-465. The sequence goes on along the minus strand of CAVPKV010000080.1, from coordinate 59,379 downwards.
ATATCGAGGCCGAGGTCCAGCGGCAGTCGAGAAGCTGCGCGAGTCTGTGACCCGCCATCGGGTAGGCTGAGCCCCATGGCAGACGGCCGCCAATTCGAGCTCGACGAGCTGCTCAACCGCCCCGGCACGTACTTCAATCCCCAGACCGAGGTTCTGGTCGTGGTGGACGACTCGCCCGAGATGGACGCCGAGATCTTCGGCATGGAGGAGTTCGAGGGCGCCGACTGGGTCCTGATCTCCGACGACATCCCGGTCGACGAGCACCGTCGGGACGAGATGCTGGAAACGTTTCAGGCCCGGCTGCATCCGGACGACCTGGTCGAGGAGGAGGAAGAGGAAGAGCTCGAGGAGCTCGAGCCCGACGAGCTGGAGGAGTAGCCGGGCCTACTTGCCGCTGCTGAGCAGCGGCGCGCACTTCTGCATCTTGGCCACGTCGCTGCCCGCCGCCTGGACGCACCTGCGTAGGCCTGGTAGTTCTGCTGGCGCCGCCCGACCCGGTGGTACTGGAGCCACCCGAGCCTGGAACTGCCCGAGCCCAGCCCGCCGGATAGGACACCGGCAGCTCGCCGCGGATCGCGGTGAACAGTCGGCCCAGCTTGGCCTGGAATTGGCTGTAGGGCTGGAGGTTGGTCGGAGCCGTGACCGTCTGAGGCTGGTTCAGGTCGCCGTACTGCATGGCCAGCCCGATCCCGGCCGAGCGCAGACCTCCCAGCAGGGTCGAGACCTGCCCGGTGACCGGGAGCGTCAGATGGATGCTCAGCTTGCGAAGCGTCTTGTCGCTGGTCCCGGTCCAGACGTCGAAGGTGGGGTTCTGGATCGCGCCGGCGATCGCGGTGAGAGTGGTCTGGCTGCAGCCCGGGTACGCCGCTGCTCCAGACAGGCCCAGCCCCGGGGCCTGCTTCAGGAACGTGCCCAGATCGCCCAGGAGCGCCGAGACGTTTATGCCGGCGTGGACGTGCGTGTGCCTGGGCGCCGCCCACGCTTTCAGTCCGACGACGTGCGGGTTGGTGAGCCAGTGCAGGGGCTGGATGTGCAGCTTGCCGAGGACGCCGGTCTTGCTGCCGCATCCGGGTGGCGAGGCGAGGCGCGAGAAGCTCGACTCAAGCCGCTGGAAGGAGGACTGCGGCAGCTGATAGCTCGATCCCGCCGAGGCTGACGTAGCCGTTGGTTCCGGTGGAGATGATCCCCGACCGAGGTGGAGTTGCCCAGCGCGCTCAGGGCCACCGTAAGTTCGGACTGGGGAGCTTGCCCGAGCCGAGGCTCTGGAACGGCCCGGAGAGCGACAGCGAGACGGGTCCGGTGAGCGTTCGCGAGCCGGAGGGCGTGAGGGTCAGGGCCACCTTGAGGTTGCCGCTTCTGACGGTGTGCTGGCCGCAGAACGTCTGCCTCAGGAGGCCGGCGGCGCTCCCTGAGCTTCCGCCGCACCCGGCCACGGCACCACGCAGGCGACGATCAGCGCCAGCAGCGGTTCCGATGCGCAGCGTCCGGTTGCGGTTGAGCATGTGGGGGCGTCCTCCTGATGCGATGGCCCTGGGGGGCGCGCTCGATGGCACGCCGTCAGCCGCGAATCTAGCAATGCCGCCCCGTGGCCGGCCCCATTCGCCCGCTGGCCATAGACTCGTTCGCCTATGCCGGCGCGCACGATCCTGTACACCGGTAAGGGGGGTGTGGGAAAGACCTCCGTGGCCGCCTGCACCGCGCGGGCCTGCGCGGCCGCGGGCGCCACGCACGCTGCTGATCTCCACCGACCCCGCCCACAGCCTGGCCGATTCCCTCCAGGCCGAGTTGGACACCGAGCCGCGGTTGGTGTCCGCGAACCTGTGGGCTCAGCAGGTGGGCGCCCAGGAGGAGATGGAGCGGCACTGGTCCGGTGTCCAGGGGTGGGCCAGCGAGGTGTTCATGGAGCGGGGGATCGACCGCATCTCGGCCGAGGAGCTGACCGTTCCCCCGGGGATGGACGAGCTGTTCTCACTGCTCCGTCTGCAGGCGGCGCACGAGTCCGGCGAGTGGGAGGTGATCGTCGTCGACTGTGCCCCCACCGGTGAGACCCTGCGGCTGCTCTCGTTCCCCGACGTGGCGCGATGGTGGATTGAGAAGGTGTTTCCCGTCGAGCGCCAGCTGCTGGCCGCAGCGGCTCCCCTGGCCAAGTCGCTGCTGGACATCTCCCTCCCGTCCCAGGCCGTGTTCGCCGACATCCGGCGGCTGTCCACGAACCTGATCGCGATGAACGAGATCCTGCGCGACCGGGAGCACGTCAGCGTGCGGCTCGTGATGAACCCGGAGAAGCTGGTCATCGGCGAGGCCATGCGGACGTTCACCTACCTCAACCTGTACGGGTACCTGACCGACGCCGTGATCGTCAATCGCATCTTCCCCTCCCAGGTCGGCGACTACTTCAGCGGATGGCGTCGAGTCCAGGAAGAGCATCTGGAGACCGTCCGCTCGGCCTTCTACCCCCTGCCGGTCCTGTGCGCGCCGTACTTCGACCAGGAGGTGGTGGGCCCGGCGATGCTCGACCGCCTGGCGGCGGAGCTGTTCGAGTCCGGGGGCCACGATCCCGGGGCCGTTCTGTATCAGGAGGTCACCCAGGCGCTCGAGGTCTCTGAGACCGAGGCCCGTCTGCGCCTGTCCCTCCCGCTGGCCAGCAAGGGCGAGATCAGCCTGAAGAAGATCGGCCCGGAGCTGATCGTCCGAGTCGACGGGCACAAGCGGATGATCATGCTGCCGCCGCGCGCTGGCCGGCTTCGAGCCGCGCGGAGCGACGTTTGAGGACGGCACACTGGAGGTCAGCTTCCGAGGCTCCGACCACGCGGGTTCGGGCAATGGCCGATGAGGAGGAGGCCCTGCGGCGCCTGGAGGAGCGCCTCGACCAGGCTTCGGAGACCGCCCAGCGGCTGATGGCTGAGGCCGCCCTGGCAGCCGCGCGCCGGCCCAGCAGGCCGAGGGCGAGGAGGATGGTCAAGAGCCGACCCGGCCGCCCGCCGCCGGATGGCAGGCGTCCGGGAGCGACGGTTCGGGTCGCCCCCCGGGCGGCGAACTGGACGCGCTGATCGGAGCCATCCGCTCGCTGCGCGAGCTGGTGCCCCCGGAGGTCATACAAAGATTGGCCGAAGCGGTGAAGGAGGTCCTGCTGGCGCTGCGGGCGCTGATCGACTGGTACATCGAGCGCCTGGAGCGGCGGCGCGCCGAGCCTCCACCGGTGGAGGACATCCCGATCCAGTAGCGGGCGGTCCCCGCCGCCGCGCTCAGCCCGGGCGGTGAACGAGCACGGCATTCGCTTGATGCCGTGGATGAACGCGCTGGAGTGGAACATCTCCGGCTCGCCGGCCTGATGTCTGGCAGGGTCCGCAGCAGTTCGCCGAACACCGAGCGCAGTTGCGTCCGGGCCAGCGAGGCGCCCAGGCAGTAGTGGGGCCCGCCGCCGCCGAAGCCCAGATGGTGGTTGGGCTGGCGGGTGACGCTCAACTGCCAGGGCTCCTCGAAATGGCTCTCGTCCCGGTTGCCCGAGTGGTAGAAGAGGACCACCTTGTCGCCCTCGCCGATCGGCTGGCCGGCCGATCTCCGTGTCCCGCGTGGCCGTGCGCCGGAAGGTCAGCACCGGCGTGGCCCAGCGGACGAACTCCTCAACCGCGGTGGGCAGTACCGCCTCCGGGATCGCCGGCCATTCTGGCCCACTGGTCCCGGTTGACCGTCAGCGCACGCATGGCGTGCGAGGTCGTGTGGCGAGTCGTGTCGTTGCCGGCCACGGACAGAAGCACGAAGAAGGCGGCGATCTCATCGTGGGTGAGGCGGTCCCCGTCCACCTCGGCCTGGACCAGGGCCGTCATCAGGTCATCGCCGGGGGACGTCTCCCGGTGGGCGGCCAGCTCCTTGGCAAACGTGGTGAGCGTCCACAGCGCCTCACCCAGAGCCTCGAGCGGAGGAGCGTTCACCGGTGACCTCAGGATCGGACACGGTGACCAGGGTGTCGGCCGCTTCGACGACCCGCTCCCGATCGGCCTCGGGGACGCCGATCATGTCGGAGATCGTGACCAGCGGAAGGCGCTTGGCGATCAGCTCGACGAAGTCGCCGCCCCCGGTCGGGGCGGCCTCCTCCACGATGCGACGGGCGTTGGCCGCGATGCCGTCCTCGATCCGCGCCACCTGACGCGGAGTGAACGCGGCTGAGACCAGGCCGCGGAGCTTGGTGTGCCGGGGCGCATCCATGGCCAGGAAGGACTGAGAGGCCTCCAGCATCTCGGGGGGAGCGTCGCCGAACTGCACGCCCTGGCTTGAGCAGAACGTGGCCGGATCCCGTGACACCTGGCGGATGTCCTGATACCGGACGATGGCCCAGTAGCCGCGTTCGTCCCGCTGCTGCAGGCCCAGGATGTCCTCCAGCGGCTGATGGTGTGACACCGGCGCCTCACGGCGCAGCACGGCGAAGGCGCGGTCGCGCTGCAGCGCCGGACGGCTCCAGAACTCCAGTGACCCCAGATCGATGTCCGACAGGGCCGGCTCGGCCTCGATCGCCATGCCCAGAGCCTACTTATCCCAGCTTGGCCACGCCGAAAGCGATGTAGGCGGAGACCGCGCCCACGATGAAGATCCCAGCCACGATCAAGACCCGGGATTTGTTGATGTGGCCGATGACCCCGATCAGAAAGCCGACCGCCATGGCGACCGCATATGGGGTCACGCTCGTCGGCGCGGAGGCTGGGATCAGGTGCAGCATCCCTTGAACCCTATATTTGATGGCGATGGCGACCGACAGGACCCCTTCTTCGGTGGACGAGGTCAGCCAGGGACTGCGTGAGGTCGGCTATTTGCCGGGCGAGTCGACGGCCCTGGTTTCCTTCCTGGCCACCAAGCTGGGCAAGCCGGTGCTGGTCGAGGGACCGGCCGGCGTGGGCAAGACCCAGCTCGCCAAGTCCCTGGCCGACTATCTGGATCGGCGGCTGGTCCGGCTCCAGTGCTACGAGGGGCTGGATGAGGCCAAGGCGCTGTACGAGTGGAACTACAGAAAGCAGCTGTTGCGGATCCAGGCGGAAGCCGATGGCGCCGGCTGGCAGGACGTCCAGGACGACATCTTCGGTGAGGAGTTCTTGCTCGAGCGGCCGCTGATGACGGCCATCTCCGCTCCCGAGCCGGTCGTGCTGCTGATCGATGAGATCGACAAGACCGACCAGGAGTTCGAGGCCATGCTGCTGGAGCTGCTGTCGGACTTCCAGATCTCGATTCCAGAACTCGGCCGGATCGAGGCCCGGACGCCAGCCCGTCGTGCTCCTGACCTCCAACAACACCCGGGAGCTGACCGAGGCACTCAAGCGCCGCTGCCTGTATCTGTGGCTCGACTACCCGGACCTGGAGCATGAGCTCGAGATCGTCCGCCTGCACTCCCCCGACCTGGGCGAGCGGGTGGCCCGAAAGCTGGTGGAGATCATCCACCGGATACGTGAGCTGGACCTGAAGAAGCCGCCGAGCATCGCCGAGTCGATCGATTGGGCCCGGACATTGCTGCTCCTGGGTGCCAACGACATCGACGAGCAGCTGTTCGGGCAAACCATGAGCGTGATCCTCAAGCATCGGACGGACATGGACACGGTGGCCTCTCGGGTCGGGGTGGTGCTGGAACGTGATGCCGCCGACGCGGCCTGAGCGGGCCCAGCCTCCGGTGGGGACGGCCTGAGCGTGCCCGCCGCTCGTAAGGCGCAGCCCAATCTCCCGGATCGCGCGCCCGGCGGTCTGGCCGGAGAGCTGCTGGCCTTCGCCGACGATCTTCGGGCCGAGGGCGTGGCCGTCGGGACCTCGGAGATCCTGGACTCCTTTGCCGCCCTGGAGCACGTGACCTGGGCCGACCGCAGCGACTTCCGGGAGGCGCTGGCGGCCACGCTCGCCAAGTCGGCCGAGGATCGTCGGGTGTTCGACCTGGTCTTTGATCGCTTCTTCTTCCGCAGCGCCGAGGCCGAGGCCGCCCGCCGCCGGATCACCGAGGGTGCCGACACTCTGGACAGTGACGGGCAGCTCAACCTGGAGACACTGCGCCAGCAGATCGCCGCCGCGCTGCGGGATGGCTCGGACGCCGCCCTGCGAGACCTGGCTCGCCTGGCCATCGCCGCCTTCGGGCAGGGCGAGGGCTCGGGTGTGCTGGGAGTGGACGTCCAGCGGATCCGCCGCGCCCTGGGGCTCCGGGCCGAACCCCAGCCCGAGCTGCCCGAGGACGACCCCCGGCGCCAGGGGATCCCCCGGGATCAGCTGCGCCGCTTCGAGGCCCATCTGCGGCGAGAGCTCGAGCGGGCGATGATCGAGCGGACCGCGTCGCTGCCGCCCAAGCGACCACTGAACGAGCTTGATCGGGCGCTCCCCTCCGGCCCGATCCAGGACCTGGCGGCAGTTCACCGGGTGGTGGCCCAGCTCAAGCGCCGCCTGGCCACTCAGGGCCACGAGATCCGCGGCCGCAAGCGCCACGCTCATGTGGACGTGCGGCGCACCATGAGGGCCTCCCTGCAGACGGGCGGAGTCCCGGTCGAGTTGAAATACAAGCCCCGCCGGCCCCGCCGACCGGAGATCCTCGTCCTGTGCGACGTGTCGACCAGCGTCACGAGCGCCTCCACGTTCTTCCTGAGCGTCCTGCACGCGCTGCACGACGCGTTCCGCAAGCTCCGCTCGTTCGTGTTCATCGAGCGGATCTCGGAGGTGACCGAGGTGTTCGAGCGGGAGCGCGACTTCCGGGCGGCCAGCGAGGCGATCTCACGCGACGCCGGCGTGGCGGACATCTCGGGCTACACGGACTACGGGCGGGTGTGGGAGGAGTTCCTGGCCCTGGTCGTCGATGAGCTCCACCCCCGGGCGACGGTGATCGTGCTGGGGGACGCCCGGACCAACGGCCGCCCGCCGCGTGAAGACGTGTTCGCGGCGATCACGGCCCGGGCGGGCCGGACGTTCTGGCTCAACCCGGAGCCCCGGCTGTACTGGAACTACGGCGACTCGGTGATCGCCGCCTACGAGAAATACTGCACGGCGTTCGAGTGCTGGCGGACCGACCAGCTGGAGGAGTTCGTCAAGGCGCTGACGGCGGTTCAGGTGTATTGAGGGGGCACGGCACGGGGGGCGGGCTGGGCCGGGGTTTGGGCGGGCCGGTGGTCGCGCTGGGCCGTGCGCTCTTTTCGTCACAACCTTGCCGCGCCTACCGAAGCGGGTGACCTGAGGGGCTCTATGCGCCCCTGAGGTAACGCGCTCCGGCGGCAGGCAATCGCGAGTGACGTTAAGGACCCACCGAACCGCCGTCTGCCACTGTCGGCTCCGCCTCGAGGTTCACGTTTTTGCACGTCCATCGCCCGGCGCGTCCATCGGCGAGGCTCGCGCTAGCATCCGGCCGGACCTGAAAACCAGGGGTGCTGGCGGGAAAGCCGGCTGAGATAGCGCTCTGCCCCCGAGGAACGCGCCGCCCGACGACCCGTGGCCGCGCATGAGGCCCGGGCGCTGACCCTTCGAACCTGTGGGGTAATGCCCGCGAAGGGAGCGATGACAATCACCCTCGAGGCTCCCAGTCAGGAGTCTCGCCGCGTCGGCCAGGCCGGCGGCGTGACCGTCGACTCGGTGACGCGCACGTTCCGATCCCGCCGGGGCGAGGTCCAGGCACTCAAAGGCATGTCGCTCCGAGCCGAGCCCCACCAGGTGGTGGCGGTGGTCGGGCCGAGCGGGTGCGGCAAGAGCACCCTGCTCGAGTTGATCTGTGGCCTCCAGACGCCGGACGAGGGCGTGGTCAGAAGCGCCCCCGCGGCCCTGATGCCCCAGCGCGACCTGCTGCTGCCGTGGCTGGGCGCGGCCGACAACGCCGCGCTGGCTCTCCGAGCCCAGGGCGTGTCACGGGAAGAGGCGAGGAGGCGCGTGGCCCCGTGGCTGAAGCGTTTCGGGCTGGATGAGTTCCAGAAGACCCGGCCCGCCCAGCTGTCCGGAGGTATGCGCCAGCGCGTCTCCTTCCTGCGGACGCTGATGGCGGGCAAGCCGGTGCTGGCCCTGGATGAGCCGTTCGCCTCCCTGGACGCCATCACCCGGTCCGAGATGCAGGGCTGGCTGGATCACGTGCTGGCGCAGGAGCCGCGCACGGTCGTCCTGGTGACCCACGACGTCGAGGAGGCAGTCGTCCTGGCCGACCGCGTCGTGGTCATGTCGCCTCGGCCGGGGAGCGCGGTGGCGGAGATCGCGGTCGACCTGGCGAGGCCGCGGCGTCCGACCGACCTGGCCGTGGTCGAGCTCCGGGAGCGGGCGCTCCGGGCGCTGAGGGTCGAGCGATGAGATTGGTTCGGCAGGCCCTGAGTGGCTGGCGAGCCGCCCTGCTGCTACTCCTCCTGCTCGGCATCTGGGAGGTGTACGTCGATGCGGGTGGCGCCGATCCGGTGATTCTGCCTCCACCCCACGCCGTGTTCAGCGCGCTCTACACCGATCGCTCTCTGCTCTGGTCGAGCTTTCTGGTCACGGCCAAGGAGGTCCTGCTGGGCATGCTCGTCGCGTCGGTGATCGGGCTGGCCCTGGCCGTCGCCATCCATTTCTCACGCACGCTGCGCCAAGCGATCTATCCCCTGCTCGTGGGCTCCCAGGCGGTCCCGGTTCCGGCCTTCGCATCCGTGCTGCTGATCTGGATCGGATTCGGACTGGTTCCGAAGCTGGCCGTGATAGCGCTCGTGTCGTTCTTCCCGATCGTGGTCACTACGCTCGCCGGTTTGGCCTCCGTGGACCCCGATCTGATCAAGCTGATGCGGACTCTGGACGCACCCAGACGCCGGACGTTCTGGCATGTGGAGCTACCCACGGCCCTGCCGGGAGTCCTCACCGGAGCTAAGATCGCCGTCGCCGTGGCGGTTATCGGCGCCGTATTTGCCGAATGGGGGAGCTCGACCGCCGGGCTGGGGTACCTGTACCAGCAGGCCCAGAACCAGCTGCTCATGCCACGCGCCTACGCCACGATTCTGATTCTCTCCCTATTCGCGGTGGCGCTGTTCGCATTGCTCTCGCTGGTGGAGCGGCTCGCCGTCCCCTGGGCCTACCAGGCCCGAGAACAACCCACCCCATGAAACGCCTCCTGCCCCTGATCCTCCTGGCTGCCCTCCCCCTCTCGGCCTGCGGCGAGAAGAGTGAGGCGATCACGCCCTCTTCGAAGACCACCCAGCACCTCACGTTGCTGCTGGACTGGTTCCCCAACGCCGACCACGTGGGCATCTACGAGGCTCAGGCCAAGGGGTATTTCGCCCAGGCGGGACTGGATGTACACATCCAGGTCCCCTCCAACGTGGCCGAGCCGCTCCAGCTCGTGGCGGCGGGCAAGGCGGACGTGGCGGTCTCGTATGAGCCCGAGGTGATGCTGGCGCGCAACCGCAACCTCCCGCTGGTCTCAATCGGTGCGCTGGTCCAGCAGCCGCTGACCTCCATCATCTCGATCGGCAAGCATCCGGTGCGCCGGGCGGCCGAGCTCAAGGGCAAGACCGTCGGCGACGCCGGGATCTCCTACCAGCACGCCTATCTCCAGACGATTGAGAAGTTCGGGCGCGTCCCGCCCTCGAGCGTCAAGGAGATCAACGTCGGGGCCAATCTCGTCCCCGCGCTCGTGTCCGGACGGGTGGACGCGATCCTGGGGGGCTACTGGAACTACGAGGCCGTGCAGCTGGCGGAGCTTCACAAGCACCCGAGCGTGATCCGCATGAACCAAGTCGGGGTCCCCTCGTACGATGAGCTGGTCCTGGTGACCCGGACGAGCCTCCTGGAAGAGCACCCCGAAGTCCTGCGCCGGTTCGTCCAGGCGATCGCTCGCGGTTACCAATCGGCGCGGAGCAACCCGGCCGCCGCGGTGGCCGACCTGGATCGCCTCAACCCCGGCCTGGACCAGAAGCTCCAACTCGCCAGTGTCAAGGCCACACTGCCCGCGTTCTTCCCCAGCCAGGCCGGAGAGCCCTGGGGCTGGCAGGACCCCAAGCAGTGGAATGCCTACGGCCAGTGGATGATCACGCATCACCTGATCTCCAACCCGAACGCCGTGATAGACGCCTCGACCAACGAGCTGCTGGCGGGGCAGGGGATTTAGGGTCGCGCCATCGCGGCGGCTCGCTTGGTGGAGCGCCGGCCGACAAACAGCAGCGTGACGACGCACAGCCCCGCCGTGGCTCCCATCGGCACCCCGTCGCCGGCCGTCTTGGCAATCGCGCCGCCAGCCACGGCACCCACGGTCTGACCGGCCGCCCAGGCCATGTTGACGAGCGCCGCGGCGAAGCCCTGCTCCAGGCCTCCGACCTCGGCGGCATCGGACAGCATGGTCATGGCGGGGGCCCAGAAGCCGGCTATCACAGCTCCGATCACCACCACGAGCGCGGCCAGGCCGAGTGCACTCCCGGGCACGGTGAAGCAGGCCAGGGCCACCGTCGTGCCGGCCAGGCCGGCCTTCACCGGCACAAGCGGTCCCCGCCGATCGGACAGGCGGCCCGCGGCCGGGCTGAGCACCGCCTCGACAGCAGATGAGACCAGATAGGTCGCGCCGATCGCCGCCGTGGCCGCACCCAATCGGTGCAAACGGAGCGGGGCGAGGACATTCAGCACGCCGGAGGCCAGGGACGGCAGCATCACCAGCCACACCGCTCGAGGCGCGCCGGTCCCGGCCAGCGCTCCCCGGATGTCCCGCAGCCGCTGGGCGGACGGCGTATGGACGAGCGGGACGCGACGCGACTGGTCGATCAGCAGTACGGCCAGGACGACCACGCCACTGAACGCCGGTCCCCGGCCGGTCGCACCGGCCACCGTCCCGATCACCGGCCCGAACAGCGCCCCCCCGATGGCCGCGCCCACCGTTCCGCCCATCGCCCTCCCTCGCTGGGCGGGGGGTGACTCGGCGACGATCCAGGCCAATGCCCCGGACCACGAGCATGCGCCGCCGACGCCCTCGGCCAACCGGGCCACGTCCAAGGCCGGCGCGCTGTGCAGCCAGCCGAAGGCCAGGGTGGAGCCGGCGAGCAGGGCCAACCCGGCATAGACCGTGCGTTTCGGGCCGATCCGGACCGTCAGGAGCCCACCCGGAAGCGACCCGAAGAACGTGCCCACGGGATAGCACGCCGTCATCACGCCGGCCGAGAGCTTTGACAGGTGAAGCTGGTGGGCCAGCGTCGGCAGCAGAGGCGCAATCGCGGCATAGAACATCGTGTCCACGAACACGACCGCCCCGACCAGCAGCACGAGTCGTCGTCTGGCTGGAGGCTCGGAGAACGGGGGACGCACGCAGCTAGGGTAGGCAGCCTTGCTTCTTCGCCACGACGACCACGGAGTGCTGGCGATCGGACAGGCCTCGCACGCCTGGCTTTCGGGGCAGCTCGCGCGAGCGTGGGGCAACGAGCAGTTCGGCGCGGCGGAGCCGTGGGACGAGGTCTGCCTGGCGGCCGACCAGCACGACGTCGGGATGGCGGCCTGGGACCTGGAGCCCAGCTTCAACGAGGCGACCGGGCTCCCGCACTCGTTCATGGAGATGCCGCTGGAGATCCATACGCAGCTCTGGCTCGAGGGGCCCCGCCGGCTGGTCTCCCAAAGCGCCTACGCCGCGCTGCTCGTCTCAATGCACGGATGGCGCCTGTACAAGCGCCGCGACCCGGACCGCTATCCGCCCCCGGAGGCCAGCAGAATCAGGGAGTTCCTGGCCGCCCAGGAGGAGTTCCAAGCTCAGATGAACGCCCTCCTGGGAACCCACCCGGGGATGGCGCCACAATCGAGAGAGCGCAACAGCCTCCTGCTCTGGGCCTGGGACTACCTGTCTCTGGCCCTGTGCCTGGACTGGGCTCCGGCCACGGCCAAGGGAGCGCCCGGGCGCGACGGCAGCATCGACCTCGAGCTGCGATCAACCGGCCGGCGCCGGTTCACGGTCGAGCCCTGGCCCTTTCACGCCGACACGACCCGCGTCCGTTGCGAGGGACGGCGGCTGCCCGAGCGGTTCGGGAGCGAGGCCGAGATGCTGCGCGGGCTCTCGGCGGCCCGGTGGAAACACTGGAGCTCATGCTCGAGCGCAGCGCGTGAAGACCGGCCAGCCCTGACCAGGGCGCGTAGGGATCGAACAGCTCGGTGACCTCCTCCACCGTGGCGCGGACCCAGGGATTGCCGCCTGAGCGCAGCCGGCCCACCCACTTGAGGTAACCCAGATCGCCTGCGGGCAGCTGGTCAAGCCGACCCTGGCCGGTCAGGGCGAGCATCTGCACCGTCCAGGGCCCGACCCCGGATCGCCAGCAGCCGTCGCCAGCCGACCTCGGGCGCCGGAGCGAAGATCGACCCGGCCCGCGGTCACCTCGCGGGCGACCCTGACGAGGGCGATGGCCCGGGACTCGCTAGCCCGAGCGAGCACAGGCGGGCCGGCGCGGCCCCGCCAACGCGGCCGCGCTGGGAGAATCCGAAGGCCGGTCCGCTGGCAGCGACCCCCAGCACGGCCACGATCCGACGTTCGATCGCCGTCGCCTCCCGGAATTCGATCAGCTGCTCGCAGATCGCCCAGGCCAGGGCCTCGAACGGGTCCGGCTTGCCCCACGCCCGCAGCTCCGGATGGGTGCGCACGCTGACCCCGATCAGGGGATCAAAGCGAAACCGGTCATAGAACGGACGCAGGTCCTGGTCCAGGCCCAGAGCAGCCCGCATCCGCTCGATGCCCCCACTCGGCAACCTCTGGGCGAGCTGCCTGGGCCCCGAACAGCACCCGGTCACGGGCCGGCTGGGCCACCCGGACGAGCACGGCTCGCCGTCCAGATGGAGCAAACGATGAAGTACTCCCCGACGCGATCGGGTCAGGCCGTCCGGGGTGCCCCTCTGGGGGAGCCGGAACATCCAGCGCCGGACGGACCTCGTGCCGCACCTCGATCCCGTAATGGCTCAGAATCGGTCACCTCCGGGATACTGTCAGCGCATGCGGACCTCAGTCGACGTCTTCGCCAAGGCCCGGGAGCACGAGCGCCTGGAGCAGCTCCGCGCCGCCCGTGAACTCGACCTCGTGCCCTACTTCAGGGTGCTGGAGGGGCCAACCCTCCGGTGGTGACATGGAGGGGGCCGGCGCGTGATGCTCGGCTCCAACAACTATCTCGGGCTGACCGGCGATGAACGCGTCAAGCTGGGGCGCTGGACGCGACTGAGCCCGTTACGGCACCGGCCTGTCACCGGCTCACGGTTCCTGAATGGAACGACGAGACTTCACCTGGAGCTGGAGGAGGAGCTGGCCGACTGGCTGGGCACCGAGGCCGGCGCTGGTGTTCACCACCGGACATCAGGCCAACCTGGGAGCGCTGGGCACGCTCCTGAGCTCCCGGGGACACGGTCGTCGGCTGACTCAAGAGACCACGCCTCGATCCTGGATGGCTGCATCCTTTCCCGCGCCAAGTTACGGGCGTTTCGGCACAACCGCCGGACCTGCTCGAGAACGCTGGAGGCAGCGGCGAGGACGGGGGCGGCGTCCTGGTCGTCGTCGACGGCGTGTTCTCCATGGAGGGCGATGTGGCACCGCTCATCGAGATCTTGAGCTGTGCTGCGCTTTGGAGCCCGGCTGATGGTCGACGAAGCCCACGCCTTGGGTGTGCTCGGAGCACGCGGTGCCGGCACGTGCGAGCTGTTCGGGGTCGAGGATCGAGTGGACCTTCGGATGGCGACGTTCTCAAAGTCACTGGCCTCGTGCGGGGGCCTGATCGCCGGTCCGGCCGATGTGATCGAGTTCCTGCGCTTCCAGGCCCGGTCATTCATGTTCACCGCCTCGGCTGTGCCGGCCGCCGTCGGGGCCACGCTGGCCGCGGTGCGGGTCTGCCGTTCGGACGAAGGACGGGCCCTGTTCGCCCGGGTGCTGGAGAACGCCGCCTACCTTCACCGCGGGCTGAGCGGCCTGGGCTTCCGGGTGGTCCAGCCGACCCGGCTCCCCGACGGGACCGAGGTGGTCACGCCGGTGGTGCCGGTCGTGGTGGGTGACGACTGGAAGGCCGGCCTGCTCTGGAAGGCCCTGTACGACGCCGGGGTGTACGTCAACGTGGCCCTGCACCCTGCCGTTCCGCCGGCGGGGGCGCTGCTGCGCACGAGCGTCATGGCCACCCACGACGAGCCGACTTTGGACCACGCGCTCGAGATCTTCGCCCAGGTCAAGCGCGCCTTCGAGAACGAACACGGGCCCCTGCCCGGCCCGACGGAGACCCCGCAGAACCCTCGGGCCCCAGCCCGGAGATTGTCCATAGACGCACAAGCGTTTGTGGCGAGAAAAAAGCCGCTCTGAGCGCATGGCCGGGGAGTTGTGAAGTTGCTGTGACCAGGCTGTTCCCGTAGCGTGTCCGGCGTTGGTTCGGCATAGGTCGGCGGTGCCGCTCTCGGGGTGAGAGTAGGCGCGGCAGAGGCAAATACCGCCCGAACACCGTCAAATCGATACTTGGAGGAACCGCCCCGGGGGCGGCGGCATGAAGCCGCTGCGCTCGTTGCGGAACAGCAACCGCGAACAGCTCCCCAAACAGGGGAGAGGGAGAGAGAGATGTACATGAGCGAGACTGCCCTCACCACCCGAGCCCCGCAACGGCTGCAGGCGCTCGAGCGCGCGAACGAGATCAGGCTGGCCCGGGCAGAGCTCAAGCGGCGGATCGCCTACGGGGCGGTATCAGCCGCTGACGTGATCCTGGAGCCTCCCTGCGCGGCCAACAGCTGGGCCATCGGCGACCTGCTACTCAGCCAGCGCCGGTGGGGGCATACGCGATGCCGAAAGTTCCTGCTGCGCAACCAGATCAACGAGACCAAGCCGGTTGGCGCCCTGACCGACCGCCAACGGCGGATGCTGGCCGACCAGCTCAGCTCATCCGCGACCCGGGAGCCGGCGTTCGCCCTGGCTGGGGTCTGAGCGCACGACTGCGCTCCGGAGCGCCGGACTCCCCTCCCTCGCGCTCCGGAGCGCCGCCGGTTCAGAATTTGATCCCGACCGGCAGGGGCTCGGCGCCGGCCAGGAAGAAGAACCAGACCAGGAAGGCCACCAGCGCCAGCCCGGCGCTCACGACGAGCACCATCTCCAGCACGACGTGCCCCGGGTCGTCGAGGCCCCGAGCCACGCGGTTGGCCCGGTAGAAGTTGCTGAGCTTGGAGAGCACGCCCGCGATCAGGACGATCGTCAGCACGGCCCCCAGAAACGTGGCTCCGACCGCCGCGCCGAGTGAGCTGTGAGCCTCAATCTGTGAGCCGATCCAAAGCCACAGGAGCGGCGCTCCGATCCACATGACGAGGCTTCCGGTGACCATGATCAGCACGACGAGCACGGCGCCCGTCCCTGTTCTGAGCGGGCTAGGCATGCCCGTCACCACCGATTGGTGCCGGCCACCGCAGGCGGTCTATCGGGCCGCGGCGCAGACCGCGGCCCTGGGTAACGGACAGCCGGATGAGAGCTTGACCTGCCACCAACCCATCAGCATGCCGATCAGGCCGAGCCGGGGGCGCACATGCCACACGCCACAGCCTGGCTCACCGAGGTCCTGGCACGAAATCCGCTGGAAGCGGTACCTGGCCGGATCCAGCAGCATGCGCTCCAGGGCCAGACGATGGGCGTCCTGGATCTCGGCCCGCTCCGCGATCGTGACCCGGGCGCCACCGAGGCGCTCGGCCAGCTCGTCACGGACGCGTTCGAGCTCTCCGAGGCTGAGCATGCGGGCGTCGCGATAGGAGGATGTCGTCACGTCCTCGAGTCCGCCCATCGGGTACGCGGTCACAAACGCGTTCGCCAGCTCTCGCTCAAGCTTGGCGATCTGTCCGCGCATGGAACGGCGAGCCGCCAGCTCGTCGGCCGGTTGAACAACCGGTTCGACGCGACCGCGGAGGGCCGGCTGGACGACTGGGCGCGCACCTATGTCCTGCTCCAGGAGCTCCATGCTCTCTCCTCAGAGGTAGAAACGAGAATCCTAGCAGCGGGCGCTGCCCGCGTGGGCGGGCCCTCTGACCCACCACGGGCAGGCGCTAGCCGCCGCGGAGAGCGTCCTGGCAGACCCACAGCGCCTCCTCCAGGTGGATGTCCGGGACACCCTCGACGCCGACGGTGAAAAGCACCATCCGGCGGGTGCGCCGGCTGATCTCGTGTCCTGGGGCCAGCGCCCCGAACAGCAGGCCCTGCACGGCCACGGAGTCGGCGACGACCAGGCGGCCCGCGGCGAGCGGATAGCCGAGCTTGCCGAAGCGCTCGCCGGCGTTGCTGAGCCGGATCCCCAGGCCGCTGGCATCGACGGCGGCGGCGTCCAGAGCCCACACCGGCACCCCCGTCTCCACCAGCGCGATCACGAGCGCATCCTGGGGCATGCCCTCTGAACGCAGGCCGCCCTGGAGCAGGCGGGCCACGGCGAGCTCTTCGCTGGGCACCCTGGTGGCATCCGGATCCAGACCCGTCTGGCGGAAGAACGCCCGGTAGGCGTGCGGGAGCGGCTGGGTCCGCATCGTGACCACAGTTGCCCCGCGCTGGCGGTTGGACAGGTCCCGGAGCCGGAGCTTGACCGCCCGGGGGCTGGACCCACTGCGGGCTGCCACGTCGATCCAGAACAACCTCAGCCCCGGAAGCTCGGCCCTGACCGCCGGGTCCACGAACCCGGGGTTGGCGGTCAGCTCGAGCTCGTCACTCACGTGGTTCGAGAACGCTCCAGGAGCGCCCTGACCCGGGGGGCCAGGAGGCGGGGGTCATCCCAATGCTCGCCGATCAGCCTCTGCGCCACCACGCCGCCTCGCTCAACGAGCTCCACGATCGGGCATACCGCCACCCCGTACGCCTCGCGGATCGCGCCGTCCGCGTCGTAGGCCACCGGGATCGTCCAGTGGTTAGCCCTCACCGCCTTCGCGGCATCGCCGTGGCTCGTGCCCACGGCGACGGCCGCGAACACGACGCGGCTCGTGGCGAACTGCCTGGAAACCGTCTGGAGGGCGGTCACCTGAGCCACGCATCCCCCCGAGCCGGGGTCGAAGAACGCGAGCACAAGCGGCTCACGCTTGGAGATCAGGCAGGTGTTGAGGGCCCGCGGGTCGTGCTTGGCCAGCGTGCACGTGGGGTTATTCAGGTTGGCGTCCCCGTTGAGGGTCGAGTTGGCGAGCGGGGCGGCGAAGAAATGCAGATGCTGGCCCGCCGTAACTCCGAACGAACTGCGTCCGTTGCTGCTCAGGAGAGCCACCGAGATGACCACCACCAGCGTCAGCCCGACCAGCCCGATGATCCGCTGGTAGCGCCGGGTGTCGATTACGGGAGGCGGGGGCCGCCGCGGCCCGCGGCGAGCCGCGGCCTCCGCCGCGCGGTCTGGGTCCAGCCGCCGACGCGGGGCATTGCCGGCCGCCCGATCCGGGTCGAGTCGGTGTCCCGGCCCCTCGCCGCCGCCCTCGGTCTCACTCACGGACGCAGCGCCTGCCTCATGCGCCAGCTTGCTCCCGGCGGCGGAGTCTGGGCATGGCCGCGCGGGATCGGCCGGCCCACTCCCGGAAGCTCCCGGCCAGCTGACCCCGTTCGGCCACCGCCAGCACGGCGGGCAGGATCACCATCACGCCCGTCAGCGAGACCGTCAGGTCGATCAGCGTGATGAACCCAAAGTCCTTCAGCATCGTGATGTTGGAGAACATCAGCACCGCAAATCCCGCGATCGCCGTAATGCCGGAGACCATCACCGCCCGCCCGGTGGAGCGGTAGGTCCGGGCGAGCGCGGTGGGCAGATCGTGGCCGGCGGCGCGCTCCTGGCGGAAGCGCTCGGACAGGAGCACGCTGAACTCGGTCGACACCGCGATCACCAGCGCCCCCAGGGCGGCCGACAGCGGATTGAGCGGGATCCCGATCAGGTAGACGATCAAGGCAGACCAGCCGGTGGCCAGAACGATCGGGATCAGCGGGACGAGCGCCCGGCCGAGGCGGCGGAAGATCGCCAGCAGGACGAGTCCGACGGCCAGCAGGCCCACCACCAGCGTGAGCAGGCGACGGCCGACCGAAGACAGGTCGGCGTTGGCCTGCGCCGCCAGGACGGGCACGCCTGCCAGCTCGGCGGTGACCCCGGGCGGGGGTCTGAGCTGCGCGCGCATGTACGAGATAACCCGTTGCTGACGGGCCAAGGGCATCAGGCGGATTCCGAAAGCCAATGAGGCGTCTCGCCGGTCGCTCGTGATCACGGCGCCCTTGAAGTAGGAGGGGACTGCCCCGAGCAGGCCGTTGATCGACGACGAGCTGAGCCCGCCGCACGTGCCCTGGGTCGTCTGAGCGCCGGAGCAGAACAGGTCGGGAAGGGACAGCGCCGGACACAGCGTGGCCTGCGAGCACCCCTTCGTCTCCTGGTACCCATAGTGGGCCAGGAGCGTGTCCTGGTAGTGGACCATCCAGGCGATCGTCCGCGGTGTCGCCACGTCCCGGGCTCCGACCACGACGTCGATCTCACCCGAGACACCCGTGACGTGCTCCAGCTCGTGGAGGTTCGTCAGAGCGGGCATGTTGGACGGCACCAGCTTGGTCACGTCCGACTGGACCGAGGTCTGGGTGTCGGCCACCCAGCCGAGCACGGCCAGGAGCAGCCCCACGGCCAGCACCCTTCCGGGCTGCGCCACGGCGGTGCGGATGGTCGACCGGGTGAGGGTCGTCGCCCGGTCGACGGCCAACTCTTTCCACTTCGGCCGACCCGTACGACCCCCAGAGCCGTGGTCCACCGCGGGGCGTAGCCGATGCACTGCGGGACGTAACCAGTGCAGCGCGGGGCGTACCAGGCGCGCCCCCGCCCGGCCCCAGTCGCGGAGGATTTCACCGGCTTCGGTGAAGGCTCCGCGCACGATCTCCCAGGCCCCGCGCAGCGAATCGACGACGATCGCGGGCCCGGGCAGCGGGCGGTCCCAAACGGTCATCGCGGCCGCCCCGGCCATCAGCGCGCAGGCCAGCGCGAACGCGATCCCGACGACGAGCAGGACGCCGAACCCCCGGACCATCGGCACGGGAGACAGGAGCAGGATCAGAAAGCCCGTCCCGGTGGCCGCGGCCGCGGTGGCGATCGCCGGCGCCCCGGCCCCCGCAGCCCGGGCAATGGCCCGCCCGGGCCAGACACGGCGCGAGTCCGGAGCACCGTCCTGGCCGAGCATCTCCTGGGTCCGGGACTGAAACTGCACGGCGTAGTCCACGCCGAGCCCGATCAGAATCGGCAGCACGGCGATCGAGGCCATCGTCAGCGATCCGCCGACCAGCGACGTGGCGCCGAACGTGATCCCGACCGCGGCCAGAGCGATGGCCAGCGGCAGAAGCCGCAGACGGCTGCGGAAGACCAGCAGCAGGACAATCGCCATCACCAGCAGCGCGGCGATCAGCAGCACCCCGATCGAGCCCGTGATGGCGTTGCTGAGGTCGTTGATGACCACGGGAACACCGGTAACGGTGTACGTGCCCCCGTACTTCAGGTGGAACCTGGGCATCCGCACCGCGCCCCGTATCCAGGCGATCGCCTGGGCCTGCTGGGTGGCCGATAGGCCCGGTCGCAGACGGGCCTGGATCAGGGCCGAGTTGGCCGTCGGAAACAGGTAGGCGAAGCGCGACTTGGGCTGATTGACGCCGCGCAGCGGGTCGAACACGATCTGGGGGATGAACTCCGGGTTGTCGATCCGCGGCACCCCCTTGATCCCCGAGGTCAGGTACAGCTGCTCGATCTTCTGGAGCTGCTGCTGGTATTCGAGCTGGCCGGCCGAGCTGGCCGCCTGCTGGGCCTGCTTGACGCTCAGGTGGCGTGACCGCGCCAGCTGGTAGGCGGCCTGGGCATAGCTGCGCACTGCTTGGCTGGCCTGGGCCAGCAGGGCCTGGACCTGCGTGTTGACGGCGGCCACGGCCCGGTTCAGGAACGTCCCTGGGCCGTACACCACCTCGACGTCGTGGGTCCTCATCAGGCCGGCGCAGGGGCTGTGGACACCTCCGTACGGCCGGGCCTTCTGGGCCGGCAGGGGCACGAAGGAACCCAGCGTCGAGTTGGCCGAAAGCTGTTGCCCGGCCAGGCAGGCCTCGAGCTGGGAGACCGTGCCCAGGTCCCCGGTCTCCACCAGGCTGGTCAGCCTTTCCCGGATCAGCACGATCACGGGGTCGCCGCCGAAGTGCTGCTGGTCGGTGGCCGTAGCTTTGAAGCTGGGCGACGACGAGCTCACGAACGTCGAGTCGCTCGTGTCGGGCGACAGGCCCAACGCCAGCAGTCCCCCGGCCAGAGCAGCCGCCGCCACGATCGCCAGGGTGAGCCAGGGCCGCCTGACGGCGGCTGCCACCAGCCGCTCGGACCGGACCCGGAATCGCATGGCATCAGGCTAACGCCGGGGCTATGCCTCCGCGTCAATCAGACCGCGCAGCATGCCGCGCAAGTCCACCAGCGGCTCGGTCACCGAATGCGCTTGGCCGAGGAGCGGATCCAGGCAGCGTCGCGAGACAGGCGCTCGAACAGCTTCAGCCGCTCCTCGACGCTCATCTGCTTGACGCGGCGCATCATCAAGAGCCGCGACTCCTCCATCTCCTCGTTGAGACGAGAGTCAGATTCGCTCGGTGTGTTTGGTTTGGTCGTGTCCACTGAGGGGATTGTGGCGGCGGTCAAAAGTCGGCACCTGGGCTCTAGGTCGCGCTCTCCGTCAGCTCCACGGCCGCGGCCACGAGTTCGGCGTTATCGGCGGCGAGGCGACCGTCCGGCAGGGTGAGCACGTCCTCGAGACCGACGCGCACGTCGTGCCCGGACGTGGCTGCTGCCCGAAGAACCTCCCAGGTCCGCTGTCCGTAGCCGTGCCAGAGCTGCGGGACCGCGTCGGGGATCACCTCAGCGATCGCTCGAGCATCCGCGGCGCCGCCGTCAACCTCGACCAGTGCCCGCAGGATCTGGTGGGTGAATGGGCTCTGCGCCAGCTGCTCGGCATCGGCAGGCGTAGCGAGGCCGGCCTCGACCGGGATCCCCGCATGGACTGCGGCGCGGACGATGCCCATCCAGCCGAGCTCCGAAATGTTCACGGAGACGAAGTCCGGGCGCTCCCGCCACGCCTGCACCGCGGCCGCGCGCGCGAACGGATCGGGATCGATCGCCTGCGAGGTCGACAGTCCCACCGGTATACCCGGCGCGGCCTTCCGGATCGCGGCGACCGCGGCGTCGCACTCGGCCGCTCGCAGCGTCTGGGCGCCCTTGGCGTCGCGCGGGTGGATGTGCACCGCGAACGCTCCGGCTCGCCAGACAGCTAGCGCGTCGGCGGCTAGCTCAGCCGGCGATTGAGGCACCGCCGCGTGCTCCTCGCGGGTCCGCACGCCGTTCAAACAAGCCTTGACCATCCCAGCAATTCGTCAATCTACCGAGCCCGAGGCGCGTTCAGACTGGCGCGGTATCGTCGAGCTGGGCGAGATCAACTGGTCCGACAGATCGAGGAGCCGATATGAGCGACAACGAGCCTTCACCGGAACGCGATGTTCACCACAGCCTGAACCAGCCCGCCACGGATCCCGACCCGACCGAGTGGCCCGACCCTTACGACAAGCGGCCCGACCCGCGCGATCCGGGCGCTGAGGAACCCGAGATGGATTTCGGTGACGTGCATACGCCGACCGGCGCTACCAGCACGAGCGAGCCGCCTCACGAGGTCGATCCTGAAGTCGACCCGCGCAAGGCGAACCCGCACGAGCCCTCACGGCGCGAACGCCGTCGGGCCGGCTGACGGCCGTGGATCGCCCCACACCAACCGTGGCCGAGCTCGTCCGCCGTGCGGTCGAAGTCTGCGATCCGGAAGCTCGCGAGCAAGCCCTGGGGCGATTTGAGGAGCAGCTCGAGGACGACGACGAGCCGATCACGGCGGTCGAGAACCTGGAGGAGCGGCTCGCGCTGGCGGCCGAGGGCGCCGACTATGAGATCGAAGATCCCGCGGTCTCGGTCGCCACGGCGGTGGTGCTGTACCTGGCGGCCAAACGAAGCAGCGCCGACAGTATCCGCGACCCGCGCGAACTGATCACACTCGCCGCCAGGGCGCAGTGGCATCGCGATCTCCCGACGGCCGTCGTCGAGTGGCTCGGAGCCCGCGGGGTGGCACCTTGACGAGCGGAGCGCCGGTCGAGGCCGCCCGCGGTGGTCGTTGGTTGGTGCCTGCGGCGGCCGGAGAAGCTCGATGAGGGCGGTGCGGTTTGACCGCTACGGCGGCGTCGATGTGCTCGCGGTTCGGGACGTCGAGGATCCAATCGCCGCCCCGGGTCAGGTGCTCGTGGCCGTGAAGGCCGCCGGTATAAACCCGGGCGAGATCGCGATCCGCGAGGGCCGGCTAGACGAGCGCTGGCCGGCCACCTTCCCTTCCGGTGAGGGCACGGACTTTGCCGGGATCGTGCGATCGGTGGGTGAGGGCGGCGCCACGTTCTCCGAGGGCGACGAGGTGCTCGGCTGGACCGAGGAGCGCGCGAGTCACGCCGAGCTTGTCGCGGTCCCGGCGGATCAGCTCACACCGAAGCCGGCGTCGGTTCCTTGGGAGGTGGCGGGATCGCTGTTCGTCGCCGGGATGGCGGCGTACGCCTGCGTGCAGGCGGTCGCGCCCCGCCCGGGTGAGACGATCGTCGTCTCGGCGGCCGCCGGAGGCGTCGGCTCGATCGCCGCGCAGCTCGCCCGCCGGACCGGAGCCGGCGTCATCGGCCTGGCCAGCGAGCCCAACCACGAGTGGCTTCGCGAGCACGACATCCTTCCCGTGACCTACGGCGACGGTCAGCGCGAGAGGATCCGCCACGCGGCGGGCGGTGCGATCGACGGCTTCATCGACACGTTCGGCGGCGGTTACGTCGAGCTCGCGATCGAGCTCGGGGTCACCCCGGCGCGCATTAACACGATCATCGATTTCGAAGCGGTGCAGCGCCTCGGCGTCCAGGGGCAAGGAACCCACGCGATCGGGAGCGCCGCGCTGCTGGCCGAGCTGGCCCAGCTGGTCGCCGACGGAGAGCTCGAGGTTCCGATCGCGCGGGCGTTCCCGCTCGATCAGGTGCGCGACGCCTTCGGTGAGCTCGCCGACCGGCACGCGCACGGCAAGATCGTCCTCGTTCCCTAGACGCGCCACAGCCAATCGCACTTCAGCGGAGCCGGCGCAGCCGGGTAGCCTCCCGGGATGCTCACGCCCAGCCAGCTCAGCGAAACAGTCGATCAGCGGCTCCTCGAGCTAGTCCAGGCTCGCGCTCGCAAGCGGTCGACCATCCTGAGACTTCTGCCCGCTCGCTGGCTCGCACCGCTGCTCGCGCCGTGCGCCAAGCGCCTTCGCGCCAAGCTGGTGACGGCGCTGCTTACGCTGTCGATTCTCCCGGTCGGCGCTGTCTTCTGGCTGGCGCTGCACTGACGGCGGATAACAGCCTGTTCCCGGCGGATGTATGCCCCCGAGAGGCTTCGGACCCCGCCAGACTGCTCCCGCGCCAGGCCGCCCTAAATTTAGGCGAAGAGACGAGGGCCGGGTCCTCCGACCCGGCCCTCGTTTTGCCGTAGACGATCACGTCTACGGCAACCCTTGAACCACTAAGAACCTACGGCGCTACCTACGGTGATGCACGGGAAGATACCGGTCGCGAGGGCCGGGCCGCTGTCAGTGCCCACGGTCGCCGTGACGTAGCTAGGCGTACCGTCGTATGCCTGGAACTGGTTGTCGAACGACCCTGTATCCGGGCCGGGCGTGGACGCCGCGACCGCGATCGTGACGCTCGTGCCGCCGTGCTCGCTGGCCTGGGTATAGCCCAGGGCGCCAGCAGGCTGAGACAGGCCATACACATAGGACTTGCTGCCAAAAAGCGTGGCCGCGCTGCAGCCTCCGTTGGTGGTTAGGTTGTTTACGTCCGCGATCGTGAAATCTCCGATCGTGACCGAGGCCACCTGCCCAACGGCGGTGAGGGTGTTATCGAAGTTGCCCCCAGCACCAGCGGCGCCAGCGGGACCGGTGGGACCAGCGGGACCCTGGGCACCGTTGGAACCGTTGGCACCAGCGGGACCACGCGCACCGGCGGGACCCTGCGGGCCACGCGGGCCACGCGGACCCGTGAACCCACGCGGGCCACGCTGGCAGTGGCACTTGGCCGCCAACGCCGGCGTGACATCCACTGCCACCACCCCGGCCGCCGCCATGACGCCCGAGGAGAGAAGCAGAATAAATGACTTCCTCAAAATAATCCTCCTAGATAAAACGACTGAATTAAAAGAGCACTCAACTGAGAGAGGACCGCGGCCCCCAGCGTGACCGCCTTTCGATGGCCTGCTTGGCAGAACCGCCACCCGTGAATATGCGCTAGTGAAGGAGCCCCCCTTCTGATCGCCGGTGTGTCGCAGACTACTAAAACAAGCCAGCGCGCAGGAAAAACCGGTCGCGCGACAGCCAGCGAGAAAAAAACGTCGCGCTCCGGCCAGCAGGGAAGGATCGCTTTAGCTAAACCGACGAGCGAGAAACTCGACCACGAGCTCCGAGGTCTCGCCCGGGGCGTCCTCCCACACGAAGTGCCCGGCCTCGTCCAGGACGGTGACCTCGGAGCCGGCCAGCTCTGAGTGGAAGCGCTCCGCCATCTTCGGGCTGGCGAAGCCATCCCGGGCTCCCCACAGAATCAGCGCCGGCACGTTCAGCCTGGCCAGCGCGCCCGCGTAGGGCTCCAGCTTCTCGAAGTCCCCCGACCGGTACAGGTCCAGGTGGGCCAGCCGCCGCTCGTCATCGGCAAACGCCTTCCAGTACTCGTCGATGGCCTCGTCGTCGATGCCGCTGGACAGCCCGTGCAGGGCGCCGGCCAGTCCGTCGCGCGTGTAGGCCCGAATGAGCTTCTCGCCCTCTCCGGGCGTGCGCATCGCGTCGGCCAGGTCGTGCCAGCGCCGGTCGGCGAAGAAACCGCCGTCTGAGATCACCAGCCCCCGGGCGGCGCCCGGGTGATCGCAGGCCCAGCGCAACCCGATCAGGACGCCCCAGTCGTGCGTCACCAGCACCACCGGCGGAAGCTCGAGCGTCTCCACGAACCGGTCGAGCGCCTCCATGTGGCGCTCCCAGGTTCCGGGCCGGTCGGTGGGCGAGTCGCCGAAGCCGGGCAGGTCGGGGGCCAGTCCCCGCCACCCCGCCTGCGCCACCGCGGTCAGGGCATCCCGCCACATGCACGAGGACTCGGGGTAGCCGTGGATGAACAGGACGACCCGATCGCCCGGCGGACCCTGCTCGCGATAGGCCAGACCAGCGGCGCGCCGAAGCTCGGACACGGCCCGATCACCTAATCCATCGACAGCGGGCCTTCGGACTCCCCGGACAGGAACTGGCGGATGAAGGGATTCTCGGAGTTGAGCATGTCCTCCGACGGACCGGCCTCAACAACCCGGCCCTTCCACAAGACGTTGATGTAGTCGGCCACCCGGCGAGCGGTGAGGATGTCGTGTGTGATCACGCAGAACGTGGGGAGGTGCTGCTTCTGCTTGGCCTTGGCCTCCTCCATGGCATCCCGGTGGATCTCCAGGATGAGCTCGCCCAGGAGCGCGGTCCGGACCGGGTCAAGCCCCGAGTCGGGCTCGTCGAACAGAACGATGTCCGGCTCCAGCACGAGCGCCCGGGCGAACCCGGCCCGCTTGCGCATGCCGCCTGAGAGCTCGTTGGGCATCTTCTCCCGCGCGTCGACCAACCCGACCTCGGTCAGCCGGCGCATGACGATGTCCTCGACCTCGTCCTCGCTCTTCTCAGTGTGCTGGCGCAGCGGGAAGGCCACGTTGTCAAACAGGTTCATGGAGCCGAACAGCGCCCCGTCCTGGAACAGAAGGCCGAACTTCTTGCGCATCTCAAACAGGTCGTCGTCGGGCATGTTGGGTACGGACTCGCCGTGGACCACGACATCGCCCTGGTCGGGGTACAGCAGCCCGACCATGTGCTTGATGCAGACGGATTTGCCCGTCCCCGAGGGGCCGATGATCATCGAGACCATGCCCTCGGGGAGGCCCATGTTCAACCCGGCCAGAACCCGCGCCCGGCCGAACGACTTGTAGACGTCGATGAACTCGACGGCATCCGGCCGTCCCGACGGATATACGCGGTAGCTGTGCCACTTGTATTCCTCCTCGGTGGCGCCTGACGGAGGCGCGGGCCGGGGCGGCTGCTCGTCGATCACCGAGACCCTGGAGGAGGACCCGGCCGAGGCCTGGTGCTCATCCCTGGAGTCCCAGGGCATGCGCTGGCGGTCGTCGCCGCCGTCGACGCGCGGCTCCTCGCTGGTCGGCTGGTCGTCTGAGGAGGAGGCGGAGGCGGAGGCGGAGCTGCTCAGCGGGGCCGGCTCGTCGGCGGCCGTCTGGCCCTCGCGGTCGTCGTTGTCCTGTGCCATGACTCAGCCTCCGATCGGTGCTCTTGGGTTGGCACCCCAGAAGAGCTGTGTTCCGAGCATGCCGATGATGTGCACGCCCACAATGTTCAAAACCATGGATTTGGCCGTGGCTGTTCCCACCCCGACGGGGCCTCCACTGGCGTTGTAGCCGTAGTAACAACCCACTAGCACTATCAGCGTAGCCTCGGCCATGGCCTTGATGAGGCTGTATAAGAGGTCGGTCGGGTTCTGGAACTCCCAGAAGATGAGGAAGAAACCTCCTGAGGAGACATCCCCGATCTGCTCCACCACGGCCAGCCAGCTGGCGAAGAAGCCGGCCCCGATCGAGCACAGGTAGACGAACGGAAGCACCATCCAGGCGGCCAGCAGCCGCGTCGCGCACAGGAACGTCATGCCGCTGATGCCCATGACCTCCAGCGCGTCGATCTCGTCCGAGATGCGCATCGAGCCGAGCTCGGCCACGATTCCCGTGCCGACCTTGGCCGCCATCATGTACCCGAAGGCCAGGGGCACGATCTCCCGCAGGTCACACCAAGCGGCAAATACGCCCGAGTAGGCGGGCGCGCCCACGGAGCGGTTGAAGTAGGCGCCCTCAATCCCGCACTCCAGGCCAGAGATGAAGACCAGGCCCCAGATGACCAGGGTCGAGCCGACGATCAGGATCCCGGCCTGGCGCAGGGCCTCGCCGAAGAACTTGAACACCCGCAGGCCGAAGATCTCCCGGAAGACCTGCGCGATGAACTTGACCAGCTCACCGAAGCTCTCGACCCAGCCGCGAGGTACTGCTACGAGCTCGCCCATTTACTTCGGAATCGTGGTGATCTCGGGGTGGGTGGCCAGCAGCGTCTGCGTGAACGCGTAGTTGAAGGCGAAGATGCCGTTGAAGGCGATCACCACCGCCTCATTGACGGCGCGCCCCACCCCCTCGGCGCCACCGGAGGCTGTCATCCCCTTGTAGCAGCAGACGATGGCGATGATCGCCCCGAAGATCGTCGTCTTCAGGACCGACCCCCAGAGGTCCGTGGTGGAGGTGTTGTTGAAGAACGTGGCCCAGAACGGACCCAGCGGCGCGTGGTTGACCAGCGTGGCCAGGACCCCTCCGAAGATCCCGAACAGCAGCGCGTAGATGTCAAACAGCCCCGTGACGACCATCAGGGCCAGGAAGCGCGGCACGACCAGGTTCTTGATCGGGTCGACGCCCAGCACCTGAAGCGCATCCAGCTCCTCGCGGATCTTGCGAGCGCCCAGGTCGGCGGTGATGGCTGTGCCGGCCACGCCGGCCAGCACGACGGCGGTCACGAACGGCGCGAACTCCCGGATTGAGGCCAGCACGAAGAATCCGCCGAGCCGGTCCAGGGCCCCGAACAGGACCAGGAAGTCCGCCGCCTGGAGACCCGGTGCCTCGTACCCGAACGCGACGGTGGAGATCAGCAGCGGGAACCAGCACAGCCGCAGCGCGAACATGAACTGGCCGACGAACTCAGCCCCATAGGGGAACGGCGGCCTGACGGCAGCCACCATCGTCTTGCCGGTGAGAATCACCATGTTGCCGACCTCTTCCAGCAACGACTTGGTCGGCAAGAACGTCCGCTCGGCGACTGCGCGAATCAACTCTTTTCCAGTCCTCCCGTGCTACCGGGGGCCGCACACGCGGCCGGGATCCATAAGCCTATTGGACGCGGTGGGAAAAACACAACTGGGAACCCGCGCTGCTCGGCGACAGAACCGGCACCCGTGGCTCGTTCTAGATGGTATGTTGCGCCAGCGCCGGAGGAGGAGATGAGAGCGGTTCCAAACCCCACCGGCCGCCATCTTATGAGAGGCGCTGGCAGGCTCACCGTCACCTTGGGCACGATCGCCATCAGCGTCGTGCTGGCCGCATGCGGGAGCGGCGGCCGCCAGGACGCCAACGAGCCCCACGGCAACTTCCCCGTATCCATCGCCGTGGCCAAGTTCCCGGCCCAGCAACGACTGGCCGAGCACACGCGGCTGACGATCGCCGTGACCAACACCGGTAAGCGGGCGATCCCCGACGTCTCCGTGACGATCTGCAACGTCACCTGCGCCTTCCCGGCTCCGACCGGCGAGGGCACCAGCGTGGACGCGTTCGCCGCCTACCTCAACGAGCCCGGCCTGGCCTCGCACTCTCGCCCGGTGTGGGTCGTGGACCGGCCGCCGGGGCCGTGCGGGTACAGCTGCAAGAGCGGCGGCGCCGGCGCGTACTACACCTCAGACTCCAACACCTGGGCCGCCGGAAAGCTCAAGCCCGGCGCCACGGCCAACTTCACCTGGGGCGTGACCGCGGTGGCTTCTGGGACGCACACCGTGGCCTGGGAGGTGTCGGCCGGCCTGTACGGCAAGGCCCGGGCCGTGCTGTCCAGCGGGGGAGGGATTCCCCACGGCGCGTTCAAGGTGAGCATCTCCCACGCGCCCGCGCAGTCCTTCGTCAACGGCTCCGGGAAGATCGTCAGCCGCTGAGGAGCCTGGCCCGGCCATCGCCGTGCAAGAGCCGTCCCAGCGCGCAACTTCCGCTAGGGCCCGGGTTTGTCAGATTGGTGCACCCTCCGGCAATTAGGGCACATGTATCGGTGCGAGGCCTCAAGATTCACCGCTCCGCGCCCCGGCTCGCCCTGGTCGCCCTAGCCGGGCTGCTCCTGGCAGCGGCCGTGTCCAGCAACGCCTGGGGGGCCGGGCCCTCAGGAGGGGGCGGGACGAGTTCGGCCGCAGGGCGTGGCGCGAGCACCGGTCCGTCCGGGGGCGTCGGGACCGGACCGTCCGGACCCACCGGTCACACGTCCCACCAGCCCGCCGGAGCGCTGGGCCGGACGGGCATGTGGATCTGGTACGTGGCCCAGTCGGGCGGCGGCAATCTGAGCTCAATCATCGCCATGGCCCACCGGCACGCGGTCGGGACGGTGATCGTCAAGAGTGGGGACGGCTCGGGGTACTGGTCTCAGTTCAGCTCGCAGCTGGTGAGCACGCTGCACCAGGGCGGTCTGGACGTGTGCGCCTGGCAGTACGTGTACGGCTCGCACCCGAAGCTGGAGGCGGAGGTGGGGGCGCGGGCGGTCCGGGCCGGCGCCGATTGCCTGCTGATCGACGCCGAGGGGGAATACCAGGGCCGGTACGAGGCCGCCCAGACGTACCTGCGCGAGCTCCGCAGCCTGGTCGGGGCCAGCTTCCCCGTGGGTCTGGCCAGCTTCCCGTACGTCGACTACCACCCCAGCTTCCCGTACTCCGTGTTCCTGGGGCCGGGCGGCGCGCAGTTCAACGTCCCCCAGATGTATTGGCGGGACATCGGGACCACGACCGACCTCGTGTATTCCCACACGTGGGTCTACAACTCTCCCTACCAGCGCCCGATCGTTCCCCTGGGTGAGGTGGCCGGAGATCCGCCGCCGCCCCAGATCGAGCGCTTTCGCCAGCTCCGGCGGGTGTACCACGCCCCGGCTACCAGCTGGTGGGATTGGCAGAGCGCCACACCGCGCGGCTGGAACGCGGTCAGCGCCACCGTGCCCGATCTGGAAACCGTCACTCCGCAGAGCGGCATGCCCACCCTCGGCTATCACGTCTCCGGGGCACTCGGCCAGGGCGACCTCGTGGTGTGGGCCCAGGAGCATCTGTGGAGCGCCGGGTACCGGGTCGCGATAGATGGCGTGTTCGGGACGGGCACCCGGACGGCCGTGGAGCAGTTCCAGAGTGCCCACGGACTGCCGGTCAGCGGTCAGGTCGACACGACCACCTGGGCCGCGCTGCTGCGCTACCCGGCCGCCCCCGTGACCTGGACCTCCCACGGGGCCCAGGCGGCGAGCGCAGATGGTCTGGCGCTGGCGCCGCCCAGGTCGGCCCGCCTGCGGGCGCTGCGCTACGAGATCCCACCCAACCTCGGGGCGGGCTGAGCCGCCGGGTCAGCCGCTGAGCTGCGAACCGTCGCCGACGGCCAGCCGCGTCGGCGTCTCCAGCTCCACCGAGCCACGGATCACCACCCCCGCTCCGAAGCTCACGTTCCCCCGGATGACCAGGCGCTCGGCTCCGCGGAGGGACGGCGGCCCGGCCGGGAAGCGCGCGTCGAAGCGGTCCAGGTGGCCGTAGACCTCCTTGTCCAGATCCACGAGCGGCAATCGGCCCAGCCGCTCGGTCACGGGCTCGACGACCATCCCATCGCGCAGGGTGTAGACATCGGAGCGGATCACGAGCAGGTCATTGGTCGTCTTGACCGGGACGAACCGGGTTCGGGGCACCTCCAGCAGCCGGGCGCCGGGGAAGCTCTCAATCGCCGCCCCCATGGCGCTCTCCAACTGGATCACCGGGGGCGAATCGGGGTCTCTGGGATCGACGGTCTTGCGGTTGACGATCAGCGGAAGATCCATCACCCCCCCACCCTGCTCGAGCACGCCGGCCAACGCCTCCAGGTCCACCCAGATGCTGTTGGCGTTGTAGTAGTGCCAGTGCCGGAAGTCCCGGAATGACTCCTCGTCCTCCGGGGGGGTCTGGGCGATCTCCCGCAGGATCAGCTGGCCGTCGCTCCGGCGGCGGGCGATGTGCCCGCCCTTGCGCTCCGAGGCCGTGCCCTCCACGACCTCCATCAGGAATGGGATCCGCTCGGACTCGACATAGGCGGCGATCCGCGGATCGACGCGGGCCCCCAGGTTGTCCGAGTTGGAGATCATCGCGTAGCGAAACCCCTCCTCCAGCAGCCGGGCCAGGATTCCCGAGCGCCGGAGGGCGCCGTAGACGTCGCCGTGACCGGGCGGGCACCACTCCAGGGAGGGGTTGGGCGGCCACCTCACAGGCCCCATCTGCTCAGGGTCGAGCTTGGGGATCATGCTCTGAATGAAGGAGATTGGGAGCCCGCCCACCCGGAGCCCGCCCACCCCACCGACGTCGAGCTCCGGATGACCGGCCAGCGCGCCCATCGCGGCCTCATTGGTGGCCTCGCTGTTCATGAGCAGCAGCGGGAGCCGGACCCCGTAGCGGCTGCGCAGGGCCAGCGTCTGGCCGATGATGATGTCCAGGAAGGTCAGGCCCTTGTGGGCCACGACCAACGACTTCGGCTGCTGGAGGCCCATGGTCGTGGCCAGGCCGCCGTTCAACTTGATGACCACGACTTGCTCCAGGGCCTGGGGGCCGTCGACCTGGGGCAGGTCGGCCAACATCGGGACGCCCTGGGCCGGCTCGAGCTCGGCGCTGGGGATGAGGGCCGACTCCCCCTCGGCCAGGCGCTCATAGGCCCGAGAGAAGGCCCGGATGGCCTCCTCGGCCTGGCCACCGGCCCGCATCTTTTCCTGGGCCGCGTGGAGGCCGTCGGCGCTCATGGGGTCATTGTGGCGTCAGCGGCGCGACGGGGCCTGGCCCCGACGCGCCGGGCTCCCGCCGGTGGGTCCGCCTCGGGCGGGAGCAGCGCCCGGACGTGGCCGCCGAAGCCGCCGGCCATCGGGCGCCGCCCCCACCGATTAGGGAGATCTGGTCGAGCGATGAAACGCGGCGTCAGTAGCCAGGTGGCGCCAGCACGCCGCCGTTGACGCCCATCACGCCCCACGACCCGCCGAACTGGTACTTGTCGGCGCCCCGCATCTGCCCAGTCTTTGTGTCCGTGTGGTACCGGTAGAGCGGCTGGCCGTAGTAGGTGACCTGGACCGAGCCGTTGGTGCGCTTGACAGTCTTGAGCTGCTTCGTGTTGATGTGCGAGCTCTTGGTGGCCACCACTTTGCCGGGAGCGACCAGTGGGTACCAGGTCTTCTGGCAGGTTCCGTAGCAGGTGCTCTTCCCCCTGTCCTTGGAGAAGCTGTAGAGCGTGAGCTTCTGCCCACCCATCTCGACGACCAGCTGGCTACCGCGCTTGCCGTGGTAGCTGGTCAGTCTTGTTTGGGCAGTGGCGTGGGTCCGGGTGGCCGCGGTCGCGGTGCCCATGCCAGCCAGGGCCAGCACTCCTGTGACGCCCATTAAGACCGGTAACCGCAAGCCCCGACTACCACTCCGGGCTCGCATGCGGCTATCAAGTTCTCTAGTCACGTTGCTTCTCCGGCTCGAGTCTCACGGCCCGACGTTTCAATGCGACGTATCAACACCGGCCCTGCGCCGAGAGTTGCGTCGCTTGACCTTAGCGATTCAAGCAGGCGCCTGACCAGCGTCGTAGCGTTGAGTCGATCGCGCCCCACGCGACACGTCTGCCATGTAGATAGGGCCGTATTGGCGAGCCTCGTCACATCGCGCCACATGCCGCTATAAAGACCCGGAACATGCCGTTGCGCCTTGTATTCACCGTCACAATATTGCTGTCGTGCCTGGTGCTTGCGCCGGACGGTCTCGCAATGCCCGCGGCACGGACGTCCACGACGCCGGGCACCTACGGCTTCGTCTCAGCTCCTGGCCTTCATCCCCCCGAGCTTCAGGTGCTGGAGCATCAGCAGGGTGTGGCGCCGGGCGACTTCCTCACCACCGCCGAGGGCACCGTCATAACCGGGCGGACGTCCAACCAGGGGGGGCCGCTGATTCTGGACAGCTACGCCCGTCCGATCTGGTTTTCGCCCGTTCCGGGCCAGGGCGACGATCTCCAGCAGGAAACCTACGAAGGCAAACCGGTTCTGGTGTGGTTCGAGACCGGGAGTGTTCAGCCCGTCGCCACCAACCCGGGGCAGGTGGTCGTCGTCAACGATCACTACCGGCCGATCGCAAGGCTAAGGCCTCATTCCCCTTGGAACGCCGATCTGCACGACGCGTGGATCATCGGGGGCGACATCTGGATTACGGTTGACCGCCTGGTTCGGGGCCAGAACCTTGCGCCGTACGGTGGTCCGAGCAGCGCGAGCGTGCTCGACGTGGGCCTCCAGGAATACCAAGTGAGCAACGGCCAGCTGATTCGAACGTGGGATGCGCTCAACCCCGGCGGCCAGCCGAACATACCCCTGTCGGCCTCCGAAGCAGTACCTGTTACAGACGGCTGGGACCCCTACCACCTCAACTCGGTCCAGGCGCTTCCTAACGGTGACCTGCTCGTGTCTATGCGCAACACGTCGGCGGTGTACCTGATCGACCCGGCGCAGAACAAGATCCTATGGACTTTGGGGGGCAAGGACTCGACCTTCAGCCTGGGCTCAGGTGCGGCATTTGCCTGGCAACACGACGCCCGGCTCGTGGACCCAGGACAGGAGGGCCAGGGACGGGCGGTAAAGCTGACGCTGTTCAACAACAACGACGACGGAAGCACCTCCACGGGGATGATCCTGTCCCTCGACACGATCGCAGGCCAGGCGACGCTCGTCAGCGCCTACAGCCACTACCCACCACTTTCGAGCAACGGCCTGGGCAGCATGCAGCTGCTGGCAAACGGCAACGCCCTCGTGGGCTGGGGCCATGAGCCATTCTTCTCCGAGTACTCGCAGTCCGGCCGCGAGCTACTTGATGTGCGCTGGCCAGGGGCCATGTACAGCTACCGGGCCCTGCTCACCGACACATGGATCGGCACCCCCTATTACCCGCCCAGCGGGGCAGTGCGCGGCAGCAACGTGTACGCCAGCTGGAACGGTGCTACCGAGGTGGCCAAATGGGAGGTCCTCGCTGGTAGGAGCAGCAGCAACCTCACGGTTGTGGCCACGCATCGACGCGCTAGCTTCGAGACCGCGATCAAGCTCAGCAGGACGTACGGCGTCTATGAGGTCCGGGCCCTCACCGGCAGGGGCCGGGTTCTCGGCACGTCAAAACCATTCTCCTAGCCGAGCCCCAGACCAGCCCAGAGCGAAACGTGACGCGACACGAGATCGCGGCGTAGGAGCCAGCACAGTGGCAAGCCCGGTGGAGGATGACCAGGCTCGCGGGCCAGTGCCTGAAGCAGGACCTGCTCTTGGGAGGTGGCCCGACCCCAGCGTCACCGGCGCGACGTGGCTGGGCCGTGCCGGCCGAGCCCTACGACTTGGAACCCGGGAGTCTCAGGACCACCGTCCCGCCCCGGATCGAAAACTGTTGAGAGTCTGGCCCAGCGACGTCTCCTCGCAGCGCCCGGAGACAATGCCCACGGTTCTGCTCGGTGTGGGTCCGGTATTCCGGTGGCAGGTCGTTGCGCCGAAGGAGGCGGTCGCATGCATCGAGGGCGGCAGCGTGCTCCCCGGTCCAGTAGGCGCTGACGGAATATTCAAAGAGAACCCCCCAGCGATAGATCCACGACTCCACGTACAGCACGTCCGAAGGCTCCCGCTGATTCAGCGCGCGAACCGCGTGGCGGTGAGCGCTGGCGTAATCCTGGCGTAGCCGGTAGCCGGTGGCCAGTTGATACAGCGGCTCGATCCGCGACGGCCGGTACTTCCATGCCTTCAGAAGCGCGGGCACGGCGGCGTCCCAGTCACCGAGGTTGGCGAGCAGCGTGCCGACCTGATGGAGCGAGTAGAACACCTCCTCCGGCCATCCGCCCATCGCCGCACGCCGGCGATAGAGGTCGATGGCACGCTTCGTCTCGCCGAGGTCACGGTAGGTCTGAGCGAGATAGAAGACGTTCCGAGCGTTCCGCGGGTCCTTTCGGATGGCTTGTTCAAGCAGCTCCGCATCCTGTCGCCAGCGCTTGGCGCGGCCAACCCCGCCGTCACCCCAGTTGTCGATATGCGCCCCCTCCAGTCGGCGTTCGGACACCTTGCCCTTGATGTCGATGTATTCGTGGGTGACCCCCACGTACCGCCAGTTCTTGTCACCTCGCACGAGATTCCGGTTGAAGAACTCCAGCCCATGGCCCTGGGGAAGCCGCTGCCTGACCAGGTAGGCATCCGCGCCCAGCCGGTCCAGTGCCCCCGGCCTCGCCGAAAATGTCCAGTCGGCGTCAAGCAGCAGCAGGTACTTGGCTTTGCCCCGGGCCAGCCGCAGCATTTCGGTGCGGTTATGGCCGAAGTCGACCCATGGCCGCTGGTGAAGCTCTCCGGGCACGCCGGTCAGCACCCCGCGAACCAAATCCTGGGTGCCGTCCGACGATCCGGTATCGCAGATGACCCAGTGTGAGATCAGATCCTTGACCGAGGTCAGACACCGCTCGATCACCTCGGACTCGTCCTTGACGATCATGCAGAGACAGATGCTGGTCATCCCAACGCCAAAAAGTAGTACCTCATCCCGGAGGCATCACCGCGAGCAGGCCCGGCGAATCGCCGTGAGAAACCCGTCCACATCCTCTTCAGTGGTATCCCAGGAGCACATCCAGCGAACCTCATCGCGCAGTTCGTCCCAGATGTAGAAGTCGAACTCACGCTGGAGGCTCACGATCGCCGCTCGGTCCAGCCTGGCGAATACCGCGTTGCTCTGCACGGGCCGAGTGATCTCCACACCCTCGACCTCGCCCAGACCCTCGGCCAGCCGCGCCGCCATGGCGTTGCCCTGCCGGGCGTTCCGCAGCCACAGGTCCCCGGCCAGCAGCGCATCCAGCTGCGCGGACAGAAAGCGCATCTTGGAGGCCAGCTGGAGTGACTGCTTGCGCAGGTACGGAAAGCCCTCGGCCAGCCCTGGGTCTAGGAACACCACGGCCTCGGCCCCGAGCAGGCCGTTCTTGGTCCCGCCAAACGACAGGAGGTCGACGCCCGTCTCCGTGGTCAGCGCGGCCAGGTCGACCCCGAGCGCCTCGGCCGCGTTGGCCAGGCGGGCGCCGTCCACGTGCAGGAGAAGTCCGTGTGAGTGGGCCAGCTCGGCCAGGGCGCCCGTCTCCGGCACCGAGTAGACGGTGCCCAGCTCCGTGCACTGGGAGATCGTGATCACCCGGGGCTGGACGGCGTGCTCGTCGCCCACCCGAGCGATCAGGGGCTCGACCAGCTCGGGGGTGAGCTTGCCGTCCTGCGCCGGCGCGCTCCGGAGCTTGACTCCGGC
Source organism: uncultured Solirubrobacterales bacterium (assembly GCA_963705785.1). Classification (GTDB taxonomy): domain Bacteria; phylum Actinomycetota; class Thermoleophilia; order Solirubrobacterales; family Solirubrobacteraceae; genus Palsa-465. Next base: position 23,279 of record CAVPKV010000080.1, on the reverse strand, counting down.
GATCGCCTCCGGGGCCCCGCACTCGTCCACGTTCAGATGGGCGGTATCGGCGCAAATCACCGCCTCCCAGGGGCGGCAGCCAGCCCGGAGGCAGAGCACGTTGGCCGCGGTCCCGTTCCACACTGGGAAGGCCAGCGCGCGCTCGCCGAAGTGGTCGGTGAAGCGGCCGGCCAGCCGCTCGGTCAGCGGGTCATGGCCATAGCCGAAGGCGTGCCCCTGGTTGGCCGCGGCGATCGCCTCCAGGATCTCCGGATGGATCGTGGAGGCGTTGTCGGAGGCGAATCCCCGCCGGGCAGGCACGGGCGCAGGTCAACCGTTCCCCCGTTGGCCCGGCGGCGAGCCTTGTGGCCGTCATCACCCGGCGGTATCGTTGCTATCATTACCCCTGGCCCGGGGCGTAGGCAAATCGAAAGTGGGGCGTCGTGTCAGCTGTTGTCGATACCACGGTAGTGGGTGCCCAAACGCTCGGGTACAGCTCGGATGAGCACCTGATCTCGCGCCTGCGCGCACACGACGATCACGCCTTCGCCCTGCTGGTGGGTCGCTACGAACGCCAGTTGCTGGCCTTCTGCCGACGCATGCTGGGGTCCCACGAGGACGCCGAGGACGTCCTCCAGGACACGTTTGCCGCCGCGTACAAGGCCATTCTGGCCGACGAGCGCGTGATCGAGTGCCGTCCGTGGCTCTACCAGATTGCTCGCAACCGCTGCCTGAACGCGATTCGGGGGCGGCGGCCCACCCAACCGCTGAGCCTGGACGGGATCGAGCGCGAGGCAGCGCTCGGCACCGCCGACCAGGTCGCCCGTAGGGTCGAGCTCAATCTGCTCGTGAACGACATCCTGGCGCTGCCCAACCAGCAACGACAGGCACTCGTGCTGCACGAGCTCGAAGGCTGCTCCTACGAGCAGATCTCCAGCCACCTGGGGGCTTCGGTCGCCAGCGTGAGGTCGCTGCTGCTGCGCGCGCGCAGGACGCTGTTGGCCCTCGCCGAGGGGCGGGCACTCCCCTGCGCCGAGGCCAGGGCCCAGCTCGACGAGTCGGCCGCCGCGACCGCGGCGGTCCGTCGCCACATCGAGCTGTGTTCGGATTGCGCCGCCTACAAGCGGCAGCGAGGGCGGCGCCCGGTCCGCGTCCTACGGGCGATCAGCCCGCTCGGGCTGCTCGTTGCGCTCAGGGGGTTTGTGCCGGCGAGACTCCTGCGGCGGACAGTCTCGCAAGCCACCGCAGGCGGCGCCGGTGCTGCCGGGGCCGGAAGCGCGGCCACGGCAGGCGCCGGAAGCGCGGCCACCGCCGGGGCCGGACTGTCGGCGGTCGCGGCCAAGGCCCTGACCGGCCTCGCCGTGCTGGCGGCCGCCGGCACGGGCACCGTCGTCGTCCAGCAGGCGGTCACAGGCGCCCAGCACCACTCCAGGCCTCCTGCGGTGGTGAAGGCTCCGGCGGCGGATCCGGCGCAGAACGTTTCCCCGGCGATCCCTCCCCCGCCTGCCTCCCCGTCCTCGGTCACCCGCTCCTCGACGCACAAGGTGGCGTCGCCGCCTCCGTCGTCAACCACGACGTCAAGCACTGCCCAAACTGCCCAGCCGGTCACCGCGAGCAATCAGGGCAGTCAGGCCACCACCGGGGTTCAGACGACAAGCACTCCCGCCACCGCGGGGCGTACACGACCGTTTTCCGGCTCCGGTATGAGCTCCGCACGCACGCGTCCGGTACCCGTCCAGGCACCGAACTCGAGGACCACTTTCCCCCCGAGTTCCTCGACGGGCTCGTCTTCGGGCCAGGGCTCGTCCGGCACCGGCTCAAGCCAGGGCTCGTCCGGCACCGGCTCAAGCCAGGGCTCGTCCGGCAACGGGTCAAGCCAGGGCTCGTCTGACAGCAGCTCAAGCCTGAGTTCGGCTACTGGCACCGGTTCCGCCGATACCAGCGCCTCCTCGAGGGGCGACGGCCAGACGACTTCCTGAGGCCGGGCTAGGAGAACGGCTTCGAGGTGCCCAGGGTCCGGCCCTTGTCGTTGAGAGCCCGGACCTTGTAGACCGAGTAGGTCGTGCCCAGTTTGATCGCCGTCTCAAAACCGGCCCGGGCGTGAGTGTCTACGACCTTGAGGTCGCTGCTGCTCGAGCCCGCCAGCACCTCCCATTTGGCCACCTGTGTGGCCCCGTTCCAGCTGGCGTAAACGGTGCTGCCCTGCACCGCGCCGCTGGGCGGGTAATACGGGGCGCCGACCCATGAGTCGGTATAGAGGACGCGATAGGACCGATCGCCCTCCGGCCAGCGGACATCCAGCAGCGTGCCGCCGGACGGCGAGTACTCGGAAAAAAATGGCTCTGAGCCCCAGCCCACAAGAGCGTCACCGTTCGGCAGCAGCTGCATGCTGCCCAGCAGGCCCGCGAACAGCGACGGAGAGTGCGGGAAGGCGCTCACGAGCGTGGCCTGATGGGCAGCTGTGTCCACCGACAGGGTCATCCCCTCGGAGGGACTCCCGTTGTTGTCGTTGAAGAGCGTGATCTTCACGTCCTGACCCCAGCCCCCTTGCCCGGGGTGCACGAGTCGGGCATCGTGCTGAAAGGCAAACCCAGCGCCGGGGCCAGAATGAAGCTAGATCGCTTGCCGCCGAGCGTCCATAGCACCTTGCCAGTCGCCGGGTGGATCAGGTAAACCGCCGACGTGTTGCGCATCGACACGAGCAGGTTGCCGTTCGGGAGCGCCTGGACCGAGTTCATGTGGTAGGCATCCCACCCGCGTGTAGCCGGCACCTCGGACTCCGACAGCGGAACGTTCGGCTTGCCACCGGGATTGAGTGCATCCCAGGTCCGAATCAGCTGGCCAGTACTCAACAGGAATTCCTGAAGACCGAAGTCAAGTACGCTCCCGTCGCTGGGGCCGCCGTAGGCAGTGAGATTCTGGTCTGGGACGGTGCGACTAACCGTGATCCAGATATCGCCCCCGCTGATCCACGCGTCGTGCTCGTCGGGAAGCCAGGGACTCTGTGCCTGCACCGTGGCGATCGTCCGGTAGTGCTCATTGACGACCTCAAGGTCGCTCGGCTGGTAGAACCACAGCAGGACGGGGCGGCCATTGTAAGTCTGCTGCTCCAGGTTCAGCGCCTGTTCGCTCGAAGGCAGGAACCAGACTGGACGGGCGTGGCTGTCCAAGATCAGCGGCCCCACCGGGCCCACAATGGGACCCGCCCCATACGAATAGCAGCACTGGGTCGTCGCGAGGAAATCGCCCTGCGGGACGGTCGGCTGGCGCTTGAGCACCTGAAGCCGGGGAGGATGCAGATTCGGCGCGGAGACGAAGTTGTAGTTCGGCGAAGGCGTGGATGCACCGGCCGGGGGTGCGGCCAGAGCGATCGCCCCCAGCTCAAGGCAGGCCATCAGAACGGCGGCAGCGAATGTCAGCCGCAACGACGCCACGGCGGAGGTATATAGCAGGCGACGGTTTGGACGGACTTCGACGGGAGGGGACGGTCTACCGCGACTTCGACTTCCCCGAAGGGTGGCCCTGAAGCCGATCAGGGCTGGGCGGCGGACGTCTGGAGCGGCCTGGAAGAGAGGTTGGGGTTTTGGAGCGCTTGAGTGCCCAGTTTGCGGGAAACCTAGGCGACCCCGTCAAGCAGGGATCCGGGCTATGCGGTAGAACTATCCCCCGTCGCTGGGTTTGAAAACCTGGCGGAATGAGCACGATCTGACGGCCAGTGCGAATAGTTGGCAAGCAGAGCGCGATTTTTCCGTCGCCGGCGTGTTTAAGCTTTTGTACGACGCTACGACCAGGAGGGGGTGGTGCTCCACCTAGTGTGTTCATGCGCAGGGGTCTCGGCGCCGGCCAACAGGCCGGACCGGCGGTGACCTGGTCACGCTGGGGGCCGCGGTCCTCTCTCAGTTGAGTGCTCTTTTAATTCAGTCGTTTTATCTAGGAGGATTATTTTGAGGAAGTCATTTATTCTGCTTCTCTCCTCGGGCGTCATGGCGGCGGCCGGGGTGGTGGCAGTGGATGTCACGCCGGCGTTGGCGGCCAAGTGCCACTGCCAGCGTGGCCCGCGTGGGTTCACGGGTCCGCGTGGCCCGCGTGGCCCGCAGGGTCCCGCCGGTGCGCGTGGTCCCGCTGGTGCCAACGGTTCCAACGGTGCCCAGGGTCCCGCTGGTCCCACCGGTCCCGCTGGCGCCGCTGGTGCTGGGCTGAACAACTTCGACGCGGTCATGACCACTGTTGGACAGTCTCACTCGCTGACCATCGGTGACTTCACGCTCGCTGACGTCAACAACTTCAGCACCAACGGAGGATGCAGCGGCATCAAGCTGTTTGACAGCAAGGCGTACTTCCATACCGACGGTGACGCTTTCGACAGCTGGATCCCGCAGACCGCCGGTGGGAGTTACTCGGTCAACTCGATTAGTTCGAGCACGCCCGGCACCGGCGATGGAGCCATGATGGTCCAGGCCGTCGATGCCACGCCTAGCTACCTCACGAGTGATGTCGGGGATCTCACCGGCAGCACGCTGCCGACCGGCATCATCCCCTGCGCCAACGTGGGTGGCGCCTCAGGCGGTTGAGTAGTCACGCAGTGAAAGGCTCGTAGACGCAACGGCGTTTACCAAGGAAGCGGAGGGCCGGGTCCCACGACCCGGCCCTCCGCCATTACGCTACCGTCGCCCCTATGCCAATCGCCCCCGTCAATCCCCTCGTTCGCCCGCGTCTGGCTGCCCCGCTGGCGCTGATGGCAGGCTGTCTGCTCGCGGCCGGCTGCGGAGGATCAGGCCACGGCACCGGCTCGACCCACACCTTCCCCGGGGGGATAACGCCGATCGGACCGGCCAACATCGGCGCCAACCTGACCGGATTGATGGCTGCCAACCAGTTTAATCTCAAGCACGTCAAGGCCCACTGCCCGAGCGGGCCCGTCACCCACTTCCCAGTGCTCTGTCGGTTCACCGCGATCGAGGTCGCGCCACTCCCCGGAACGGGCAAGCGGATCAAGAAGAACTTCCAAGGGCCCTACCGGGTGGCCGGCACCATCAAAGCGATCGGCGTCTACTACCGCACCCGAACCTACGAATACGCCCTCGACTTCGCCCCCACGCCCTGAGGAAGCAGTCGGGCGGAGCGGCCCCGGGATCCTGTCGCTGTCGGCGAGCAGCAAGCGCCATCTCAGGGCCCGCGGCGTCCACAGCTTGACCGGCTCCCCGACGGCAGAAGGTGGGGGCGGTGGACCCCACGGAAACGCGGCCACGCTTGACACGCGCCGCCTTTCCATGGGAAGGTTCCATGCGGTGGCGAATATCTCGCCCCGTATGCGCGATCTTTCGCCGCCGGCGGGTTTTAAGCTTTTGTACGACGCTACGACCAGGAGGGGGTGGTGCTCCACCTAGTGTGTTCATGCGCAGGGGTCTCGGCGCCGGCCAACAGGCCGGACCGGTGGTGACCTGGTCACGCTCAGGGCCGCGGTCCTTTCAGTTGCAGTACTTGCAGTGGTCTTTAATTCAGCCGTTTTATCTAGGAGGATTATTTTGAGGAAGTCATTTATTCTGCTTCTCTCCTCGGGCGTCATGGCGGCGGCCGGGGTGGTGGCAGTGGATGTCACGCCGGCGTTGGCGGCCAAGTGCCACTGCCAGCGTGGCCCGCGTGGGTTCACGGGTCCGCGTGGCCCGCGTGGCCCGCAGGGTCCCGCCGGTGCGCGTGGTCCCGCTGGTGCCAACGGTTCCGCCGGTCCCGCCGGTTCCGCCGGTCCCGCCGGTCCTGCCGGTCCTGCCGGTCCTGGGCTGAACAACTTCGACCACGAATCGACCGCTGTTGGACAGTCTTGGTCGGTCACGGTCGGCGATTTCACGGTCTCGGACGTGAACAACGAGTCGACCAACGGAGGATGCAGCGGCATCCACCTGTTTGATAGCTCGGGGTATGACCAGGCCATCGTCACCGTGGGTGCGCTAGATGCTGGGACGGCGCCTAGCGGCTTCACGGCCGAGACTGGCGGCACCAGCCTCGCCGTCGGCGGCGAGGAGACAGCGCTGAACTGGTTGCAGGCGTTCGATGCTAAGCCCAGCTACGCGACGGGCGTTGTCGGCAATGATGATGGCTCGACCCTGCCGACCGGCATCATCCCCTGCTTCGACGTGGGTGGCGTCGCAGGTTCTTAGTAGTCACGCAGTGAAAGGGGCGTAGACGCAATAGCGTTTACCAAGGAAGCGGAGGGCCGGGTCCTAGGACCCGGCCCTCCGTCGTTACGCTACCGTCAGCCGATGCCCATCGCCCTCGCCCACTTCCCTGTCCGCCCGCGCCTGGCTGCCGCGTTGGCTCTAATCGCGGGCTGCCTGCTGGCGGCCGGATGCGGAGGATCAGGCCACGGCACGGGCTCCACCCACACCTTCCCCGGGGGGATAACGCCGATCGGACCGGCCAACGTGGGCGCCAACCTGACCGGGCTGATGGCTAACAGTCAGCCTTACCTCAACCATGTCAAGGCCCACTGTCCGAGTGGGCCCGTCACTCACTTCCCACTGCTCTGTCGCTTCACCGCGACCCAGGTCGCGCCGCTTCCGGGATCGAGCAAGCGGGTCAGGAAGAGCTTTAGCGGGCCCTACCGGGTGGCCGGCACCATCAAGGCGATCGGCGTCTACTACCGCACCCGAACCTACGAATACGAGCTCGACTACGTCCCCACGCACTGAGGGGTGGGGCGAGAGGGAGGGGCGCACGCAGGATCTACGCCGCTCGGCGAAACCAGCCGCTGACCGGCACGCTTGCGATAGACGTCACTCCGGCGTTGGTGGCCAAGGTCACCGCCAGCGCGGGTTCACGGGTCCGCGGGGTCCGCAGGCCCTGCGCGGGCTTACCGGAGCGCAGGGTCCGGCGGGTCGGTCGGGCGGTGGTGAGAGCAACTTCGACGCGGAGCTCACCACCGTCGGGCAGACTCACACCGTCACGGTCGGGGATTTCACTGTCGCCGACGTGAACAATTCTTCCGGGCCTACGACGTCGTGACGCCGAGCGACGTCACGGGGCGACGTGGGCGACAGCAGGCCACCCCCGGCTCGGGCAGTAACCAGACGCCTCCCCTGGCGTGCGGTGTTATCCCGTGCATCGACATCGGCCGGTGTCGCAGGAGCCTAATACTTCAAACAGTGCCAGCGTGTAGACGCGAAAGCGCCTAGCCCGAGGGCCGGATCGCACGCAGCCGGCCCTCGCTTCTTGCGCCGCTCCTACGTCGAGCAGCGGGTCCAGAAGAGCTTTCCGTGGCCGCACCACCGGCGGCTACGGCCCTTGACATCCGTCTACGGCCCTTGACATCCGCCGCTTGGTCATACATCATCGTGCGATCTGTGCGAGCGCGGAAACGCGCTCCACGGCATAAGAACGAACGAGGGGATGGTACTCACCTAGCGTGCTCATGCTCTCGGTGCCGGGCAATAGGCGGTGCCGGTACTGATCTGATTGGCCGGGGGGCGTGGTCCTTACGTGGCAGTTCGCCAATTCACTGTCGTATAACTTAGGAGGATTACGTTGAGGAAGTCAGTTGTTCTGCTTCTCTCCTCGGGCGCCATCGCGGCCCTCGGGATGCTGATGATCCAGGCCGCTCCCGCGGCGGCGACCTACATGTCGTCGTCGGGGGCGGCGAGCAAGTGTCACTGCCGGCGCGGTCCGCGCGGTTTCCGCGGTCCGAGTGGTGCACAGGGTCCGCAGGGTCCGCAGGGTCCGCAGGGTATCGAGGGGCCGCGGGGGCTGCGGGGTGTCGCCGGAGCGCAGGGTCCGGCCGGTCCGGCAGGCGCCCCCGGTGCGACCGGTGCGACCGGTGCGACGGGTGCGACGGGTGCGACGGGTGCGACGGGTGCGACCGGTCCCGCTGGTGCGGGGCTGACAAACTTCGACGCAAAGACCACCGGCACCGCTACTCACTCCGTGACAATCGGGTTGTTTACCGTCTCGGACATCGTCACAGCCGGTGCATGCGGCGGCATCACGGTCACCGACACCTCGGGGACCCTCGCCTACGAGTTCGGCAAAAACGGCGCCGCTTTCACAACCGGTCTCGCACACGGCGGCGGGGGAGCGAGCACCATCGCAGCGAACGACACGTCAAGCACGGCTTTCCAAGCCACGCTCTCCGACGGCTCGAGCGGGATCACGGGTGTCGTTGGTGATTACAGCAGTGCTACAGGCCCGACCTGCGTCGACCTGGGCGGCTTTGCCGGCTACTAGCAGTTCAAGCAGTCAGAAGACGCGTTAGCGTCGAATGAAGGAGGGCCGGGTCGCACGACCCGGCCCTCCTCGTTTTCGCTACCGTCCGGGCGATGCCTACGAACTCGATCAATTCTCTGGGCCGACGAAGCCTGGGTGTCGCCGCGACGCTGGTGGCGAGCAGTCTGCTGGTAGCGGGATGCGGGGGGTCAAGCCACAGCTCGACCCCGAAGACGTCCCCGACGGTGGCGACCACGTCTCCTAAGTCCTCGGTGCCGCCATCTGGACAGGTCCTCGCCGCCAACCTGATCAAGCAGATGACCGCGACCCAGCCCCAGCTCAAGAACGTCAAGCCAAGCTGTTCGGGACACCACACGACCTACCCGGTTACGTGTCACTTCACCGCAACCCAGACCACATCTGGGAAGCAGGTCAAGATCGTCGGCACGATCACCGTGAGCGGCGCCTCGGGCAACGGTAACACCTATCAGTTCGGGCTCAACTTCACACCGACGCACTGAGGAAGCAGCCCGCCGAAAGCGAGGCGAACCGCCGAGTGGGCGCCTGAGGACTGCTATCGTCTTCGGGGGTGCGCGGGGTAAGACAGCTACCGACGAAGGGCCGCCTGGCGATGGTCGGTGGGGTGCTCGCCGTGGCGCTCATTCCGACCGGCGTGGTGCTGGCAGCCACCCATGTCCATGCCGCACTCGCCCGCTTCCACCGGCCGAGATTGATGGCCCTCGCGGCCGACTCGCAGGCCAGCGGTCCGCGCCTGCTGCTGACGCGCTGTACACGCGCCAACGGCTGCAGTCTGTACACGCGCTTCCACGGAGCCATCAAGCCGCTTCACATCCCCAACTTCGTGCTGGAGGACGACGCCCAGGAGGCGACCCTAGGGGTCGGCCCCGGGGGGCATGAGATGGCGGCCTATGATCGATGCGGCCCCCAGCTGCGCAACTGTGGCCTGTACGTGTATGACTTCGCCACCCGCGTAGAGCGGCGGTTGCCGGTCTCAGAGCACGGAGGGGCGTTCATGGACCCGACCGTCTCGGGAGACCGGATCGCATATGGGTACAACTCGAAGGGGCGGGACGGTACCGCGCGCACCTTCCGGATCTACTGGAGTTACCTGAATGGGACTCGCATGCACCGGTTGCACACCGAGCCGCTCGATCCGCTGCGGACGCCGCCGCAGCTCGCGCTGTCGGGGATCCACCTCGCGTACTCCGGCGCCTCGCACCTGACCTCGTGTCTGGACCAGACGCACGTGCGGGTCATCACGCTTACCACGGGTCGCGACAGGATCGAGGCCACCGGGACGACCAACACCGATGTCTTCTCCCCTGCCTGGGATGGGAACGTCCTCTACTACACGCGCGACTACTTCACCGTCGCCGACTATCGGCACGACCTGACCCGCGCGGGGATCGTCCGCAGCCGGGTCGAGCGCTACTCGCTGGCCACCGGCAGCACGGAGGCCAGCCAGTGGACGAGCCTGGCCGTGGCGACCGTGGAGCCCGACGGCTCGGACATGCTCTACCAGCTCGTCACGCGGCATGGCGTTCGAGACGGGGTTTATTCCGTGGGGGCGGTGGCCTTCCATCGGATCACGGCACACCGGCGGCTGGGGCCCGCGCACTGAGCGAGCGCCGCGCTGCCTGGCGGCACTTATGAATTGCCCGATGTACCGGCGCGAGGGGCGACGCATCGGAAACCCACCTTGGCGCTCACGGCGGCCGTCAAAGTTGGCGGCTGCTTTGCTTCTCACGCTGGCCATCGGAGCATCGCTTCAGGCAGCGGGGGCTGGAGCGGTCCGGCGTGGCGCGCGCAGGATCCCGGTCGGCGCCCTGTTTCAGCTTCCGGGGGCCCACGGCTGCCTAAGCGAGCACGCTCGCGACGGGTGTCAGCGAGCGCGCGGACTGGCCGGTGCCGGCGGGGTGGCGGTCGCCGGCAACTACGTGTACGTCGCGTCGGCTGACAGTAGTGCCGTAGCAATCTTCAGGCGCAACCCCTCCACCGGTGCTCTGCATCAGCTGGCCGGACGTGCGGGCTGTGTGAGCGAGACCGGCCAGGACGGCTGCACCAAGGGGCGCGGTCTGGCGGACGCGTTGTCGTTGGCCATCAGCCCCGACGGCCGAAACCTGTACGTGGCCGCCGCGTACGACGTGGCGGAGTTCAAGCGCCACCCTGAGACCGGGCGGCTGACCCAGCTTGCCGGGCCCAACGGCTGCATCGCGGAGTTCATCGGCGATGGGTGCGGCCCCGGGAGGGCGCTGAGCGTGGTGGCGTCGCTGGCGGTGAGCCCGGATGGCCGCAACGTGTATGTGGCCTCGTTTGGCAGCAACGCGGTCGTGGCGCTGTCCCGCGACCCGTCGAACGGCGCGCTCAGCGAGGCACCCGGGCTGTCGGGGTGCACGAACGAAGACGGGGGCGAGGGCTGCCAGCAGGGCAAGGCGCTTCTGCAGGCGTTTTCGGTCGTCGTCTCGCCCAATGGGAAGTTCGTGTACGTGGGTAGCATCCTGTCGAGCGCGATCATGAGCTTTGAGCGTGAGAGCGACGGCTCGCTCAGGCAGATTCCCAGCCCGGGCGAATGCACCAGCGAGGGCGGCAGTGAGGGGTGTGCGACCGGCCGGGGGCTCAACGGGGTGGCCGGCGTGGCGGTTTCGCCCGGCGGCGGCTACCTGTATTCCGGGGCCTCCGGCAGCTCGGCGGTGGCGGCGCTTTTCCTGACCCCCACCTCCGGTGGACTGGACCAGCTCAAGGGCCCGTACGGCTGCGCGGCCGAGCATGGCGTCGAGGGCTGCGCGACCGCGCAGGGGCTCGCGGGGGCCGGGCCACTGGCGGTTAGCCCGGACGGCAGGAGCCTGTACGTCGGCGGCCTCAACTCGCTGGCGGCCTTCGGGCGCGAGCTCTCGAACGGCAGGATCGATCAGCTCCCTGGGTCGCAGGCCTGCTTCTCCGAGGGCCGAAGCCACGACGCCTGCGCCGCCGGGCGAGGGCTGGCCGGCGTCTCGTCGGTCGCCGTCTCGCCTGACGGAAGGTCGGTGTACGTGGTGTCGGCGCCCTCGAAACGGAACGGCACCGTGGCGGTGTTCGCGCGAGTGCCGGGACCGATCAACCTCCGGGTGCGGTTCACCGGAGCTCCCCGCCGCTGCGTCTCAGCGCCGTTCACGATCTCCGTTGCGGGGACCGGCACGCTGCCGATCAGGTCGCTGCGCCTGGAGCTCGACGGCCGGGTGGTCGCGCACTCGGGCCAAAGCCAGCTCACGCATTTAGTCGACGTCCGGCGGCTGAAGCGTCCGTCGCACACGCTCACCGCCAGAGCAACCGACCTGGCCGGGGATACACGCCGCGTGAGCAGCCGGTTCAGGCGCTGCTGAATCCGCTCGGCGCCGGCGCCAGCTTCCCCCTCAGCGTCGCATAGAAAATCGAGAGCGGGAACTCGTCCTCCAGCACCAGGTCCACGTAGGGTCGGGGATCGGCCAACTCCTGGAAGTCCCGCACCCCGGCCACCCACCGTGACCCTGAGGCCGGCGGGACGCTCTGGCCGATCAGATCGTGGGCGGCGGACCAGTGCTGGAGCTTGGTCCGGTCGATCCCCGCCCTGTAGAGGTCCTCGACCTCCTGGCGCAGGGAGGCCACCCCATCGGCCACCGTCTCCCAGTCGATGGTCAGCTGATTATCGGCCCACACGACGTGTCCTGCACGGTGCAGGTGGGCGAACAGCAGCTGGCCGCCCAGCCCGTCGTAGTTGCGCACCCGTGAGCCGGTGATGGGGAAGCGCAGGAGCCGATCGAGCAGGATGGCGTACTGCACACGGCGGGCCAGCGGCCGGATCCCCGCGACCTCGGGGTGACCGTTGCTCTGAAGCGCGGCCGCCTGGGTGAAGGCCGCCAGATCGCACCGGAGCTCCTCCAGCGAGTACATCCAGTACGGGGAGCGCTGGCGGATCATGAACGGGTCAAACGGGAGCTCTCCGTGGCTGTGGGCCCGGTCATGGATCAGGTCCCACAGGATGTAGGCCGCCTGGGTCTCCTCCTGGCTGGCCAGCATCCGGGCGGCGTCGGGCGGGAGGTTTACCGCCAGGAGATCGACGGCCGAGCCGGCCACCCGGCGCAGGCGCTCGGCCTCCCGGTCGCAGAAGATCGCGCCGAAGTTGTTGGGGGCCCGCTCGGCCACGGACACCATCTCCGGGAACAGCACGGCGCACTCGCTGTCGTAGCCGCGGGTTCCCGCCACCAGCTCGACGGGGACGAATTTGGGGTTCTGATAACGGCTCCGCTCGAGCGCCGCCACGTGCTCGGGCCAGGGCACACGGATGATCAGCGCCTCAAAGCAGGTGTCGCGGGAGCCGTTCTGCTTGTACATGGGGAAGAAGGCCAGGTGCCGGACACCGTCGGCGCGCTCGCGCTCAGGCCTGAAGGCGTCCAGGGAGCGCCCGAAGTCCGGGCGGCCGAAGCCCGACCCCGCCCAGGTCCGGAGATCCGCCACAGCCGCCCGAAGGTAATCCAGCTGGTGGGGGAAGCTCGCCTCCAGTTCGGCCAGCGCCACGGCGATCCGCTCGACGTGCCCCGCGGCCTCATCGGGATCCGAATTGAGCGACCCGTCGGGGGCCTGGAGCAGGGCGAGCGCGTCGGTCGCCTCGCGCAGACGAGGCCAGGCGCCGACCTCGGCCGCCGCGTCCACGAGCGTGGTCCCCTCCCTGGCCCCCCGGCGCGCGGCCCACTGACACAGGTTGAGCCACAGTGTGCGGTGATCCAGCTGGTCCAGGCAATCGTCCCCGAACAGGTCGGAATCGGCCAGCACGATCACTCGACCGTGGCCGTGCTCGGCGGCCACGATCAGCGGCGCCCCGGGGGTGGAGGCGGTGCCGTGCGAGCGGGCCAGCACGCGGGCCCCGTTGCGGGACGAGATCGTGGTCGCGCGGTACAGGCAGGCGGCGCGGACGCGGGCCAGCAGATCGCCGCCCCGCCCCCGCTCACCCTCGCCCAGCTCGGCCAGGATCCAGCTCGGGGCGTGCAGGCTGTGCTCGTAGTCCTGGACGGTGTCGTTCTCAAGCCGGATGCCGAAGTGCTCAAGGAGCTGGTTGAGGTTGTTGCCGTACTTGTCCTGCTCGGTCTCCCCCAGCACGATCAGGCCGCCGCCACCGGCCACGAACTCCACAATCGCGTCGATCTCCGGCTCGTCAAACGCGGGCGAGCCCAGGCCGGTGGTCCGCTCCCACTCCGGCGCGGAGGGATGGGCGATCACCAGCACGTCCCACTCCGCCAGCAGTGGCGTCGTCAGAGGCGCGTCGACGTTGGCCTGCACCACGAACGACTCTTCGCCCAGCGAGCCAGCCGCCTTGGCGTAGGAGGCATCGGCCGGATGGGCCGGCTGCATCGCCTCGGCCAGGGCCGGACGGATCGTCCAGGCCTCGCTGTGGGACTCGTCGAACAGCACGCGGGCGGGGTTCACGTATCGGAGCCTACCTCGCGCCTCGGCGGCTGTCGATGCCGATTTGGATGTAGTCTCTGCAATAAATCAACGTATGGACGAGATTGACCGACAAATTCTTGCGCTCCTGGTCGAGGATGCCCGGCGGACGTATGACGACATCGCGGGCCGCGTGGCCCTGTCGGCGCCCGCCGTCAAGCGCCGGGTCGACCGCCTGCGCAAGCGCGGCGCGCTGCGCGGCTTCACGGCCGTCATCGACCACGCCGCACTCGGGGATCGGACCGAGGCGCTGCTGGAACTGTTCTTCACCCCCGGCACAACGCTCGAGCAGGTGGCCGAGACGCTGCGCGCCTACCCGGAGGTCGTCGAAGCCTGGAGCGTCACCGGCGACGCCGACGCGATCGCTCGGGTCCGGACGCGGGACAATGGCGACCTGGAACGCGTGATCATGGACCTCCAGCGTGACGGCCTGGTCCAGCGAACCCGCTCACAGGTGGTGCTGTCCAGGCTCGTCCACCACTAGAGCGCCGTTGACCGCCCGGCGCCGGTCGGATAGCGTCAGGATGAGGACGTAGGGAAGGACGACAGGAGGAGGAGACCATGAGTGGACGGACCCGGGTCCGCCGGAAGCGGCCCCTCACGCGGGCACCCCTGATCGTGGGCGCACTGTTGGCCACGTTCGCTGCTCCGGCGCTGGCCGCGGGCAACACTCTGCATGTGCACGCCCCGAGCGATGCCCAGGCGCTCCAGAAGTACCAGGTCAAGATCCACGGCCAGGCCAACGGCATCAAGCGCCTGTATGTGTTCCTGGACTACGCGGGCTGCCGGGCCACGCCCGCGGCCGAGCACCAGCGAGCCAACGGCTACATCTGGGAGGTGAGCGGCGACTACTCCGAGACCGGAATCGGCAAATCGCCGCGCAGCGGCACGAATCACATCTGCGCGTACCTGGCCAAGCCCTCGAAGGCGAAGAACCCCACCACGGGGATCGTGGCCACCGACTTCGTCGCGTTCATGATCCACTAGCCCGCCTGTCGGGCGACGAGTCCGTCGAGGTCCTAGATCAGCTGGACGGGCTCGATCGACTCGTCAGCCGGGAGCTCGAACCCCCAGATCTGGGAATAGAAGCTGAGCTCGGCGTCCAGAGCCCGGCGGATGTTCTGCTCGCGCCGAAAGCCGTGCTGCTCGCCTTCGAAGGGCAGGTAGGCGACTGGCACCCGCTTGGCCTGCAGGGCCTCGACGATCATGGTGGCCTGGTTGGGCGGGACCACCTCGTCCTCCAGGCCCTGGAGCACGATCAGCGGCTGGGTCAAGCGGTCGATGTGGTGGATCGGCGAGCGCTCCTGGTACACCTCGCGTCGTTCTGGATAGGGCGCGATCAGGCCGTCCAGGTACCGGCTCTCAAACTTGTGCGTGTCGGTCGTCATCGCCTCCAGATCGGCCACTCCGAAGTAGTCGGCCCCGGCGGCGAACGGCGTGTCCTGGGCGACCAGCGCTGCCAGCGTGGTGTAGCCGCCCGCCGAGCCGCCGCGGATGGCCATCCGTGCCGGGTCCACACGGCCCTGGTCGGCCAGCCACCGGGCCAATGAAATCGAGTCCTCCACGTCCACCAGCCCCCACGCACCATTTAGCAGCTCGCGGTATTCCCGGCCGTAGCCCGTGGACCCGCCGTAGTTGACGCAGGCCACCATGAAGCCTCGACTGGTCCAGTACTGGATGTCCACGTCCAGCTCGGCGGAGGCCGCCGCCGTCGGGCCTCCGTGCACGTCCACCAGCAGCGGGGGAAGCTCGCCGGCAGGGGCGGCGAGCTCCGGGTTGGCCGGCTCGTACACAAGCGCGTGTGAGCTCCGGCCTTCGGCCGAGGGGAACTCCACCTCCTGGGGAGCCGAGATGAACTCGGCGCCGACCCCGAGCGCGCTCAGGTCGCGGGCCGGCTCGACCGTCTCCACGCCGCCCACCGTCCCGTGATCGTCCAATGCGATCCGGACGACCGATGCCTCGGCCGTCGGCGTGGCCGCCACCAGCACCACCCGGTCGGGGCCGGCCCGCCTCACGCTCCGGACGGCCGTGAAGGGCAGCTCAAGGTCGGTCAACGTTCCGTCGGACAGCCGGACCGACACTCGATCAAAGCCACCCCGGGCCTGGGCGAAGACGATCCGCCCGCCATCCAGGGCGGCGTACCGCGACCCTCCGAGGGCCCACTGGGGTAGGGCGATCTCGGCCTCCAGATCGGTCAGCTGCACGACGGCCCCCCCGTCGGGGTCCCAGCGGTAGAGGTTCCACCACCCGGTGCGATCGCTGATGAAGTGCAGCGATCCGTCATCTGACCAGCGCGGCTCGACCACCGACTCCCCCGGGCCTCCGGCGACCTGCTCAGAGCCGGCGCCATCTGTGTTGACGCACAGCACCGTCGAGTCCCACGGCATGTTCGGGTGCTCCCACTGCACCCAGCACAGTCGGCGGCCGTCTGGGCTCCATCGCGGGCTGCACACGAAGTCGGGCCCGCTGACCACGACCTCGGGGGTGGAGGGCTCATGGGCCGCCAGGCGGACGAGCTCATTGCGCACGTCCACGACATCGCCGCCCTCGGGGTGGCGCTCGCGGATGCAGACAATCCAATTTCCGTCCGGGCTCACATCGCCGTCGGCGTAACGATCGCCCTTCGGCACTTCCGACTCAGGTGTCAGCGGAGTCGGACGGCCGCTGTCACGGTCCCGGCGGTACAGCCGCTGGTCGGCCCATTCGGCATACCACACGACGCCGTCCCGGACCCACCAGGCGCCCCCACCGTACTCGTGCACGGCCGTACGAGCGTTGGCTTTCCGGTCCAGCAGCTCGGTCGTGCTGCCGTCGGGCGAGCGTCGGACCAGTGCCGTCCGCCCACCCTCCGCCGGGCGCGCCTCAGCCCAGATCAGATCCTCGCCGTCCGCCTTGGCGTCGTACAGCCGGACGGCCTGTGCGACGACCAGCTCGGAGGTGATGGAAGTTGGCCAGGAGCCGTAGGAGAGCGTCTGCGGTTCGTCTACCAAGGGCGTGAAGGTATCGAGATTGTTCGTGAAACGCGCCTGCCAGAAGGCTCGGTGGCGCCGCACCTGTGCCGAGTTCCCGCAGTCGATCTGCGGTTGCGCACTATTGACAGCGGCAGATCCGGAAAGTAGGGTCTCCGCCTGAGGGCAACTCGTACTGGAGGGCAAATCGGGGTCGCTGGATGCGACGGAAGGCACGTGTTGTCTCACATTTCATCCAACCATGCTGTTAGGAGGATCAGATGAGGAAGGGGCTCGTGCTTCTTGTTTCCTCGGGCGCGATGGCGGCGTTCGGGGTGCTGTTGGTCGGTGTCGTTCCGGCGTCCGCCGCCAAGTGTCAGTGCAGGCGCGGCCCGCGTGGGTTCACGGGTCCGCAGGGTCCGCAGGGTCCGCGGGGTCCGCGTGGGTTCACGGGTCCGCAGGGTTCGCGTGGGTCCGCGGGTCCGCAGGGTCCCTCCGGTGCCACCGGTGCCACCGGTGCCACCGGTCCTGCCGGTCCTACCGGTCCTGCTGGTGGTCCGCAGGGTCCTGCCGGTCCTGCCGGTCCCTCGGGTCCCGCGGGTCCCGCGGGTCCTGCCGGTCCCGCCGGCGGTGGTCAGAGCAACTTCGACCACGTCTCGACCGCCGTTGGACAGAGCTGGTCGATCACGATCGGACATTTCACGGTCGCCGACGTGAACAACGATCACACCAACGGAGGGTGCAGCGGCATCAGCCTGTTTAACAGTGGCGCCTACTGGATGAACGACGTCGGCGCCAACGACAACACCCCGACGGTGTGGACCTTTGTCCCGGCCTCGTCGGGGGCCCTACAAATGACGACGTCGCCAGCCGCCAACTGGCTCTTCCAGGCCTACGATCTCACCACGAGCGCCACCAGCTCCACGGCGAGCTACGTCACGGGCGATGTCGGCGACAGCAGCCCCACCACAGGCGTTGCCGCAAGCGACGTGACGCCGTCCCAGGGGAACAGCGTCATCCCGTGCGTTGACCTCGGCGGTGCTGCAGGAGCGTAGGAAGCAGCAGTAACGCAAGAAAGGCGCGATAGCGCCTACGCAACGGAGGGCCGGGTCACACGACCCGGCCCTCCGCGTTTGCACTCCCGCAGACCCCCGAAATCCACTGCCCAACCTTCACACAACCATGTCAAGGTTGGGCGCCGCGCTGGTACGATCAGCGGATGGCTCCTCTCCCCCGCGATTTCCTATCCGCCACCCGTGAGCGGGTCATCGTCTACGACGGGGGCATGGGCGCCACGCTGGAGCAGTTCGACCTGGATCTGGAGCGCGACTACCGGCTCCCCGGCCGCTGCCACGAGGCGCTCGTCCTGAACCGCCCCGACGTGATCGAGGGCGTCCATGCCTCGATGCTCGAGGCGGGCGCCGAGGTCGTGGAGACCGACACCTTCCAGGGCTCACGGCTCAAGCTGGCCGAGTGGGGGCTTGAGGAGCACACCCATGAGATCAACCTGAAGGCGGCTCAGATCGCCCGCCGGGCGGCCGGCGAGCACCGCTTCGTCGCGGGATCGATCGGCCCGACGGGCTTCCTCCCGGCCAGCGATGACCCGACGCTGGGGCAGATCCGCTTCGCCGAACTGGTCGAGGTGTTCACCGAGCAGGCCCGCGGCCTGACCGAAGGCGGAGCTGACCTGATCATCATTGAGACCGCCCAGGACATCCTGGAGGTCAAGGCGGCGGTGTTCGGCGCCCGCCAGGCTTTTGCGGAGCTGGGACGGAGCCTCCCGATCCAGTGCAGCGTCTCACTCCTTCCGCAGGGCGGGAAGATGCTGCTGGGCACCGACATCGGCGCCGTGCTGACCACGCTGGGCGCGCTCGACGTCGATGTGATCGGGCTGAACTGCTCGACTGGTCCGGAGGACATGCGGGACGCGATCCGGTATCTGGGCGAGAACTCTCCCCTTCCGGTCCACTGCATCCCCAACGCCGGGCTCCCGCTCCAGGGCCCCAACGGCGAGACGATCTTCCCTGAGGAGCCCGAGCCGCTGGCCGCCGTGCTGGGCGAGTACGTCGAGCGCTACGGCGTGTCAATCGTGGGCGGCTGCTGCGGGACCACGCCGGATCACATCCGGGCCATCGCTGAGCGGTGCGCCGGCCGTGTGCCCGGGGAGCGGCCGGAGCGCGGCTCGCCGGCGCTCAGTTCGATGATGACCTCCACCCCGCTGGTCCAGGACCCCCGACCCACGCTGGTCGGCGAGCGGGTGAACTCGCAGGGCTCGCGCAAGGCCAAGGAGCTGCTGCTGGCCGACGACTACGACGGCCTCGTGCAGGTGGCCGAGGATCAGGTCACGGGCGGAGCGCACGTGCTGGACGTGTGCGTGGCGCTGACCGAGCGCCAGGACGAGGACGAGCAGATGCGCCAGGTCGTCAAGCGGATCACCCTGACCCAGCCGGCGCCGATCCAAATCGACTCGACCGAGCCCGAGGTGATCCAGACGGCGCTGGAGCAGATCCCCGGCCGGGCCATCGTCAACTCGATCAACCTGGAGGCCGGGCGGGACAAGCTGGACCTGGTCGTCCCGCTGGCCAGGGCTCACGGCGCGGCGTTGATCGCGCTGACGATCGACGAAGTGGGTATGGCCAAGACCGCTGAGCGGAAGCTCGAGGTGGCGCAGCGGATAACCGAGCTTTGCTGTCGCGAGCATGGACTCGACCCCGAGCTGCTGATCTTCGACTGCCTGACGTTCACGCTGACGACGGGCGAGGAGGAGTGGAAGCCGAGCGCGGTGGAGACGATTAAGGGCATCCGCCTGGTCAAGGAGCGGATCCCAGGTGTGAAGACGTCGCTCGGAGTGTCCAACGTGTCCTTCGGTCTGTCGGTGGGCGCCCGGAGCGTGCTGAACAGCGTCTTCCTGCACCACTGCGTGCAAGCCGGGCTGGACCTGGCCATGGTCAACCCAAACCACATCACTCCGTACAACGAAATCGGCGACGAGGAGCGGGAGCTGGCCGACGATCTGGTCCTGAACCGCCGCGAGGACGCCCTGGAGCGGTTCATCGCCCATTTTGAGACCCGTGGCGAAACCACTGAACAGGCCAGCGCCGCCGACCCGACCGAGGGGATGGAGCCCGAGGAGGCGCTTCACTTCCACATCCTGCGCCGGCGCAAGGACGGCGTCGAGGACTGGATCGACCGCAGCGTCGAGAAGATCGGCGCCGTCCCCACGCTCAACGACGTCCTCCTGCCGGCGATGAAGGAGGTCGGCGACAAGTTCGGCGCGGGCGAGCTGATCCTGCCCTTCGTGCTCCAGTCGGCCGAGGTGATGAAGCGCGCCGTGGCCCAGCTCGAGAACTATCTGGACCGGATCGAGGGCTACACCAAGGGCACCGTCGTGATCGCCACCGTGTTCGGCGACGTGCACGACATCGGCAAGTCGCTGGTCAACACGATCCTGAGCAACAACGGCTACACGGTGGTCGACCTGGGCAAGCAGGTCCCGATCTCCACGATCCTGGAGGCCGCCACCGAGCACGGCGCGACCGCGATCGGGCTGAGCGCTCTGCTCGTCTCCACGTCCAAGCAGATGCCGGCGTGCGTGCGTGAGCTGCACGAACGCAAGCTCGAGTTCCCCGTGCTCGTGGGCGGCGCGGCCATCAACCGCAACTTCGCCCTGCGAACGCTGTATCCCGGCGGGGCCGACAGCGAGGAGGTCTACGAGCCCGGCGTCTTCTACTGCAAGGACGCGTTCGAGGGGCTGGCCAAGATGGATCGGCTGATCGAGCCCGAGGCCAGGGTGGAGCTCGTGTCAGAAACGCGCGAAGCCGCCCAACGGCTGCGCGACGAACCGGCGGATCGGGCCGACGACGGACCCCCGGTGACCGACGCCTCGGTGCGGAGCGCCGTGGCCACGGACAATCCCGTCCCGGAACCGCCCTACTGGGGGGCACGGGAGATCGATGTCGCGATGGACGAGGTCTACCGGCACCTGGACACCCACGTGCTGTTCAAGCTCCACTGGGGCGGACGCGGGGTCAAGGGCGAGGAGTGGCAGCGGCTCCTCCTGGGCGATCCGGAGACCGGCGAGGAGGGCTTCCAGCCGCGGCTGGAGCGCATGTGGCGCGAGCAGGATTACCTGCATCCCAGGGCCCTGCTGGGCTACTTCCCGTGCAACTCCGACGGCAACGAGTTGATCGTGTGGGATCCGGAGGACTTCGATCCCGCCCACCCGCGCGAGCTTGAGCGGCTCGTGTTCCCGCGCCAGCCGCGGCATGACCGGATCTGCCTGGCCGACTTTTTCCGTCCCGTGAATGGGACCCACCCCCCCGAGCCTGACGTTGTGGCGCTCCAGGCGGTGACCGCCGGCCAGGAGGTGACCGAGGTGATGGCCAGGCTGGAGAGCGCGGGCGAATTCGCCGAGCAGCTGTTCGTCCATGGTCTCGGGGTCCAGACCGCCGAGGGCATGGCCGAGTGGCTCCATGCTCGGGTCCGGAGCGAGCTGGGGGTCCCCCCCACCCAGGGCCGGCGGTACTCCTGGGGTTACCCGGCGTGCCCGGAGCAGTCAGAGCACGAGAAGGTCTTCCGGCTCCTGGATGCACCCTCGATCGGACTCACCCTGTCCGGCGGCCACGCCGTCGAACCCGAGCAGTCGACGCTGGCGATCGTGGCCCACCACCCTCAGGCCGTCTACTTCGGGATGAAGTCCGGGCTCCTGCCCAAGAGCGATCGCCAGGCGGCCGACGAGGTCATCGCCGGGACCGACAAGGACCCCACCCGGCTCGGCGTCGAGCCGGCCGCGGCCCAGTAGCTTCCGGGCGTCGGCCTCCGGCATTCCGGGCTACCCTGAGGCGCGCGGGCAGATGAGCGAACCCTCGACACACGAACTTCTGGACGGCGCAGGCCCGAGCTCTGCGCGTCTCTCCCGGCGCCGGTTTCTGCAGGCGACCGGCGGTGTTGTCGGCGCTGCCGCGGTGGGTGCAGGAGTATTCGAGGCCGTCCGGCAGTCGGGTGGCGCGCGGTCCCTGCTTCCGTCTACGCCCGTCCGCCCCTCTGGGCCATTCCAGGCGTTCCACTCTCGCCCGGATCTTCGCCCGCCCGCGATCTCGGACCCCAGCCCCCGGAACTTGGACGGCGGCTACGTGTTCCTGGGGCCGTGGTCGCTCGGCGGCACCCAACCGGGTCCTCTGATGGTCGATTCCCAGGCAGAACTGGCGTGGTTCAAACCGATCTCTTCAGGCGCCACCTCAACGAGCCGCTTGGCCACGAACTTCAGGCCGTTCACCTACCGGGGTGAGCCAGTGCTGGCTTGGTGGGAGGGCCATGTGCTGAAGAATGGTTTCGGCCGGGGCGAGGCGGTCATCGTCGATCGTTCCTACCGCGAGGTGGCCCGCGTGCGCGCGGTGGGCGGCCGCCAGATAGACCTGCACGAGTTCCAGCTGACTCCCCAGGGCACGGCCCTGTTCACCTGCTATCCCGAGACCACGCAGGCCGACCTGAGATCGATCGGGGGCCCGCGGCGGGGATCGGTGCTGAACTCGATCTTCCAGGAGGTCGACCTGCGAACCGGCCGCTTGTTGATGGAGTGGCGAGCCCTGGACCACATCCCGGTCTCCGAGTCGTTCGCGCACCTCGTGTACCGCGGCGACCTCAGCCAGCTCAACTACTTCCACCTCAACTCGATCGGCCTGACACCGGACGGGAACCTCCTCATCTCTGGGCGCATCACCCGGGCCCTTTACAAGCTCGACCGGCGCACCGGCCACGTGATCTGGCGGCTGGGCGGAAAGCGCAGTGACTTCACCGTCCCCCCGGACGCTCAGTTCAGCTGGCAGCACGACGCCAGGCAGCCGGCCGACGGAACGATCAGCCTGTTCGACAACAGGTCCTTTGGAGGGACGTTGCAGAATGTGCAGTACTCGCGTGGGCTGGTGCTGAAGGTCGACGAGGCTAGACGGAGGGTCGGCCTCGCGCAGGCCTTCAACCACCCTCTGCCGCTGCTGGCCATCACGATGGGAAGCGTCCAGATCCAGCCCAACGGCAATGTGGTTGTGGGTTGGGGGACCGAGGGGTACTTCAGCGAGTTCGCTCCCACGGGCCAACTGCTCACTGACGCGCGTCTACTTTTAAGCTCCTACCGGGATCTGCTCCTGCCCTGGCGGGGGACCCCGCAGCGCCCCCCCGACCTGGCCGTCGAGCGCAGCGTCAGCACCGGGAAGACGACCGTCTACGCCAGCTGGAATGGCGACACCGAGACCGCCTTCTGGCAGGTTCACCTGGGCGACAGGCGAGGCGGGCTGCGCCCGATCGGAATCGCGCGACGGCGCGCCTTTGAAACCGCCATCTCGGTGGGCGATGTCGGCGGCTACCTTGCCGTCACCGCTCTGGACCAGGCCAGGCACCCCCTGGGGCACAGCAGCGTAGTCCGTCTCTGAGGAGCGCTTTTAGTTTGGCGGGCCGCTTGGCTCGCCACGCCTGATCGTCATCCGGCGGCGGATACCGAGCAGGAACCAGAAGCCCGTGAAAAAGCTCGCGGCCAGGCCGGCCACGATTCCGCCGGCCACCCAGCCGAACAGGAAGCCGCTGATCAGGGCCAGGATCCCCGTCATGGCCACGGTCAGGCACGCGATCCCGGCGATGGCCAGACGATTGGCCACGGTGACCAGGTGCCGTTTGTCGCCCATGCGGAAGACC
>CAVPKV010000079.1:0-123135 GCA_963705785.1 uncultured Solirubrobacterales bacterium | reverse complement strand
GCGGCTTCGGGGGTGAGCCATGATCACCCCCAAACACATCGCTCGACTCGAGAGAGGACGTTGACCGTGAGAAGCAAGCGGATCTGGGTGCCGGTACTGCCGATCCTGCTCGATGAATTACAATGATCCGGATCTCGGCATGCTCGCGCGGGCGGTGCTGGCGAAAAACGGCGTTGAGACAGAAGTTGTTTATCCTTCCTGCTGCGGCATGCCTCAACTTGAACAGGGCGATATCGCGCAAGTTGTCGCCAATGCGCGAGGTTGCCGGCGCGCGATGTCGTAACCACCGCAAAACGCAACGGTTCTGGTGGCTGCTCGACGGCTCCAAAACAGTCGTCTCCCATGGCGAGGCAGCCGACAAGATCATCGTCAGCGCCCGCACCAGCGGCGATCGGCACGACGCAGACGGCATTACGCTGTTTCTGGTCGACGCCAAGGCCTCCGGCCTCGCCCGCCGCGGCTACGTCAGTCGCGACGACTCCCGCGCAGCCGACATCGCTCTGTCGAACGTTGCGGTGACGGATGCCGATGTCCTGGGTGAGGTCGGCAAGGGCCTGCCCGTAATCCAACGCGTCGTCGACGCCGGCATCGCCGCCACCGCCGGCGAAACGGTCGGCGCGATGGAGGCCATGAACGAAATGACGCTGGAATACAGCAAAACCCGCGTCCAGTTCGGCAACCCGATGGCTCCTACCAGGTCGTGCAGCACCGCTCTCGCGGACATGTTCATGGCGCAGGAGCAAGGCCGCAGCATGGCCATCCTCGCCACCATGTCCGTTGACAATCCGGACGAAACTGCCCGCGCCCACGATTTGGCAATGGCCAAGGTCGGCATCGGCCAGGCCGGCACGCTACGTCTCGCAGAGCGCTGTCCAGATGCACGGCGGCATCGGCATGACCGAGGAATACGCCGTCGGCCACTACTTCCGCCGCTGCATGGTGATCGAGCGCCTGTTCGGCGATCCGGCCTACTACCTGAACAAACTGGCCGCGGAGGTTGGGTAGCAGCGCCTGGCGCGCCAAATGCCCTACCCAAGCGGCGCGTCCCCTGTCCCTTCGCTCCGCACAATCGTCGCCCAGCCGATCAAACAGGCCATCGCCGCCCAGGTCGTCGCCCTGTTCAACGACCGAGCGCGCGGGGAGCGACCCGTCAAGCGCCGCCCCGACGGAATGTTCGGCCCAAAAGCCGTAGCCTGGCGCGTCCACGGCGATGTCACCTCTATGATGGTAGGGGGCATCGCCGGCCTCTTGTTGCAAATGCTGCACCCCGCTGTCCTGGCCGGCGTATGGGACCACTCCCACTTCCGCCAGGACATGCATGGCCGGCTGCGGCGCACCGCCCGCTTCATCGCCCACACCACCTTCGGCGCCTCGGACGATGCCGAGGCGGTCATCGCCCGTGTCCGCGCCATCCACGACCGGGTCCGCGGCACCCTGCCCGACGGAACCCCCGACGCCGCCAACGACCCCGCGCTGCTCGCCGGGGTCCACGTCACGGAGGCCACCAGTTTCCTCGACGCCTGGATCCGCTACGCCGAACCAGCCATGCCCATAGCCGACCAGGACCGCTACTTCCTCGAAATGGAACGGGTCGCGCAGGCACTCGGGGCCGATCCGATCCCGCGCTCCCGAACCGAGGCGCGCGCCCTGATCGAGGCCACCCGGCCACGTCTGGTATGCGAGGTCGCACCCGCGAAGTCGCCCGTCTGGTCCTCACCCAACACGCGAAAAATCGCATGGCGGAGCCGTTCCAGGCCCTGACCATGCAGGCCGGCGTCGACCTGCTGCCGCCCTGGGCGCGCCGCATGCACGGGCTCCCGGAACCGCTGTTCGGCCGCACCCTAATACGGGCCGGCACGCTAGGGATGGCACGAACCTTGCGCTGGGCGTTCCGGTAAACCCTCACCCCTTCCGGACATCCCAGAACAGTGTGAATGACCCCGGCAGCACACCGCTAACCGAATTCCGGTACGCCGTCGCCTGAAAGAACTGCCCCAGCGGGACGTAAGGCGGGTCCTGCCAGAACCGTAACTGAATATCCCGGCAGATCGCCTGCTGAGCCGCCAGATCGGGCGCATCGAACCAGGCCGTCCGCAAGGCTGCCAGCTTCGGATCAGTCGGCCAGCCCACAAACCCCGCTTTGCCAATCGCGTTCAGCGACGGGTTCGTCGCCGGGCTCATCAAATCGTAACCGGCTGTATAAGTGCAGTGAGCGTTCCAGCCCCCCTGCTCCGGCGGCCCCTGAATGTTGCGGCGCTGCGTGACCGTCCCCCAGTCGAGCGCCTGATAATCCAGATTGAACCCAGCCTTCTTGAATATATCGGCGCTGACCTCGCACAGCGCATTGATCGCCGGGAAATCCGTCGCCGCAATAAACGTCACCTTCTCGCCCTTGTAACCCGCCGCCGCCAGATCCCGCTTCACTCGGTCATAATCCGGCACGTTCTGGAAAACACCGATCCCCGCATCGGTCGCCAGCGGAATCCCGGCGTGAACACCCCCGCCTTGTCACGCCACATTGCCGGGTCGTCGCCGACCACCGCCTGCATGAAATCCGCTTGGTTGATCGCCCCCAGCAGTGCATGCTTGATCGCTGGATTGTCGAACGGCGGCAGCAGGCTGTTCACCCGCAGAAAGCCGATATTGCCCGCGCTGGTCTAGAATTTGGATCGTAATCGCCTTGTTCTTGCGTAACAAAGCCAGCAGGTCGGACGTCGGCTGCTCCCACCAGTCGATCTCACCCGCCTGCAGCGCCGCCGCGGCAGTCGCCGGGTCCGGTATGGTGCCACTCGACTCGCTCGACATGGGCCACCTTCGGGCCAGTGGTGAAACTGGGCTTCCGTCCCCACGGGGCACGTAACCCTCAAACTTGCGATAGACCGCCAGCGACCCCGCCACGCGCTCATCCGCCGCGAACCGATACGGCCCGCTGCCCACCATCTCGGTCACCGCTTGTGACGCAGGCGTGTTGGCCAGCCGCTCCGGCATTATCGGCAGCATCGGGTGTTGCTGCCATGCCCCATCGCCAGCGGCAGCATCGGAAACGGCTTTTTCAGGCGGATTACCACCGAACGATCCGACGGCGCCGTCATCTCTTCGGTCACCGCTAGCAACGAGGACCCAAACGCATCCCGAGGCGCCCAGCGCTTGATGCTGGCCAGCGCGTCCCGCGCCAGCACCGGCTGCCCGTCATGGAACTTCAGTCCCTCCCGCAGCGTCAGCGTCCACAACTTGCCGTCGTTTTCGACCGTATGCCCGGCCAGCATCTGCGGCTGCGGGTTGAAGGCCTCGTCAATGCCATACAGCGTATCGAACACCATAAAGGCATGGTTGCGCGTGACATAAGCGGTGGTGAACACTGGATCGAGCACCGCAAGGTCGGCCTGCGGCACAAACCGCAGCGCTGCCGTGTCGGCGGCTCGCGCAACACGCGGCGGCCAGTGCCACGGCCCCGGCTGATACGGTCTTTAAAATATCGCGTCGTTTCATGGCCGCACTCCATCTGGTCGCCGGTTCCGCCTGCATACCGCATGCCACGGCGCGCCCTCAGGACTCCGTCCGCGAAACCTCCAGCACATGCTCCGCGATCGCCAGCGAGGCGGTCAGTCCGGGACTTTCGATCCCGAACAGATTGATCAGCCCGGGCACGCCATGCACTTGCGGTCCCTGCACGACGAAATCCTGCCCCGGCGCGCCCTTCGGCACGATCTTCGGCCGGATCCCGGCGTATCCCGGCTGCAGCGCCCCATCCTTCAACGCCGGCCAATACTTCCGAACCGCCGCGTAGAAACTGTCCGACCGGGACGGATCCACAGTGTAGTCGAGGTATCGATCCATTCCACATCCGGCCCAAACCGCGCCTGGCCGCCCAGATCGACCGTCAGATGCACGCCCAGGCCGCCCGGCACCGGCACCGGATAGATCAGCCGCGAGAACGGCGACCGCCCCGACAGGGTGAAGTAGTTGCCCTTGGCATAATAAGCGGTAGGCACGCGATCGTGCGGCATCCCGGCGATGCGCCCTGCCAGTCCGGCGCATGCAGCCCGGCCGAGTTCACCAGCAGCCGGCAGCGCAACGTCATCGGGTCGGCGCCGCCGACATCGATCTCGATCCCGCGGCCGGCACCACGCGCCCGCCCAGCGACCGGGCTGAAGAACACCGGCACCGCGCCGGCGTTCT
Organism: uncultured Solirubrobacterales bacterium; assembly: GCA_963705785.1. GTDB lineage: Bacteria > Actinomycetota > Thermoleophilia > Solirubrobacterales > Solirubrobacteraceae > Palsa-465. The sequence goes on along the minus strand of CAVPKV010000079.1, from coordinate 118,956 downwards.
CGGCATCCCTTGCAGCGCGACCATGTAGGGTGGCTGTCGATGATCCCGGTCGTCGGCGACAGCAGGGCGCTGGTGCAGACAGGTTCGGTTCCAGCGCGATCGCCTCGGCGGCGCTCAGCACGCGCATGCCCTCGACGCCGTTGGTTTCCGCGCGCTGCTTGATGCCGGCCAGCATGGCGTCTTCCTGCGCATTCGTGGCCACGATCAGCTTGCCGCAGTTGATGTGCGGCACGCCTTTTTCGGCGCAGTAGGCATACAGCCCGCGGCGTCCGGCGACACAGAACCGAGCCATGAGGCTGTTGGCGGGGTAGTAGATGCCGGCGTGAATGACCTCGCTGTTGCGCGAGGACGTTTCGGTCCCGATCCCTTCAGATTCCCGGGCCAGGCTCGCGTGGGCCACGACGCGATCGGGGTGGCCCGGATCGGTCGATACGAGTTCCTGACCGGAGCGCCGGTCGCTCCCAACGGTCACGGGGACGCTCAGCGGGAGCTGTCCGTCGAGCGCCTCCAGAGCTCCGGCCAGCTGGTCGCGAACCGCGGCGCGGCGGAGCTCCAGCACGGGCTCATTGGCGAACGGCGCCAGGTCGGTCATCTGCTGGCCCGCGAGCTGATGACGTACAACGTCATCGATCTGGCTGGATAGGTCGCGTCGACGCTGTCGTTCACGACCGGGGTCGACGGCAGGTGAACGATCGCCGCCCGTCCGCGCCACTGCCAGGTGGCCCCGGTGTCAGCGGGGAGGAATCCCGACAGATTCAGGTGGCCGTTGAGCGGAGCCGGGGTCTTGTTGATGACCAGCACGGTGTAGGCGCCATCGGATGAGCGCTGGGCGGCGTAGACGGCCAGCTTGCTCTGGTTGGATGATCTGGAGCTGATCCAGGTGTTTCCGAACTCCGAGTGGCGACCGTCGTAGTCGCGGTACATCTTGAAGGCTTCGCCGATCAGGCCGCCGTCGTTCGGGAGCGGCCAGCGGGCGGCCAGGTTGAGCCCCTGGCGGGCGAAGATCCCGAGCGTGTCCGCCTGAATCAGCGCGTTGACCACGGGGTCGCTCGTGACCGACAGGTTGTATTCGCTCAATGAGATCTTCGTCCCGGGGTAGTACCGGGCCACCCAGCGCTTCATGCGCGGGATCAGATCGATCTGGTCATGGATCCAGCTCGGATCGATGTAGCTGGGGTCCCAGAGCGACCTGGTGACGTTCGGACCGGTTCCTCCCTGGGCGTAGTAGTGCAGATCCAGGTAGTTCAGGTGGCGAACGCCGGTCTGGCGGTCGTAGGCGGCGAACTGCCTCAGGAGCCACGCCGCCATCGGGAGATGGCCGTGGTTGCGGCAATCGGGTGAGGTCGTGCAGCTGTCCGGCCCGCAGCCAGACCCGAACGTGTCGGCCGCGGTGCAGAAGTAAGCCGGCCAGCCCCACTCCGACAGCCCCAGGATGCTGGCGCGGCGGTCGACTCGTCTGATCAGCGTCGACAGCTGCTTGGACTTGCGCCACAGCTCCGAGGCCGTTTCAGCCTGCGGATGCATATCCCGATGGGTGGAGTTCCACAGTGAGGGCTCGTTACCGAGCTCATAGAACTCCACGCCACCTTGACGGGCGGTTCCGTATCGCCGTATCAGGTCGTGAAGCCAGCCCTGATAGAAGGAGGCGCCGGCGGCGATGCTGTCGCGAGCCGGTTTGGGGGAGAGCGGCCGGCCGCTGCCCGACTTGCCGTTACCGCAATTGGTGTCGTATGGGTCAACCGACTGCTGCGGGCCGTAGACCGACACCGGGAACGCGCACGTGACGGGGTGCTGGCGGGGGGCGTTGCTGGCCACCCGTCCGACCATGGGCAGGGTGAGCAGGCTGGCTGTCCCCCGGGGCCGGTTGGCCGAGATGAACGTCTGGTAGGCCGGGGTGCAGCGGCCCGTCTTGAGAAAGCAGTCGGACAGATTCTCAAAGTAGTAGTCGAGCCCGGTGTTGTAGCTCCCGAGCTTCCAGTTGTACGTGTCCGTCGAGTTGCCGCCCCAGCGGTTGACCGGCAGCCGGATCGCCGCGGCCAGCCCTGGTTTGGCGAAGTTCAGCCCGTAGATGTAGGGGCTGATCGGATGCCGGCCGGCCCCGGCGTCGACCTTTAGCGTGATCGTGGGCAGAGCTGCCTGACCGGCTCCGGCGAAGAGGATCGCCGCACCGATGGCCAGCGCCACACCGCCCGTCCTGATCGCAACCCCCTTCACGGCGCCGCCAGCAATTCCTCGAGTGACCGCCCGCTCACCTGCTCATGGAGAAAGCTCTCCTGACTCGTGTTTTCAAGCAGCCGCCGGACCAGATAAGCCATCCCGGCCACCAGGTCGCCGACCGGACAATACGTCCGGACCCTGAACCCCTCGGCGGCCAGGGCGTCCTGGAGATCGTCGCCGAGCCCCCGGAGGACCTGGACCTCCAGGTCCCGGTCCTGGCCGCCCGATAGCTGGTTGTAGGCGATCGCGTGTGACACCGAGCGGAGATTGTGCGACGCGATCGCCACCCTGACCGCCGGCCGGGCGTCCAGCAGAGCCCGGGTCAGCACCTCGAAATTGCGATCACAGTCGGCCTTGTCCTCGAACACGGGGACGGGCCAGCCCTCCTGGCGGGCCTCGACCAGCTCGTGATCCCAGTACGCGCCCTTGACCAGCCGGACCTGAAGCGGCGGGCTCCTGTTGGTCGACCGGGCCCAGTCAAGGACCGTGGTCAGCTGCTCGGGGGAGTCCCGCAGGTAGGCCTGGAGCACGATCCCCACCGACGGGCCGGCGGCCAGCTCGGGAGCGGCCAGCAGCTCCAGGATCAGCTCCAGGACGGCCTCGCGAGAGTCCAGCGACTCCATGTCCACATGGATGTGAGCGTCCAGCTCATCCGCCCGGCGCAACAGCGGAAGTAGCCGGTCGGCGGCGTCCTGCTGGCCCCGGCGGGGGGCGTCCGGCCGGAGCAGCGGCGTCAGGGCCGAGATCTTGACCGACACGTTTGTCCGCGCCACGTCCCCGAGGCCGTCGTGCTCCAGCGCCTCTCGCTCCGGCCAGCCCCGGGTCTGGCGGCCGATGTGCTCGAGCGCCTCACGACACCGCGCGGCGTAGCTGTCGGCCTCGGCCTGGGTCACCGTGGCCTCCCCGAGCAGGTCGACCGAGCTGGCCACCCCGTGCTCCCACAACCCCCGCAGTACGCGCCCGGCGCTCGCCGGGGTTTCGCCCACGATGAACCGGTGGGCCATGTGCTTCACGCCGGCCGCCGCCGCCGCCCCGAGGGCCGGCCGGGCGGCCCGGATGTCGGAGATCCGCAGGGCGGCGCTGATGGGCGGCGGCGTGTCGGGAAGCTCCTCCAGGAAGCCCCGCAGGTGCCGGGCCACGTCTTCCAGCGAGCGGCATGCCGGGACGACGTCCACAAACCGGAACAGCGCGGCCCGGAGTTCCTGGTCTCGCGTGGCCAGCTCCATCGCCCGCGCGTCCAGCGCCTTGATCGGATGGCGACCGCCGGCCGGCGTGGCCGCCGCGAGCCGCTCACCGATCCGCCGGATCTCCGTCTCCAGCCTGGCGCTGTCGATCGTCGAGCTCGTTCGGTCCTCAGGTCTGGAGGATGTTGACCGCCCGGGCCACGACCAGCCCGACGGTGATCAACGACGTCAGCGACTGGGCGCTCATCAACCATTTGGCCTTGGCCGTCAGCGGCATCGTGTCCGTGGGACTGAAGGCGGTGGCGTTGGTGAACGACACGTACAGGTAGTCGACCAGCCCCGGCTTCCAGCCCGGGGGAGCCCAGCGGTCGTCGGTCATCTGGGGGAACATGAAGTCGGGCATGAAGTCGGGCATGTCCACGTGCGCCTCCCGGTTCGCCGGGCCGCCTCGGTCAAGGTCCCAGTACCAGAGGCCGAACAGGAGCACGTTGGTCAGCCACAGCACCGCGCCCGAGGCGATCAGGCTGCGCCCGCTGGTGGAAACACCGTTGATCAGGCTGATCGCACAGCCGGACCAACGAGTAGATGTTGACCGCGCTGACCAGGCCGATCATCCCCAGCGCCACCTGGCGGCGGACGGGGTGGTGGCGCACCGCGGGATGGGGCGAGACACCGGCCAGACCGATCAGCAGTGCCCCCTCGATGCTGGGCAGAAGCCAGTGGACGCCGAGCGTGAGCTGGTTGGGCAGAATCAGATCGAGCACGATGGCCACCAGCACGACCAGCTGAGGCCCCCAGTAGGGCGAGAGCCGGTCGAGGGTGGCCAGAAGCCGTGGCCGGGGCAGGGCGCGCAGGACGCGCCGGTGGTCATGCTCGGTGGAATCGGTGCGCTCGGGCATTCCTTGCCTGTGAGATGGTGGCATGGGCGCCGGAGGCTCGACTGCTGGGTGCAGGAGCCCGGCGCGGCGGGCGCGAATCGGACACCATGAGTACGGCACCTGGCCATCGTCCCTGCCTGCGCGCTGACGCTGGGACTGGCGGCGTGCGGCGGCTCGGGTGGCACAACCCATATCGTGACCCGCACCGTCACGGCTCCGACCAGCGCGGCACGTTGTCGCAGACCCTGACCGCCACCACCGCGCCCGGCACGACCGCCACAACCACGACCAGCGCGACGGCAGGGGGGACGCAGCCGTGCACCGCCCATGACGTGGCGCTCTCGTTCATCGGCCAGCAGGGCGCCGCCGGCCACGGCGAGCTCGCCTTCGCGCTCAAGAACATCAGCTCCGCCCCCTGCCACACCTTCGGCTACCCAGGGATCCAGTTCCTGGACAGGCACGGGGCCGACCTGACCACGATTCCTCACCGCACCACGACCGATTACTTCGGCCACGCCCCGGAGGCCGAGCTGACGATCGCTCCGGGATCCTCGGCCTCGTTCCGTCTCGGCGTGACCCATGGTGCGGTGCCCGGATCGGTGTGCACCACGGCCTTCGGGCTCCAGGTCGATTCCGCCCGACGACGTGTCGTCGGTCAGGACCCAGATCCCCGGCGGCGGATACGAGTGCCGGACGCCACCGTGTCTCCGCTCCAGCCGGGCAACTCGGCCTACCGCTGATCTGAAGCCCCGGCGCCGCGCGAACACCCTGGCCCGTGAGCTCGACCCGGGCCGTGACTCCGTCGCTCTCCAGTTCCGCTGACGGCGCCGTCCTGGGCCAGCAGGTCCAGATGACCCAGCACCTCCGACAGCGTCAGGTAGGCCTGGGTGACGGCCACGTTGCCCCACATCTGAGCGCGATCTCAAACGCGGTCAGTGGCCCGCTCCTCAAGCATCCCGGCGATCCGCTTGGCCCGCCGGCGGTGCATGCGCAGCCGCTCGTCGATCAGCGAGACGTGGTCCACGACCGGGTCACCGTGGCCGGGCATCACGATCTCGATCGGCATCTCCCTGGTGGCCTTCATCGAGTCCAGGTACTGGAGGAGCGCCTTGGGTCGGAACACGCTGGCCGGGCATCCAGGTCGCCCGCTGACGCCCGCCGTCCAGCGGCCGGGAAATCAGGGGATTGGAGGAGATGTCGGCCAGCAGATGGTCCCCGCCGATCAGGATCCGCCGCCGCTCGTCCCAGAAGACCGTGTCGGTCGGACTGTGGCCGGGACGATGCAGCGCCTCCAGGGTCCGGTCACGCAGTTCGAGCCAGTCGCCGTGGTGCAGCTCCCGAGTCACCTGACCCCGGGAGCCGAAGGCTCGGAAGGCCGCCCCGACCGAGCCCAGCACGGTCGCCATTTCCGGGGGATACCGTGTCGCCGCATGACGGCCTGGGCGAACTCGTCATCGCGCGCTGGCGCTGGCGCGGAAATCGGCCAGATACGGGCCGAGCAGGTGGAGTGCGGCCACCTCCGCCCCCGAGCGGCGGGCCGCGACCTCCAACAGGCCCAGGTGGTCCATGTGCTGGTGCGTGATCACGATCAGCTCCAGGTCCTCGATCCGTCGCCCGTGGCCCTCCAGCGCCCGCTCGAGCTCATCCAGCGACTTGCCCGAGTTCGGTCCGGTGTCGACCAGCGTCAGCGGCTCGTCCTCGATCAGGTAGCAGTTGACCCGCCCGACCGCGAACGGGGTGGGGACGGCGAGCCGGTGGATGCCCGCCTCGGCGGCCCGAGCCAGGGCCTCGGCGCGAGCGGGCCTCGGCGGGCGTCGTTTCAGAAGGAGACGAGGAGCTCAAGAACGGATCAGGCCCAGGACCTCGTCGCGCCGGCGCTCCATGTCCTGGTGGGAGCGCAGCGACTCCAGGCACAGCCGCAGGAGCGGCTCGGTGTTGGACGGGCGGACGTTGAAATGCCAGTCCTCGTACTCCACCGACAGCCCGTCCAGCCAGTACTGGTGTCCGTCGGCGTAGCGCTCTGAGAGCTCCCGGAGCTTGGCCTCCTGGTCGGCGACCTCCGAGTTGATCTCTCCGGAGATGAAGTACCTGGATCTATAGGGCTCGAGCAGCTCGGACATCCGGGACCCCCGCTTGGACAGGAGCTCCAGAATCAGCAGGGCCGGGATCGTGCCCGAGTCGGCGCAGTAAAAGTCATGGAAGTAGTAGTGCCCCGACACCTCGCCGCCGAAGGCCGCGTTCTCTTCACGCATCCGGGACTTGAAGAAGGCATGCCCGACCCGGTTCATCAGCGCCCGGCCACCTGCCCGCTCCACCGTGTCGGCCACGGCCCGGCTGGCCCGGACGTCGTAGAGGACGGTGGCTCCCGGATCCTTGGTCAGCATCGACTCGGCCAGCAGCGCGGTCAGGAAGTCCCCGTCCACGAACGCCCCGTGGTCGTCGATGAAGAAGCATCGGTCGGCGTCCCCGTCCCAGGCAATCCCCAGGTCGGCCCCCTGGTTGACCACGGCCTCCATGATGAACCGGCGATTCTCGGGCAGGAGCGGGTTGGGCTCGTGGTCGGGGAAGTTCCCGTCCGGGACCCAGTAGGTCTCGACCGGGTCCAGGCCAAGCTGGCGCAGGATCGGTCCCACCATCGGGCCGGCCATGCCGTTGCCCCCGTCCACCACGACGCGCAGCGACCTGACGGAGTCCGGGTCGATGAACTTCAGCGCGGCCTGGCGAAACTCGTCCTCGATGCTGATCTCCTCCACCGTGCCGCCCCCCGGGGCTGCGCCCAGCCCCTCCTCAAGGAGGGCCTTGATGCCGTCGATCCCGGCCGAGCCCGACAGCGCTATCGCCCCGCGACGAACGAGCTTGGCCCCGGTGTACTGCTTCGGGTTGTGCGAGGCGGTGCACATGATCCCGCCGTCCAGGTCGCGCGAGCCGACGGCGTAATAGAGCATCTCGGTGGCCACCTGGCCCGCGTCCAGCACGGTCGCGCCCTCGGCACACATGCCTTCCGCATACGCCGTCGCCAGCTCGGGCGCGGTCAGGCGCATGTCCCGCCCGAGGCCCAGACGGAGCTCGCCGGCGGGCTTGCCCTCCAGGTCGCTGATCACCCGGGCAAACGCCCGGCCAATCTGTTCGGCGATGCCGCGATCCAGCTGGGTCCCGTACAGGCCCCGGATGTCATAGGCCTTGAAGATCGTGGGATCGGCGACTGCGCTCATCGCGGTCGATGCTACCCGCGCTTCCTGGACCCTGGCCCGCCGCCGCGGGCCGCTGGGCGGTGTCGCTTCTAAACTTGCAGGCGATGTCCGGTCATTCCAAATGGCATTCGATCAAGCACAAGAAGGCCGTCGTGGATGCGCGTCGCGGCCAGCAGTTCACCAAGCTGGCCCGGGCCATCACGGTCGCAGCGCGGGAGGGCGGGGGAGACCCGGACGGGAATCCCGGCCTGGCGCTGGCGATCCAGAAGGCCCGGGACGCCTCCATGCCGAAGGACAACATCGAGCGCGCGATCGCCAAGGGAACCGGCGAGGGCGTTGACGCCGACCAGATTGAGACGGTCCTGTACGAGGGCTACGGCCCGGGAGGGGTGGCCCTGCTGATCGAGGCCCTGACCGACAACCGCAACCGCACGGGTGCGGACGTCCGGCATCTGCTGACCAAGAACGGCGGGAGCCTCGGCGAGCCCGGCTCTGTCTCGTACCTGTTCGACAAGCAGGGCGTGATCGTCGTCGATGCGCAGCGCTACGGCGAAGACGACCTGATGCCGGCGATCGACGCCGGGGCGCTCGACATCTCGCTGGACGAGGACGTGCTTGAGGTTGTCACTGAGCCGGGGGATCTGGTGGGCGTGCGCGAGGCCCTGGAACGGGCCGGAGTCGAGATTGAGAGCGCCGACATCAGCCAACGGCCCAAGGCTCGGGTGCCCGTGGACGAGGCTGAAGCCACCAGGCTGCTGCGGCTGATCGACGCGCTCGAGGAGTCAGACGACGTGACCGCCGTGCACGCCAACTTCGACGTGGACAGCGCGGTTCTGGAGCGGATCGCCTCGTAGTCACCGGTGCTGCCGACAGTCTTCGGCTCGTTCGCTACCCTGCCCTGCTTCATGTCCAAGCGACCGCTTGCCCTCACCACTGCCGCCGTGGCAGCCCTGACCCTGGCCGCCTGCGGCAGCTCAGCCGCCCCCGGCGTCCAGCAGGCCCCGTCGGGCGGGGCCACCCAGGCTTCGGTGCCCAAGACCACCCCGACGCCCACGACGGGACCGCTGTCCACGAAGCCGGTGATCACCGTGCCCAAGACGCCCGCGCCCACCCAGCTGGTGGTCAAGGACCTGGTCCCCGGTACGGGCAAGGCGGCCGCACCGGGGGACACGATCACCGTCAACTACGTCGGCGACCTGTACAGCAACGGGCAGGAGTTCGACTCCTCGTGGAAGCGCAACATGACCTTCACGACCTCGCTGAAGAGCGGAGTGGGAGGCGTGATCGAGGGCTGGGTCAAGGGGTTGTCCGGGATGAAGGTCGGCGGCCGGCGCGAGCTCATCATCCCCCCGAGCCTGGCCTACGGCAAGCAGGCCTCGGGCTCGATCCCGGCCAACTCGACGCTCATCTTCGTCGTCGACCTGCTTTCGGTTTCCTGACCGCCTCGTCGCTCGGGTCCTCGGGCCGTCCGGGCCGTCGCGCGCGGTAGAGCGGGACGGCGTCTCCCACGCCCTTGAGGCGGTGGCGGCCGGCGAAGGACCAGTCGAACTCGGGCGCCGCGTCGCGCACCTCCTCGGTGCACAGCACGCTTCCCGGCCGGGCGACGCCCGTCACGCGGCTGGCCAGGTTGACCGCGTGTCCAAAGAGGTCGCCTGACCGGGTGATGGCGGGCCCCCAGGCGATCCCGGCCCGCACGGCGGGGAGATCCGCCGCCTCAATCCTCTCGGCCAGCGAGAGGGCGGCGGCGACCAGCGGTCCGGCGTCTCTGGATACGAGCATGGCCGCGTCGCCGATCGTCTTGACCAGCCGGACGGGTGGCTCGGCCGCCTGGGCGGACAGCTCGGCGAACGCGCCCGCCACGTCGCTCAACGACTCGGTCTCAAGCTCAGCCCCCAGCCGGGTGAAGCCGACCAGGTCGGCGAAGCACACCGTGAGCTCCTGTGTGCCTGCCACCTGCCCCGCGGCCAGCTCGGCCTGACTGATCATCGCCCGGCGGACGTTGTCGAGCGCGTGGGCTCGGAACGCCGCAGCGAGCACGGGCTCGAGCGCCACGGTCATCGTCTGGGCCATGTCGGCGAAGCGGCTGGCCACGACATCCTCGGTCTCGCCCGGCCTGATCAGCGTCTGGGCGAACGCCTGCCCGGAGGCGGCACTCAGCCGGGCCATTCCCTCGCCCAGCACCCGCGAGATCTCGTTCAACGCCTGCTCGCTGAAGCCCGCCTCGATGAACGTCCTGATAGACCGGGCGGCCTCGAGATCGGGGTCGGAGAAGACCCTGTCCCGCGCCCCGGCCTCGGGCAGGCCCAATGCCCTCCGGACGGCGAGAAGTGTTTCGGCGGGTAGACCGGTCTCGGCCTCGACCTCCTCGGCCGAGTACTTGCCCGCCAGGACCAGCTCCACGGGGAGCAGCGCCAGCCGGTCCTCCTGGACGGCTCGCCTCAGCTCCTCGAGCTCGACCCCATCGGCGACGAGGCGCTCCAGCAGGCGGATCCGGGCGGCGCGCTCCTCGCCCTCCAGACCGTCCAGCAGGCCCGCCTGTGCGAAGTCCATGCCGCGCATCCTCTCGGAAAACCGGGGTCGTTCGCTACGCTCGCACCGCTCCAGGTTCGTCGGCGAAGGCAGGCCAGCCGTGGGGCCGTCCCCATGCTCTCAATCCTGATGCCCGTATACAACGAGCGCGCCCGCGTGGAGCGCGCCATCCAGGAGGTCCTGGCCATCGAGCTCCCGACCGAGTTCGAGCTGATCGTGGTCAACGATGGCTCCAGCGACGGGACCTCCGAGATCCTCCGCGGGGGCGAGTGGGATTCCCGGGTCCGGCTGCTGGAACATCCCGAGAATCGCGGCAAGGGCGCTGCCGTGCGCACTGCGCTGGCTGAGGCCCGGGGCGAGTTCTCGACGATCTTCGACGCCGACCTGGAGTACGACCCCCGCGATCTGCGCCTGCTGATGCCGCCGCTGATCGACGGGCGATCCAACGCGTGCTTCGGCGTGCGCGCCTTCGACGGCTACACCAGCCACTCGTTCCTCTTCGTCCTGGGCAACAAGGCGGTGACGCTGGCCTGCAACATGCTCTTCAACGTCTACCTGCACGACATCATGACCTGCCACAAGATGATCCGGACCGAGCTCTTCCGAAGCCTTGCGCTGCGGGAGCCCGGGTTCGCGATCGAGCCTGAGATCGCCGCTCGTCTGGTCCAGCGGGGGGAGCGGATCTTCGAGGTTCCGGTCACCTACCACGCGCGAACCAACGAGGAGGGCAAGAAGCTGACCGCCGTGGACGGCGTGCGGGTCATGCGCACTCTGCTGCGCTGTCGAGTCACCCGCGCGTAAAGCTAGGCCGCGCGGCCCATCTGCCGCTGGCCGTACAGATATCCGATCAGAGCTCCCGTCACGGCCGGGTCAAACTGCGTGCCGGCGCACCGGGTCAACTCCTGAATGGCCTCATCGTGAGAGCGGGCGGCTCGGTAGGGCCGGTCGGACGTGATCGCGTGGTAGGTGTCCGCCGCGATGATGATCCGCGACCCGATCGGGATGTCCTCGCCGGCCAGGCCGTCGGGATAGCCGTTGCCGTCCCACCGTTCGTGCTCGTGCCGGACGATCCGGGCCACCGGACCCATCCCGGGCAGGACCCGCAGGATGCGCTCGCCGATCACGGGGTGCTGCTTCATCAGCACCCACTCCTCGTCGTTCAGGGGCCCAGGCTTGTGGAGGATCTCGTCCGGGATGGCCACCTTTCCGATGTCGTGCAGGAGCGCGGCCGACCGGACCCAATCGACCTCGGTATCCCGCAGTCCCAGATTCCGAGCCACCCCGGCCGACATCTCGACCACGGCCTCGGAGTGCTCTCCGGTGTAGCCATCCCGCTCGGTCAGGGTGACGACCAGGGCCTCAATCGCATCGCGCTGGGCGCGGCCTGGCTCCCCCTCGGGCGATTCTTCACCTGCGGGAGCGCCGGCGTCACCGGTCACGACGATCTGGCCGCCGCCATTCCGCTCGGCCTGCGCGGCCGCACGTCGAGCCGCCGAGAGCAGCGCTTCGGCGCTCATGCTGGAGTCCCAGGCGGTCACGCCGACCGAGCCGTGGGCGGCGCTCATCGTGCCGTTGCCGAGTCCCTCCAGCGTGGACAGGATCCGGCGCATGGCCGGTTCGGCGTCAGGTGCGGCGGTCTCGGGCAGCATGATCGCGAACTCGTGGTTGCCCGTCCGACCCACCAGGTCGTGCTGGCGCAGGTTCTGGACCAGGGCGTTCGCCGCGCCGGTGAGAAGCTGATCGGCGACCGCGAAACCGTGACTGGCCTCGACAGCGGCGAAGTCGTCCACTGTCAAAACCGCCAGCGTGAGTGGCCGCTGCGATCGCCGGGCCCGGCTGACCTCGTCCACCATCCGGCCACGGAACGCCTTGGCGCTGAGGAGGCCTGTGAGCTCGTCCACGCCACTCACCCGGGCGCGCTCGGCCTCGAGCTCCGCCACGCGCCGGCGCAGCCGGTCGAGCTCCGCACTGATGTCGCCTTGGCCCGCTTTGCCGAACATGGTCCCGGGGGAATATCGGCAGGACTTGCTGAAATCCTGAGAAATGGTGTGGCCGTTGATCATCGGGTCTTTGCCGATGCGTTTTTGGCCATGTGAATGGCGATTCAGTTTCGAAGAGCGAAGTGGAATCGCCAAACGTCGCGGACCCCCGGGCTCCCGCCCGCCCAGGACCCCCGGGAAGGCGTCCGCCCACCGGCGCAGAATGGGTCCCTGTGATCGTGATGGGGATAGACCCGGGGACGGCCGATACCGGCTACGGCGTCGTGGAGAGCGTGGGTTCAAGGCTCCACGCCCTGGCCGAGGGGGTGATCCAGACCCGGCCCGGCGTCCCGCTCGAGCGTCGGCTGGTCGATATCCACGCCTCGGTGGTCGAGCTGCTGGATCGCCACGAGCCCGACGCCCTGGCCATTGAGGAGCTGTACTTCGGGACCAACGCCCGGACGGCGTTCGCGGTCGGCCAGGCCCGAGGGGTGGTTCTGCTGGCCGCCGGCCAGCGAGGGATCCCGTCTCGCTCGTACACGCCCCAGCAGGTCAAGGGCGCCGTCTGTGGCCACGGCCGGGCGGGCAAGGAACAGGTGTCGAACATGGTCACCCGCCTGCTGGCTCTCCCCACGGCGCCCGCGACGGACCACGCTGCCGACGCGCTCGCCGTGGCCATCTGCGATCTCAACCGTGCTCCCCTGGCCCAGGCCCTGGCCCGAGCATGATCGCGCTCATCTCAGGGACCGTGGCCGTGCGCCGGACCGACCACGTGGTCGTGGACTGTGGTGGCGTGGGCTACCGGCTGGCCGTCTCCTCGGAGACGTTGCGCCACGTCCCGGCCGTGGGCCACGACGTGGTTCTGCACGCCCACCTCGTGGTGCGCGACGACGCGCTGGCCCTGTACGGCTTCGCCAGCGAGGAGGAGCGGGAGCTGTTCCTGATGCTCCTGGGTGTCCAATCCGTCGGCCCCAAGGTCGCGCTGGCCGTGCTGTCCGGCGGCCCGCCGCGAGAGCTGCTGGCCGCGCTGGCGGCCGGAGATACGGGCCGCTTCCAGGCCGTCCCCGGGATCGGCAAGCGGACGGCCGAGCGGATCGTGGTCGAGCTCCGTGAGAAGGTCGCCGACAGTGCGCTTGTCCCGGCCATCACGATCACCCGGGGCCACGAGCCGCGCACCCTGGCCAGGGCGGGACTGCTCGAGCTGGGCTACAGCGCCCAGGAGGCCGAGGCACTGCTCCAGGGCGTCGAGGGCGAGCGGACTGAGGACCTGATCGCCGCCGCGCTGAGGAGCGCCCGGAGATGACAGCGGCCGATACCCGCCTCCAGGCGCCCCACGAGCTCCTGGATGACGAGCTTGACCGCTCGCTGCGCCCCCGCCGCCTGGAGGACTTCATCGGCCAGGAGGCGGTCAAGGACCAGCTTGCGGTGGCCATGTCGGCGGCGGCGAGCCGGGGTGAGGCGCTGGACCACGTGCTGCTGGCCGGACCGCCGGGGTTGGGCAAGACGTCGCTGGCCCAGATCGTCGCCGCCGAGCTGGGGGTCGGGTTCGTCCAGACCGCCGGCCCGGCGCTCGAGCGCAAGGGGGACGTGGCCGCGTTCCTGACCGCCCTGGAGCCCCGAGCGGTGTTCTTCGTGGATGAGATCCATCGCCTTCCCCGGGCACTGGAGGAGACGTTCTATCCGGCCATGGAGGATCGCTGCCTGCCGATCACCGTCGGGCAGGGAGCGGGGGCGCGGGTGGTCACGCTGGAGCTCCCACCGTTCACGCTGATCGGCGCCACCACCCGGTCGGGGTTGCTGACCACGCCGCTCCGGGATCGTTTCGGGATCCAGCATCGCCTGGACCACTACGACCCCGATGAGCTGGGGACGATCGTCCGGCGTTCGGCGCGTCTTCTCGACGTCGAGATCGACGCGGATGGCGCGCGGGTCATCGCCTCCCGCAGCCGCGGCACCCCTCGGGTGGCCAATCGGCTGCTCAAGCGAGTCCGGGATTACGTTCAGGTCCGGGGCGACGGCGTGATCTCGGCCGACGCCGCCCGCGCCGCCCTGGAGCAGCTGGAGGTGGATCAGGAGGGTCTGGATCGCCTGGATCGGGAGATCCTGCGCGCGATCTGCCAGCGGTTCAGCGGCGGGCCGGTCGGCCTGTCGACGCTGGCCGTGGCCGTGGGGGAGGAGCCCGGGACGATCGAGGACGTGTATGAGCCGTACCTCCTGCAGCGGGGGATGATCGAGCGCACGCCCCGGGGCCGGGCCGCCACCCGCCGGGCATTTGAGCACCTGGGCCTGGACCCGCCGGGAGCGCCGAGACTCCTGTAGCGCGCCCGCAGGCGCGCCGGCGCTAACCGAAGAGCATTCGAAGACCGCTCAGCCCAGGCACACCGAAAGCTATCCTCAAGCCGTCGATGTCCCGCGAGCACTACTTCATCTGCCCACACTGCGGCCACCGGTCGATGGCCACCGAGCGCAACGTCGCCTTCAGGCGCGACGAGGTCCGGGGCTGCGAGAAGTGCGGTTTCGCCTACCTGTTCGAGCTGCTCGACGACTACTACCCGGCGCCGACGGCGGCGTTCTTCGCCTGCGATGCCGATGGGCGGATCGTGGACTGCGGGAAGGGGTCCTTCGAGCTCACGGGCCTCACGACGGAGAAGGCCATCGGCCAGCCGCTGTCGGAGGTTCTGGGATTAAGCTTTCTGGACGGGACCGACCACGTGCAGACCGCGCTCGAGTGGGAGGTCCGGGTGCAGGGCAAGACAGCCGAGCTTCATACCAACGGGGGCGTTCCGGCCCGCGCCGTGGCGGACATCTTCCCCGCCTACGACGACGACGAGGGCGGCGTGCTGGTCGTGCTCACGCCCGCCAACGGCCACTGAGTTACAAAGGGCCTAGCATCCGGAGCCGATGACCGACCGTCAGCGCAACCTTTTCATTCTGGTTCTGGTCGCCGGGCTGATCGCGGCGTCGGCGGTGGTGATCGGGACCAAGTCAACGCAGTTGGGGCTTGACCTGAAGGGCGGGGTCCAGCTCACTTACCAGGCGCTGCCTACCGCGCAGACGAAGGTAACGCCAACGTCGCTGGCCCGGGCAGTTGACGTGATGCGCCAGCGGACCAACCAGCTCGGCGTGTCGGAGACCCAGATCTCCACCTATGGAACCGACGAGATCCAGGTTGGACTTCCCAACGTGTCCAACCTCGCGCAGGCCGAACACCTGGTGGGGACGACGGCTCGCCTCGAGTTCTACGACTGGGAGGCCAACGTTCTGGCCCCGAGCGGGAAGCTGGTGGCGAACCTCCTCACGACGGGGGATCAGTCCGCGACCACCATCAGCCAGGGAGCCGGGGCGCCGGGGGCAGGCAGCATGTCGCTCTACCAGGCCGTCAAACTGGCAGCCAAGCAACCCGCGGATCCAGCCAAGAGCAACGCGCGTAAGGGGCCGGCTTACTACATCTTCGGTAAGCCCAAGAGTGCCGCCTGCACGACCGCCGGTCGGTTCTACCACTTCTCGCCAGTGGTCGGCCAGCCGTGCTATCTGGCGGGTCCGGAGGGCACGATCGCTGATCTCAAGGTTGATCTTCAACGGGTCGGGGTGCCCGAATCAGAGGGTCAGGTCATGACCGTCAAGCAGGGCTGGGTCGTGGTTGAGGCGGCCTACCCCCACTACGGTCAGCAGCCGCAGCTGAGCAATCCGTCCGCGCAGTTCTTCGTCATTCGGGACCGCGTGGCCCTATTCGGCACCGGGATCACCAACCCTCAGCAGTCGACCGACACGAATGGGCAGCCTGACGTGGCCTTTGGCTTCACCGGCTCAGGCGGCAATGCATTCCAGAATGTGACGGCGGCGATCGCCAAGCGTGGCGAGCTGGACAGTCCTCCGGGGCAGAAGCAGTTTCAGCACTTCGCGGTCGCCCTGGACACTCAGCTCGTCACCGTCCCGTTCATCGACTACACCTCGGACCCGGACGGGATCCCCACGAGCAATGGGGCGATCATCCAGGGCGGGTTCACGATCGGCTCCGCCCAGAGCCTGGCCCAGCAGCTGCGGCTGGGCGCGCTGCCCCTCCAGCTGAAGCAGATCGCCAGCTCCCAGGTCTCGGCCACGCTCGGCAAGCAGGCGCTCAACAAGGGACTGCTGGCTGGCCTGATCGGCCTGATCGCGGTGGTCATCTTCCTGCTCTCCTTCTACCGCGTCCTGGGCGTGATCGCCACGGCGGGGCTGTTCGTCTACGGGCTGTACTTCTTCGCCCTGATCAAGCTGATCCCGATCGTCCTGACGCTTCCCGGGATCGCCGGCCTGATCCTGACCATCGGCGTGGCCGCCGACGCGAACATCGTGATCTTCGAGCGCGTCAAGGAGGAGATCCGGGCGGGCAGGTCGATCCGCCAGGGCATCATCACGGGCTACAAGAAGGGTCTGACCGCGATCATCGACGCCAACGTGGTCACGATCATGACCGCGTTCATCCTGTTCGTACTCGCCGTCTCGGACGTGAAGGGATTCGCCTTCACGCTGGGCATCGGGACATTCGCGTCCCTGTTCACGGCCGTGATGGCCACCCAGGCGATCCTGACCACGATGGGCAACTCCCGGGTCATCTCCCGGCCCTCGTTCCTCGGCGCGGGCGGGAAGAAGCGGGTCTGGCGGTTCGACTTCATGGGCGCGTCGAGGTACTTCTTCACGATGTCCGGGATCATTCTGCTCGTCGGCGCGCTGGCCATCGGCGGGCGGGGGCTGAACCTGGGCATCGACTTCACCTCGGGAACGCGGATCACCGCCGCCCTGGAGCACTCGCCCACCCAGCAACAGGTCAGCACTGTCGTCAACGCCGCCGGGGCAACCAATCCAGTGGTCCAGAGAATCAGCAACAAGGCGCTGGGCAACAGCGTCTTCCAGATCTCCTCCAAACAGTTGAAGCCCGGTCAGCTGGCCAATGTGGACAGCGCGCTCCAGAGTCATTTCGGGTTGCGCTCGCCGCCCAACACCACCTCCGTCGGCCCGACGTTCGGAAGCACCGTGGCCAACAGCGCGATCGTCGCCATCATCGCCTCGCTGCTGGTGATCTCGGCCTATGTGGCGCTGCGGTTCGAGTGGAAGTTCGCCGTCCCGGTGCTGATCGCGCTGGCCCACGACATCCTGATCACCGCGGGTGTGTACGCGCTGACTGGCCGGGAGGTGACGACAGCGACCGTGGCCGCGCTGCTCACGATCTTGGGCTACTCGCTGTACGACACGATCATCGTGTTCGACCGGGTGCGCGAGAACATCCCGCGCATGCCTCGAGCCGCCTTCTCCCAGATCGTCAACCGCTCCATGTCTGAGGTGCTGACGCGGTCGTTGGCCACCACCTTCTGCACGCTGATGCCGATCGTGGCGCTGCTCCTGTTCGGCGGCGTGGCCGGATCCACCGAGCTCCAGGACTTCGCCTTCGCGCTCCTGATTGGAGTGGCCTCGGGTGCCTACTCGTCGATCTTCATCGCCTCGCCCGTGCTCACGCACTGGAAGGAGCGCGAGCTCCAGTACCTCCACCGGCGGCAGCGAATCGAGGCCGAGCAGGGCTTCGTCCCGGCCTACGCGGCCGTCACCGCCGACGTGGAGCCTGATCGCAAGCGGGCGGCGCGCCGCGCCGGCCGGCTGACGACGCCTGACGAGGACAAGGTCTCCTCGGCCGAGTTCGAGCAGATGAAGCGGGATCTGGACATCGAGCGCGAGCCGGGCGCACACACGTCGACGATCACCAAGCGCCTGGCCCACAGCCCACCCGAGACCGCGCCGTCCCGGCGCCGGCGCACCGGGGCCGGCGGGTCGGCTCCCGCTCCCCAGACCCCGCCGGCCACTGACGGCGGACAGATGCCCCAGCCCGATGGCGAGGCCAAGCCGTACACCCCGGCTCCGGACATCGCTGAGAACGAGGGCATGTCCCCGATGCCCCCGAAGGCCAAGCGGCAGGCCAAGCCGCGCAACCGCCGACACGGGAGGCGCAGGTAGATGGGCATTCTGGCCTGGCTGATGATGGGTCTTGCCCTGTGGCATTTCTCGATCTGGCTCCCCGATCGGTACTGGGGCGGGATCGTGGGGGCCCTGATCGGCGCGCAGATCGGCGCCTTCCTGTGCGGCTTCGCGATCGCCGGCGCCACGATCCCAGGACGGCACGCCACCCATCTGGTGACGGCGGTTGAGGCCATCCCCGGAGCGCTGATCGGCATGGCGATCGTGTACCTGATCGGAGTCCGGCGCGAGCACGCCGAGCTGGCTTTTCAGGCTTCGTAACGCCCAGCCTCAACATTGACACGGGCGGGCGGTGATCCCCGGGGATCCGTCCCCGGCTGCACCTAGTCTGGCGGCGTGGCCGAACCCGCGCTCATCACTGATTCCCCATCCCCGCCGGCGGCCCCGGTACTACGGGTCGCGGCGGCTCCGCCGGGCCCGCCGGAGCCTGGGTCCGCACCCCGTCTCGAGCTGCCTCCATACGACCTTCCGGCCGCCGTGACCCTGGAGCAGGAGCTCCGGATTGGACATGTCCTGGCTCAGGTGCTGGTGCGGCGGGGGCTGGATGACCCCCAGCAGGCCCGCGCCTTCCTGGAGGCAGGCGAGCAACACCCGCCGACCGCCTTCAACGGCATGGCGACGGCCGTCGAGACGGTCCAGCGCCACCTGGCGGCGGGCACGCGGATCACGGTCCATGGCGATTACGACGTGGACGGCGTGTGCGCCACCGCGGTCCTCGTCCGGGCGCTGCGGTCCCTGGGCGGCCGGGTGGACTGGTTCGTGCCCGGACGGATCCAGGACGGCTACGGGCTCAACACCGACACCGTCCAGCGGCTGGTCGAGCGGGGCACGAGGCTGCTCATCACGGTCGACTGCGCGATCACCGCCGTCGCCGAGGTCGCCGCGGCCCGGCAGGCCGGCCTGGACGTGGTCGTGACCGACCACCATCAGCCTCGGCCGGACGGTTCGCTGCCCGACTGCCCGATCGTCCATCCCGCCATCAGCGGCTATCCGTGCCCCGAGCTGTGCGGAACGGCGGTGGCGTTCAAGGTCGCCCAGGCGCTCGGCGCGGACACCGCGGACGACGACCTGGAGCTGGTGGCGCTGGCCACGGTGGCCGACCTGATGCCGCTGCGGGGGGAGAACCGGCGTCTGGTCAGGGCCGGACTGGCCGCGCTCGGCTCGACCGCCAGGCCGGGCCTGCGCGCCCTGATGGCGGTGTCCAACACCGATCCCAGCGCGCTGGACACGCACAGCCTGGGCTTTCGCCTGGCCCCCCGGATCAACGCCGCGGGACGCCTGGCCCGGGCCGACGCAGCGTTGGAGCTGCTCCTGACCGACGACGCCCAGCGGGCCGAGGAGATCGCCGCCGAGCTCGACCGCCTGAACGCCGAGCGGCGGGCCGTTGAGCAGCGGATCCTGTGGGAGGCCGAGGCTCAGGTGGCCCAGCTCGGTGAGCGCCCGGCGTACGTGCTGGCGGCCCAGGGCTGGCACCCAGGCGTGGTGGGGATCGTGGCCTCGCGGATCGTCGAGCGCTATCACCGGCCGGCCGTGCTGGTCGCGCTGGACGGAGACGCGGGCACCGGCTCGGCCCGGAGCATCCCCGGCTTTGATCTGCTCGCGGCGCTGCACGCGTGTGCCGAGCACCTGGAGCGATATGGCGGTCATCGAGCGGCCGCCGGGCTGACGGTGAGCGCCGGACGGCTCGAGGGCTTTCGAGCCGCCGTCGAGGCCCACGCGGCGGCGGTGCTGACCCCCGATCTGCTGGTCGGGGTCGAGCGGGTGGATGCGGTCGTGTGCGGCTCGGAGCTGGGGCTCGACCTGATCGAGGAGCTCGAGCAGCTCGAGCCGACGGGCCTCGGCAATCCCGCGCCGCGGTTGCTCATACCCGGAGGGCGGCTGGCCGATCTGCGTCCGATGGGCGAGGGGGGTCGGCATGCCAGGTTCAAGGTCGTCTCGGGCGGGGCCAGGACGCCCGCCGTGGCGTTTGGCTGCGACGGCAGCCTGCGCGATCAGGTGGGCAAGCCCGTTGACGCCAGCTTCCGGCTTGAGCGCAACTGCTGGAACGGGGCGGTCGAGCCGCGCCTGGTCCTGCGCCAAACCTGGCCTTGCTCGCCTGAGGAGATCCGCGTGGTGGGGGAGGAAGGGTCCTATCTGAGCGCGGTGATCCGGGAGGCCGATCGGTCTCTGGGGCTGGCACCAAGCCAGTCTGGTACGGCCCGCACCGTGCTGGATCGCCGCGGCCACAGTCCGTTGGCTGTACTGGCAGATGCTCTGGCCGCCGGGCCGACGCTGGCCGTGTGCATCGACGTGCCCAGGCGGGTGGGTGGCCTGCGTCAGCGGGTGGGTGGCTTCTCCCTGGGCTCCTACCACGCACTCGAGCTCGACCCAGCGCTGGCCGACCGGTTCGACCAGGTGGTGGCGCTCGACCCGCCGTCCTGTCCCGAGCACGACCAGCTGCTGCGCTGCGGAGCGGGCTTCACCCATCTGGCCTGGGGAGAGGCTGAGCTACGCTTTGCTGAGCAGATGCACGATTTTGAATACGGCCTACGCAGTTCGCTCGTGGCTCTGTACCGGAGCCTTCGCCTCCGCCGGCGGGCCGTCGGCGAGGATCTCGAGCGCCTTCTGCGGGGCGACACGTCACCGGGTCGGCCGGCCCGTCTGGCGGGTAGGCTGGTCAGGGTGCTCTCGGAGCTGGAGCTGGCCAGTCTGGACCGTGATCTGCCGGCCCTGGCCTTGACCGGTGGCGCCCAGACGGCGCTTGAGCGCTCGCCGGCGTACAGGGTGTACTCACAGCGGCACGAGGACGGACGGCGATTTCTGAGCAGCGTAAACAGGCCTCCAAGGAGCTGACCTCCACGGCCAAGCCGCGCCCCGGCGCCCGGACGTCCGGGCGCCGGTCCCGCTCGCGCAACGGGAGCGGGTCGTCGGCCACGCTCGTTCCGGCCGAACGCCAGCCCGTTGACAGCGTCAGCGGCGGAGACGGCCGCGCCAGGGTCCAGAGCAGCGAGCTTTCGCCGACGGTCCGCCGGCTCTTGGGCGACCTGTTCGCGATCATCGAGGAGCACGCCGAGCACGCGGCCGTGGCGGTCGATCGCGACCGCGTCGAGGAGGCGTTCGTGTTCGCCTGCGAGCACCACGCCGACCAGCGCCGCAAGACGGGTGAGGACTTCATCATCCACCCGGTCAGCGTGGCCAAGATCTGCGCGGGCATGCGGCTGGACACGGAGACCCTGTGCGCCGCCCTGCTCCACGACACCGTGGAGGACACCTCGGCCTCGCTGGAGGAGGTCCAGGAGCAGTTCGGCGATGAGATCTCCGGGCTGGTCGACGGCGTCACCAAGCTGACCGGGCTGACATTCCAGTCCCGAGACGAGGCCCAGGCCGAGAATTACCGGAAGATGATGGTGGCGATGGCGACGGACATCCGCGTCATCCTGATCAAGCTGGCCGACCGCCTGCACAACATGCGCACGATCGATGCGATGGCCAAGCAGAAGCAGATTGAAAAGGCTCGCGAGACGATCGACATCTACGCCCCGATCGCCCACCGGCTCGGTATCCACGCGATCAAGTGGGAGCTTGAGGACCTGAGCTTCCAAACGCTCCACCCGCGTAAATACAACGAGATCCGTGGCCTCGTGGCCCAGCAGCGGACCGAACGCGAGCGCTACGTCAACCAGGCCGGGGAATACCTGTCCAAGGAGCTGACCGAACTGGGGATCGAGGCCGACATCTCGGGCCGGGCCAAGCACTTCTACTCGATCTACTCGAAGATGACCAAGAAGGGGCGCGAGTTCAACGAGATCTATGACCTGACGGCGATGCGCGTGATCGTCGGGTCGGTCAAGGACACCTACGGCGCGGTGGGCGTGATCCACTCGCTGTGGAAGCCGCTGCCCGGCCGCTTCAAGGACTTCATCGCCATGCCGAAGGCGAACATGTACCAGTCGCTGCACACGACGGTCATTGGGCCGGAGGGGCGGCCGCTGGAGATCCAGATCCGGACCGGGGAGATGCACGACCTGGCCGAGTTCGGGATCGCTGCTCACTGGATCTACAAGGACGGCGTCCCCCGCAAGAGCGGTCGCGCGGCCGCGGCCGACCCGGAGGGCCGGATCAAATGGCTGCGCTCGCTGCTGGACTGGCAGCAGGAGGAGGCCGACCCGCGGGAGTTCATGGAGACGCTCAAGGTCGACCTGTTTGAGGACGAGGTGTTCGTGTTCACCCCCAAGGGGGAGGTCAAGTCCCTGGCCGCCGGCTCCACGCCGCTGGACTTCGCCTATGAGATCCACACCGATGTCGGCCACCGCTGCGTCGGGGCCAAGGTCAACGGCAAGATTGTTCCGCTGTCCTACCAGCTGCGCTCAGGCGACATCGTGGAGGTCCTGACCTCCAAGCGCGAACGTGGACCGTCGCGGGACTGGCTGGCTCTGGTCAAGACCACCCGGGCCCGGAACAAGATCAAGGCCTGGTTCAAGGCAGAGTCCCGGCGCGACAGTGAGCACTCGGGCCGGGAACAGCTCCAGGATCACCTGCGCAAGCAGGGCCTGCCGGCCCAGAAGCTCGTGGGATCCCCGCTCATGGCTGACGTGATCCGGGAGATGGGCTTCCGCAAGGCGGACGACTTCTACATCGCGCTCGGCGGGGCGAAGATCTCATCGAAGGTAGTGGTTAACAAGGTGCTCCAGCGCCTCAAGCAGGGCGAGGCGGCCGAGTCCGAGCCGACCGCCGCCGACGACCTGCTCCAGACCGGGCGCCGCCGCTCGCGCCCCACCACCTCCTCCTCGCGCTACGGCATCCAGGTCCAGGGCATCGACGAGGTGATGCTCCGCCTGGCCAAGTGCTGCCGCCCGGTCCCCGGAGACCCGATCGTGGGTTACATCTCGCTCGGCCGGGGCATCACGATCCACCGGGAGGACTGTCCCAACGTGGCCGTGCTCAAGCGCGACCCGGAGCGGTTCACCAACGTGAGCTGGGATGGTGACGCCGACACCTCCTTCCGGGTCGAGATCCAGGTGGACGGCTGGGACCGACACCGCCTGCTGGAGGACATGTCCAGAACATTTGCCGAGTCCGGGATCAACATCCTGGAGGCCAGGTGCACCGTCAACCACCCGATGGTCAGGAACCGGTTCGTGGTTGAGGTGGGGGACACCCGGGCGCTCGACCAGACGATCAACCGGCTGCGCAACATCGACGCCGTGTTCGACGCTTATCGCGTAACCCCCGGCGCCGGCTAGCGTCACTCGTGACGCTGGGCACTGGCGTGAATGGGCCGCTGGGCAGGCGTGCCGTCGAGGCCTGGTTGATCTCTTTGGCGCTGGCCCTCTCAGCCTGCGGCGCGGCCGGGTCCTCGACTTCGTCCACCGGCCGGCCGCCGAGTCACGGCGGCGGCGGGGGCGGGGGAGGCGATTCGGCGCCTGCCCGGGACACGTTCACCGGGTCGATCACCTCTGGCCAGGGGTCCTTCTCCGGAATAAACGGCCGGGTCGCGGTCTACCTGCACCCGCGCGGATCGGGTCAGACGCGGAGAGTCCGGGTGGTGATCCGTGGCCAATGCGGCGCGTCCGCCCAGAGTTGCACCAACCTGGACGGGGCTCTCCGGTCAGCTGTCCAGCTCACCCGGCGGGGTGCCCGACACCGGCCACGAGTACACCCTGGCCGGCGCCGGCCAGGTCAGCCGGCTGGGTCGCGTCACGATCCGCGGCGACGTGGCGGGCACGGGCTTCATCTCCCGTGGCCACGAGCTGATGAAAATCATCCTCAGCTCGTCGTCGGGGAGCGTCACCGTGCAGGCCCACAGCGGGACGGTCAAGGGCTTCACGGCGCCGTAGGTCGGCACGACCAACAGAACCAGTTCGAGCCGATGCTCTACCAGCACTGGGCCTGGGTGGTCACCCGTTCCTCTCCCCACGCGGTATACGACGCTCAGCTGGCCACCTTCGCGGAGTCCGGTGGCCTGTTCTCCCAGGAGGCGGCGCCAGGTTTCATCGAGCTGCATTCGCTTCAGTCGCGGATGGCGTGGAGGCTCAGGCCCCGGGGTAGGAGGGCGTTGCGGCGCGAGAAGGGCTCGGGTGGGCGGGGGAGGGGCGTCACCGGGGGCCCCCTTTGGTCGGCGGGGCGCGGCGGCGTCGGCGGCGCCCCTTTCGTAACGCATTTGGACGAACGGCCCAGTGCCCGTGACCTCAGGGGCGCATAGAGCACCTTTTGTCACCCGATCACCGTCAGATGCATTCTGCGTGACGAAAAGTGCGTGCCAGACGGCGCGCCGCGCGCCGGCGACGCTTCGCCGCCCGGCTCCCGCCGAGTGCCCAACGCCATCCAACCTCTCCTCGCTCGTAGCGCGACGACCTCCTGCGGGCCCCAACCTCGGTTCGCGCCACCACCGCTGATCGCCCAGCCGGACGCAGTAGGGTGCCCGTTCGCCCACGGCACAAAGCTGACAAGGAGAGTCGATGTCCGTTCTTCCCACTGAACAGCAGCTGGCTGACCTGATCGCCTCCACGGACGACGGCCCCGTGGTCATGCTCAACCTGCTGCGTTTCAAGGAGCGAGCCGACGGCGTCGACGAGGGGGTCAGTGGTGCGGAGGCGTACGCCCGCTACAGCGAGGCCACCGAGCCGTTTCTCCGCGCGGTGGGGGGACGGCTGCGGGTGGCTCTCGGGGCGCGGGAGGCAGTGATCGGACCCGAGAGCCGGGAGTGGGACCTCGTCCTGCTCGTCGAGTACCCGTCACGGGCCAAGTTCATGGAGATGGCGGGCAACCCTGAATACATCAAGGTGCACGCTCATCGTGAGGCGGCGGTGGCGGATTCCCGGTTGATCGCCTGCTCGGACCTGACCGAGTCGGCGCTGGCCGCGCTCCGCTGATGCCGTCCGAGCAGGTCGGGAATCCGGGCGCCACGATCAGCCCAGCTCTGGCCCGCCGTGCTCGACGGGCGGTCTGACCCGGATCGTCTTCGGTCTGGCGGCGCGCAGCTTGGAGATCAGGACGGCCTCGCCGGTGCGGAGGGTCTTGACCTCATTCGGATGCACGATGAACTGCTCGGTCTGGCGCCGGGTTCCACCCCCCGAGCCCAGGCCCCCAAGCAGCGGCCCGCCGATCCGCTGAGTCTCCTCCCAGGCCCTCTCGGTCCCGGCCAGCTGAGCGATCGTCTGGGCTGAGGATGGGACATCCTGGCGGTGGGCGAGCTTGATGGCCGTGTTGCCGAGGACCTGGTCGCGCAGTCCGGGCGCCGCCCGGTCAAAGTCGGCCAGCTCCTGCGTGGCCGCCAGCACGCCCAGGCCAGACTCCCGTCCGCGAGCGAACAGAGCCAGGACGTGATCGCCGCTCAGGACCGACGCCTCGTCGATCACGACGTAGCCCTGCTCCGGGGACCGCCCTGCGGCCTGTTCGGACAGGCGGTGGCCGGCGGCGCACACCAGGTCCTGCACGGCCAGCGTTCCGAGCTGCCCCGCCAGCCGCCCATACGTGCTCGAGTTGAGGCTGAAGAGGACCACCTGCTGGCCGGCCAGTGCGGCTCGCAGATCGACCGCTGGTCCATCCCCCGGCTCCAGGTAGCGGCCGATGTGGGACTCGGTCAGGATGGCCAGACGAGTTTGCAGCCCCCGCACGGCGCTCAGCTGGTCGGGCGTGAGAGTTCCCAGGTAGTCCTGGACGCGCTCGCGGAAATCCGGGGGCAGGTGCCTCAGCGCCCCGCGAAGGCGGTGGGGATCCATCAACTCCACGACGGCGCGCAGAGTCGGCGGTGGCGAACCCCGGCTGGCGAGCACCTGGAGCACGGTCTGGACGAACCGCTCGGCCGCTCGCTGGTAGTGGGGCTCGGTGAAGCGCTCGGTGGCCATCAGCTTGTCCTTCAGCTCGGTGGGATTGCCATGCTGGAGTGGGTTCCAGTGGCCCGGGCCGTCCGGCGTCCAGACCGCGAACGGCCGTCCTGCGGCCCGAGCGGATGCAGCCAGCGAGCTGGCGAACGTGGGGGAGCCCTTCATGTCGATCACCACCACCGGCCTCCCGCGGGCGATCAGCTGGTCGAGGATGCCCAGCAGCGTGGTCGTCTTGCCCGTCCCGCTGGCTCCGAGGATCAGGCCGTGGGCCGACAGCTCCCGCTCGCTGACGGCCACCTGGTGGCCTCGTCGGTCGGACCCCAGGAGCAGGCCGTCACGCTTGGTGCCGCGGTCCGAAAGTCCGATCAGGTGCCTCCCACCCCTCAGCGCCATCGCGACCACTCCGGCCACGGCGATCGCGGGAATCAGCCACGGCACCGGGGCCAGCGCGGCCACGGCGAACGCCGCCAGCAGCAACAGCGCCCGCCGGCGCGGGTCCCTCATCGCTCTCGCCCCGTGATCCGACCGGCCGGTGCGCGCTGCATGACCGGGACCGGGGGCGCCTGTTCCGTCGCCGGTTGGCGTACCCACTGGACGTGGACGTGGTGTGAGATCCCCAGGCGCCGAGCCGAGGACCGGATCGCGGTGGCCAGCACAGGCCGGTCGACGAGGTAGAGCACCGCGTCGATGCGGGCGTCGGCGCCGTACCCGGCCAGGATCTTCTCCCGCCGGGCCGTCCCCTTGGCCGACAGCTCGAGCTCGACCGCGATCCGGCGGCCGTCCGGTGTGACCAACAGGAGGTCCGGATAGTGCAGGCGCTCGCGTCCCCCCGGCCCCGTGCCGCCCAGCCGGACACCCAAAGGTCCGGGAAGCGCCGAGGGCTGATCGTCTCGCCGCGCGCGTCCACGGAGCGCATCGTGCGCTCGCTGATCACGGCGCTCAAGGGGCCGAACGTGCCCGACCGGGCGGCCAGCCATAGCCAGGCGACGCCGGCATCGTGGGCGTAGGCCCGCAGGTCAAGCTGCGGCCTGGGCAGGCGACTGCCGATCACCTCGAGTCCCTTCCTGGTGATCTGGTAGCTGGGGGGTTGCCCGGCGAACACCCGGCGGCCTGTCAGGTACCCGCCGTTGGACAGGGCGCGCAGCCGAGAGCTCGTGGCCGACGGCGAGACCTCCAGCAATGCCTGAGCGTGAGCCGACAGGATCAGGCGGTGCTCGGCAACCATCTCCAGGAGCAGCCGGTCGCGTGCCGTGATCAGGACGCGGCGCCGCCGGCGAGGCGAACGGGTTTCCTCCACGCGCTGCGAACGAGTCTTCTCCACATCTGTTAAGAGGCGCGGGGGGAAGGTTTTGCCCCCCCCGGATACGATCTCCTCATGCCCGATCGCCTCTACTTCACCGACTCCGACGAGGCCAACGCGCTGATCGCTTCAGATCCGATGGCCCTGCTGATCGGCTTCGCCTGGACCAGCAGGTGCCGGTCCAGAAGGCCTTCATGGGGCCGCTCGTCATCAAGGAGCGGCTCGGCTCTCGACGCCGAGACGCTGGCGGGGGCCGATCTCGAGCCGGCGTTTCGCCAGAAGCCGGCCATCCACCGGTTCCCCGGCTCCATGGCCCAGCGCGTCCACGACCTCTCGATCCACGTCCTGGAGCACTATGACGGCGATGCCCGGCGGGTCTGGACCGAGGCGCAGGACGCCGCGGCGCTCCGGGCCAACCTGTCGGCCCTACCTGGTTTTGGAGAGATGAAGGTCAAGGCCCTGGGGGCCGTGCTGGCCAACCGCTTCGGCGTGGCCGCCGCTCGCGAGCTCGTCCACCCCATCCGACCCTCGGCGACGTCGACTCCAGCCAGGCGCTGGCGGACTACCAGGCCGCCAAGCGGGCGCACAAGGCCGAGTGGATGAAGACGAGGGCCGCCGCGCACTAAAGGGCGGGAGACTGGCGGGGGTCGGCGTCCCGTGGGCTTCGTAGTCTCATCGCGGATGTAGTGCAACACGACATAGGCGCTGCCCATCGCGTTCCAAACTGGGCGTCGTGCGACTCAACCTTTTCGTGGTCCGCCAGGATTAACCGGTCAATGGATCGCTCCGACTTCGACCGTTTTGTCGCAGACAGTGCCAACAGCCTGCTGCGGACCGCCTACCTGATCGTTTGGGACCTGCACGAGGCCGAGGACCTGCTGCAGGAAACGCTGTTCAGGGTGGCCAGGCGGTGGCCGCAGGTCAGCCGGATGGACCACCCCGCAGCATATGCACGCCGGATCCTGGTCAACCTCGCCCTGCAGGGAAGGCCCAAGCGGTCTCGCCGCCGGGCGGAGTTGAGCGACGTGCTCCCGGGCGACCCCGCGGCTCCTGCGGTCCCCCTCGAGGTTCGCGACGAGCTCCACGCGGCGCTCATCGCACTGCCACCGCGCCAGCGCGCGGTGCTCGTCCTGCGCTATTTCCTGGACCTTCCCGAAGCCGAGGTCGCGGCCGCACTCCAGTGCTCCCTCGGCACCGTCAAAAGCACGGCTTCTCGTGGACTCGCGCGACTCGAGCAGACGCTGCGCCCTACAACTGACACAAGGAGCATCGCATGATGACCCAGCTTGAGACCGAATTCCGCGCGGCATTGCGCGAACGCGCTGCGCGCGTGCAGGCGTCGCATGCCCTGCTTGCGACCGACTACCACCCGCGCACGCGCCGGCTGGGGTCGCCGGTGGCCCTCGGCGGCGGCCTGGCGACGGCGGTGGGCGCGCTCGTCGCCGTCCTGTCGCTGGCCGGGGGCGCGAGCAGCGCTTTTGCCGGCTGGACGCGCCACCCGACCGTCCCGAGCCGGGCGCAGCTGGCCGCAGCCGACGACTACTGTGCCGCGAACATTCCGGACCACGGGCTGCCGCTGAAGCTGGCCGACACCCGGGGGCCGTTCACGATCGAGGTGTATTCCGACGGCACCTCGAACGACTTCTGCACCGTAGGCCCGTCGTTCCAAAACACCTCGGGGTGGAGCACCTCGCCCCCGGTGACGGTTCCCTCGGGGCAGCTGTTCCTCTGGGACGACCACGTGGCGACCAGTCAGGGTCAGCCCTACGGGACGATGATCGCCCGCGTGGCCGACGACGTCACTGCGGTCAACGTCACGCTCGACGATGGCGCCGAGGTGACGGCCACCGTCCAGAACGGCTGGGCGGTAGCGTGGTGGCCGGGCGCGTACCACCTCGGCAGCGCGCAGCTGACGACACCCTCAGGCACGCAGACGCAGGCGTTCCGGCCGTATCCGTGTGACGTGCAGAACTGCAATGGAGGCGGCCCACATGGCGGCGCGCCCGGCGGCGGTCCTGGCGGCGGTTAGCACCGGCCCCCAGCCTCGCTGAAGCTCAGCGCACGGGAGGCGACTGACGGCTCAGCTGACGACCCGGAGCGCTCCCGCGGCCACCGCGAACTCGACCTCGTCCACGTCGCCGATGTAGTCGCCGTCGACCTGGAGGGGAAGGGGGCGGTCGTCGAGCGAGCGGATGTGGAAACGCTCCACGCCGGCCACCATGCGCAGGTGGCGGTGGTTGGCCAGCCGGACTCGGGGGACAGGGCCCGCCAGGTGATGGTTGGCAGGTCGAGCGGGCTGACGCGCTCCAGAATGGCCGTCGAAAGCACGCCGTTGGTCAGAGTCCCATCCTCGTCGATGACGATTGGCCGGTCGCCGAAGTAGGTGTACCGGGTGCCGTTCTGGACGAACGCGCTGACCCCGGAAATGGTCTCTCCGTCCACCGCGGCCTCTAGCTGCGGCGGGTGCAGCAGGTAGGGCCGGTGGAAGGTCCGCATGGTGATCGCGGTGTAGTACCACTCGCCCAGACGGGCCTTGAGCCGGGGGTGCGCGTCGACCCGCTTGACCACGCTGGCGTCCAGGCCCACGCCGGCGGAGAACAGGAAGTAGCGGTCACCCGCCAACCCCACATCGACCTGCCGTGGCTCCCACCCGTGGGCCAGGCGCAGGAGCTGCTCGGTGGCGTCGACCACGTCGGTCGGGATCCCGAGCATCCGGCAGTACACGTTCGTCCGGCCGCCGGGAAGGCAGGTGAGCGCGGTCTCCGAACCGGCCAGGCCGTTGGCCGCCTCGTTGACCGTCCCGTCGCCCCCGAAGGCCACGACCACGTCGTAGCGCTCATCGGCCGCCTGGCGGCACAGCTCGGTGGCGTGGTTGCGGGCCTCGGTATCGATCGCCGTGACGTCATAGCTCCCGCGCAGCGCATACACCACGAGCCTCTTCAGCCGGTCCGAGACCGTCGTGGCGTACGGATTGACGATGATCATCATCCGCCTGCGGGGACCGGGAGGGCCGCTGGCCAGGAGCGCCTCCAGGCGCTCGATCGCTTCAGGACTGACGGTGGCCATCGCCGTCACCGGAACACCACCCAGGCCCTGTGGTTACGCGAGCCAGGGCCGTCGCACCAGGCCTCAGGACCAACTTTGGCTCTGAGGTTCGTCATTACGAAGTCCAGCGCCAAAGTTCGACGAGCGCCCGCCAGGTGGTTGCTCCTGTCCGCACGGCGTATATACTGCCCATTACATAGCAGTACGCATCCAGAGGGGTGGAGGGATATGGCCCTACGAAACCCCGGCAACCTCCCGCAAGGGAAAGGTGCCAATTCCATCAGGCTCCAACTACAAGGCCTGGGAGATGTGGAAAGGGCGGTTTCACGGCCTCCGACCCACAGACCCCGGCGGAGGTTTTTTCAGATATGCCGCCAGAGTCTCTTCGCTGTAAGGAATGTCAGACCAGCTATCCGCTGGACGCGCTCTACGTTTGCGAGCGCTGTTTTGGACCCCTGGAGGTGCAGTTCGCCCCCGGCGGTGACAGGGACCCGCAGGAACTGAAGCGCCGGATTCAGACCGGTCCTTACTCGCTGTGGCGCTACAGCGACTTTCTGCCCGTCCGGCCCCCGCGCGAGGGCCTTCTCCCCGCGGGGTTCACCCCGCTGCTCAAGGTGGATCGCCTGGCCGAGCGCCTCGGCCTGGGCGAGGTGTGGATCAAGAACGACGCCGCCAACCCGACCCATTCGTTCAAGGACCGGGTGGTGTCCGTGGCCCTGGCCCGGGCCCGCGAGCTGGGCTTCACGACCGTGGCCTGCGCGTCGACCGGAAACCTGGCCAACGCCGTGGCGGCCCACGCCGCGGCCGCGGGACTCGAGTCCTACGTGTTCGTGCCGTGGGACCTGGAGGAGCAGAAGGTGCTGGCCACCGGCGTCTACGGCACGAATCTAGTCTCCGTCCGGGGGAACTACGACGACGTGAACCGCCTGTGCACGGAGCTGTCAGCCGAGCATCACTGGGCGTTCGTCAACATCAACCTGCGGCCCTATTACTCGCAGGGGTCAAAGACGCTGGCCTTCGAGACGGCCGAGCAGCTTGACTTCTCGCTGCCCGATCGGGTGGTCTGCCCGATCGCATCCGGGTCGCTGTTCACCAAGATCGCCCGTGGCTTCGAGGAGTGGCTCGAGGTCGGACTGCTCAGTGGGCCGTTGCCGAAGTTCAACGGCGCCCAGGCCGAGGGCTGCTCGCCGGTGGCCCGGGCCTTCCGGGACGGACGCGACTTCTGCCAGCCGGTCAAGCCGGAAACGATCGCCAAGTCACTGGCCATCGGCAACCCGGCCGACGGACCGTACGCGCTGGACCTCGCCCGGCGGACCGGCGGTTCGATCGAGTCCGTGACCGATCAGGAGATCCGGGCGGGGATCAGGCTGCTGGCCGAAACCACGGGCATCTTCACCGAGGCTGCGGGTGGCGTGACAGTCGCCGTGCTGGCCAAGCTGGCCCAGGCGGGGCAGATCGATCCCGGCGAGCGGGTGGTGGCCTACATCACCGGCGAGGGCCTCAAGACCCTCGACTGCGTGAAGGGCACGTTCGAGGCCTGGGAGGTCGACCCCACCGTGGGATCGTTCGAGCAGGCCCGCGAGCGCGAGGTGGCGATAGCGTGATCGCCGCCAGGGCGCTATAACACTGGCCGCCCATGGCGGTCACCGTCAAGATCCCGACGCAGTTGCGCGCCGCCACCGACGGCGAGGCCTCAGCCGAGGTTGAGGGCGCCACGGTGGGCGAGGTGCTGGACGCGCTGTATGACCGCTTCGACGATCTGCGGGAGCGGATTGCCGAGGACGGGGGACTGCGCCGGTTCGTCAACGTCTACGTCGGCGGCGAGGACATTCGGTTCCTGGATGGCCTGGACACGAGCGTCGAGGACGGCGATGAGGTGACGATCCTGCCCGCCGTGGCTGGTGGCTGAGAACACGACAAGAGCCGACGACTGGCGGTCCCGGGGGGCCCACTTCTCGTGGAGCTCAGCCAACGAGGAGACGGCGCCGGTCCAGATCTTTCACGTCGAGCTGGGGGACGAGGCGGCTCCGGTGCTCTCGCTCGTCCACGGCTTCCCGACGTGCAGCGTCGACTGGTCCCCGGTCGCCGAAGCGCTGAGCACGCGCTACCGGGTGTGCCTGATCGACTTCCCCGGATACGGATTCTCCGACAAGCCGCGGGGCTGGGGCTACAGCCTCCGGCGCGACGCGGAGCTGCTCGACCACTATCTCCGCGAGGTCGTCGGAGCCGAGTCGGCGATCATGGTCGGCCACGACCGGGGCGACAGCGTCGCGCTCATCCAGGCCGCGAACGTAGCCGGCGGACAGTCGCGGGTGGCACTCGACCATCTCGTGCTGTCCAACGCCAACATCTTTCTACCGCTCTCCAATCTGACTGACGCCCAGCGGCTGATGCTCCACAACCCCGAACTGCTCGCGCAGCTGACCCCCGAACTTCTGGCGGCGGGCATGGGCGCGATGATGTTCACGCCCCCGCGCGGGCCCGAGGATCCGGAGGTGCAGGCGCTGGCAGCGACCTTCGCCCATGCCGACGGGGTGGGGGTGCTCCATGAGACGGTTCAGTACCTGATCGAGCGCTCGGTCGACGAGGAGGCGTGGTTGCGTTCGCTGGCCGCCACCGAGCTTCCCACGACGGTCATCTGGGGGGTGTACGACGCGGTCTCACCGATCAGGGTGGCGACCCACACGTGGCACGAGCACCTGATGTTCAAGCCCGGTCGCAATGCGTTCTATCTGATCCCGGGTGCGAACCATTACGTCCAGAACGACCGGCCAGACGCGTTCGTCCAGGCACTCCTGCACGCGCTGGACTGGCCCGAGGATGCGACGCCCGGGGCCCTGGGCGACGGGGTCGACGCGCCTGTCCTGGTCGACCGCTCGCGCACCGCGCTACCGGACGCGGGGCAGCTCATCGCCCAGCGGGCTGCGGTGGCTGTGCAGGGAGCTACGAGCTAGCGGCCGGCTCGGCGGTCGCAGCGTTCGCCGCGACGCCCACGCCGACCGGGCAGCTAACTCCGGTCCCACCCAGCCCGCAGTACCCCCACGGGTTCTTGTGCAGGTACTGCTGGTGATAGTCCTCGGCGTAGTAGAACGGACCTCGCGGGAGCGATCTCGGTGGTTATGTCGCCGTAGCCCGAAGCCCGCAGCTGCTCGGCGTAAGCGTTCCGCGACGCCTCGACGGCCTGGAGCTGCTCCCCTCGCCTGAGGTGTAGATGGCCGAGCGATACTGGGTGCCCGTCGTCGTTGCCCTGACGCATGCCCTGGGTCGGATCGTGGTTCTCCCAGAACAGCCGCAGGATCTCCTCGAAGGGGATCTTGGCCGGGTCGAACACGACCATCACGGCCTCGGTATGGCCGGTGCGCCCGCTGCACACCTCCTCATATGTCGGATTGGGGGTGAAACCTCCGGCGTAGCCAACCGCTGTCGTGTACACCCCGGGGGCCTGCCAGAAGACCCCGCTCCGCGCCCCAGAAGCAGCCCATCCCAACCACGACCTGCTCCAGGCCCTCCGGGAACGGCGGCCTGAGCGGGGTTCCCAGGACAGCGTGGCGAGCCGGCACGGGCATCTCCTGGTCGCGGCCGGGAAGGGCCTGATCGGCCTCCACCTTGGTGCTCTTGTGTCCAAGTCCGAACATCTCTCAAGCGTAGTACAAGCGCCCGGACTCCCCGAGACGTTTCCGCCGATCGGCGCCGTTTTGTCGCCCCCACCCGGGGTAGTCAGACAGACGAACCCACGAGTAAGGAGGCGATGCGATGGCTGGTGAACTTACGGGCAAGCGGGTGGCCTTTCTGTTCACGGAGGGGGCCGAACAGGTCGAGTTGACCGAGCCGCTGGAGGCGGTGAAGAAGGCCGGAGCCGATGCCGATCTGCTCTCACTGCAGACGGGCGAGGTCGAGATGTGGCAGCACTTCGACAAGGGCGACAAGATCACGGCCGACAGGGCCGTGTCCGACGCCGATCCGTCCGACTACGACGGCCTGGTCCTGCCCGGCGGCGTGGCCAACCCGGACCAGCTGCGAGCGACGAGGACGCCGTGTCGATTCGTCCGCCGGTTCATCGAGTCGGGCAATCCGGTCGGTGTGATCTGCCACGGCCCGTGGCTGCTGGTCGAGGCCGACGTGGTCAAGGGCCGGAAGGTCACCTCTTGGCCGAGCCTCAAGACCGACCTGCGCAACGCGGGCGCCGAGTGGGTGATCGAGGAGGTCGTGGTGGACGAGGGCATCGTGACCAGCCGCAAGCCCGACGACCTCCCGGCATTCTGCGCCAAGATCGTCGAGGAGTTCGCCGAGGGCGTGCACGAGCAGCGCCAGGCTGCGTAGAAGCCTGTACCGGCGGTGGGCACCGGTGGGGGTGCCCACGACTGATGCCCACCGCCAGTCCGTGGAGGAAGTGCTCTCGCGACCGATGGCCCATGGCAGCAGTTATGCCGGACCACGGAAGGGGTAGCCAATCGCTGATGGCCAGGTGGTCTCTGCTCGGGATCGCGGCGCTGGCGCGGGCGGCCGCGTTCTTCGGCCTGTGGGTCCTGCTCATCGATGGGACCGACGAGCCCAACATGATCGCCGGCGGGGTGAGCGCCGTGATGGCGGCGATCCTCGCCAGCGTTGTGCAGCCCAGCGGTCGGTGCATGCGCGGCCTCGCCTATCCATGCTCCGCCGGATCACCGCCCGCTGCTGCTGCTGGTCCCCGACACCGGCCGGGTGACCTGGGCTCTGTTCCGCCTGCTGGTTCTCCGCCGGGAGGTTCGGGGGAAGGTTCCGCGCCGTCCGCTACCGGGCGGAGGAGCCGATCCCGCCGACGTCGGTCGGCGGCTTCTGTCGGAGTGGGCGGCCTCTGTGGCGCCGAATCGCTACGCGATTGGTGTCGATCCTGGCAACGGAACATCCTGCTGGTCCATGAGCTCGTACCTTCTTTCGGGCCTCTCGATCCGCTGGAGCTGGGATGAGCATCTGGACGGCGGCGTCGATCGTCCTGGCCTGTGGCCTGGGGCTATGCCTGCTGGCCTGCCTGCGGAGCGACACGGGCGCTGCCCTGGCCGCCCTCAACCTCGCCGGAGTTACCGCCGTCCTGGCCTTGGTGACGATGACGGTGGCGCTGGATCGCCAGTCCTTCATCGACCTGGCCGTCGTCCTGGCCCCCCTATCAGTGGGCGGGACCCTGGCCTTTGTTCGCTTCCTGGAGCGGACCCGGTGACCGGGCGGCAGGCCGTGATCGATGTCTTCCTCGTCCTCGGCGTGGTCCTGGTCCTCATCTCCTGTCTCGGCGTGGTCGCGTTTGGTGAGGTCCACGACCGGCTTCACTTCGCCGGTTAGCCGTGCTGGAGCGGTCTGCATCACCGTGGCCGTGCTGGTAAAGGAGCCCTTCTCATTGGTTGGCGACAAGACCATCCTGATTGCCGTCTTCCTCCTCGTCGTGGCTCCGATCGCGACCCATGCCATCGGCCGGGGAGCGCGCGCACCGCCGAGCACGGGGACTGGAGG
The DNA here is from genome assembly GCA_963705785.1 of uncultured Solirubrobacterales bacterium. Classification (GTDB taxonomy): domain Bacteria; phylum Actinomycetota; class Thermoleophilia; order Solirubrobacterales; family Solirubrobacteraceae; genus Palsa-465. The sequence continues at coordinate 83,341 of CAVPKV010000079.1, read as the reverse complement.
ATCCAGGCGCCGGAGAAGATCGAGGTCGAGGAGCGATCCCGATGACCGCGTTGATCGCCGTATTGCTGACCCTGGTGGGTGTCGGGGGCACCGTGACTGTCCTGATCCGCGACCTGGCCAGGCAGGCGATCGCCGTGGGCGTCCTGGGGCTGCTGCTCGCGCTTCTGTTTTTCATCCTTCAGGCTCCGGACGTCGCGCTCTCGGAGATCGTCATAGGCAGCGTGGCCCTGCCCGCGATGTTCTTCGGCCATCGCCAAGGTCCGCGAGGAGGAGAGCCCAGCGGAGCGGGATGAGTCTGAGCGGTGAGGCGTGGTCGCCTGATCGTCGGTGCCGTGGGGCTGATGCTGGTCGTCGGGGGCCTGGCCTGGGGCTGGGACGGGTCTGCACCCGTTCGGCGCTGGCCACAGCAGATACGGCTTTGACCTGGCCCACGCAGCCGTCCCGCAGCGCTCGGCCACCAATTCCGTGGTGGCGACGGCCTTCGACTATCGAGGGTTTGACACCCTGGGCGAGGAATTCATCCTGTTCATCTCGGCCATCGGCGTGACCGTCCTGCTGCGGGCCATTCGCGGCGATGTGGAAGAGAAGCCCGAGGCTGAGCTCCTGCCCGAGGAGGGGCGGATCAGCGAACTCAGCCGGTGGATCGGCGTGGCCCTGGTCGGCCCCCTGACGGTGCTGGCCGCCTATGTCGTGACGCACGGGCAAATCACCCCCGGCGGTGGATTTCAGGGGGGAGTGATCCTGATGGCGGCGGTGGCCTTCATCTTCCTGGGGGGCGAATACCTGCTCCTCCTGCGTCTGCGGCGCTCGGCCACACCGCTCGAGCTGGCCCATGCCGCCGGGGCGGCGGGCTTCGCCCTGATCGGCTTGGGTGGGCTGATCGGGACGGGGGTCTTCTTCGCCAACTTCCTCCCCAAGGGCACCCCGGGCAGCCTGCTCTCGGGGGGGATGATCCCGCTGGCCAACATCTCGGTGGGCATCGAGGTGGCCGGTGCGCTCCTCATGGTCCTGTCAGAGCTGCTGGACCAGCGGCTGCTGGCCGAGCGTTGATGACCGTCTATCCGTACCTCGCGGCGGCCTGGCTGTTCGGCGTAGGGCTGTATGGCGTCACTCGAGCCGCAACTACATCCACCTGATCATCTGCCTGACCGTGGTCCAGGCCTCCACCTACGTCCTGCTTCTGGCCATCGGCTACCGCACCGGTGGTAAGGCTCCGATCTTTGCCGACATTCCCCAGCGATCCCACGTCGTCGATCCGATCGTTCAGGCCCTGACCCTGACTGATGTGGTCGTGGAGGCCACCGTGGTGGCGCTGCTGCTGGCGCTGGCCATCCAGGCCCACAAGCGCTACGGGACAACCGACCCTGACGCCATGGTCCGGATGCGCGAGTGAGAAACCTGGTTCCGCTGTCGGTGGCTGTGCCGCTCCTCAGCGCGGCCCTGCTCGCTCTTCTGAGTCGCCTTCTACCGCGGCTCATGAGCGACGTGCTCGCGGTCACGGCCGCGCTGGCCAGTGCCGTGATGCTCTTCGTTCTGCTCGTGCATGTATCGGCTGGTATGAGCGTCTACTGGTTCGGGGGCTGGCACCCCCAGCATGGAGTGGCCATCGGGATCGACTTCGCGGTCGAGCCGATCAGCGCCGGGCTGGCCGCATTTGTCGCTCTGCTGATGGTGCTGGCACTGATCTACAGCAGCCGATTCACCGATGTCCTGGCCCCCCATTATCACGTGCTGATGCTGACCTTCATGGCGGGCATGATCGGGTTTTGCCTGACCGGGTATCTGTTCAACATGTTCGTGTTCTTTGAACTGATGAGCGTCTCGGCGGTGGCGCTGGTGGCCTACAAGGTTCATGAGCAGGCCGCCCTGGAAGGGGGGCTGAACCTCGCTGATCAACACGATCGGCGCCTTTCTGTTCCTGCTCGGGATCGGCCTCGTCTACGCGCTGACCGGCGCCCTCAATCTGGCCCAAATCGGGCGGGTCCTGGCCCACTCGCAGGTCAACCAGGTGATCGTGGTGGCCTTCACCCTGCTCGTGGCCGCCTTTCTGGTCAAGGCCGCGGTGGTCCCGTTTCACTTTTGGCTGGACGATGCCTACGCGGTGGCGCTGGCCCCGGTGTGCCTGCTCCTGGCCGGGGCAATGAGCGAGATGGGGCTTTACGGGTTGGCCCGGATCTGGTTTGGCGTTTTTGCTCCGGTGTTCTCCGGCCAGGCCTCCGTGATCCGGGCGGTGCTCGTGGGAGCGGGGCTGATCACCGCCCTATGGGGAGCGTTGATGTCCCTGGGCGAGGACCACCTCAAGCGCATGCTGGCCTTCCTGACCATCTCGTTTGTTGGCATCTTCCTCACCGGGGCCGGCCTGCTGACCGCGGATGGCGTGGCCGGCACCGCGGTCTACGTGCTGGCGGACGGCTTTGGCAAGGCGGCGCTGTTTGCCTGCGTGGGCATCGTGCGCACCGCCTGGGGCGAGTGGGACAGCGGAGGCTGCACGGCCGGGCCAAGCATCTCCGGGGCACGGGCGTCGTGTTCCTGGCCGCCGGGCTGCTCAGCGCCTCGTTGCCCCCGTTTGGACCCTTCCTGGGCAAGTCGATGATCGAGGACGCGGCGATCAAGGTCGGTTACGGGTTCGTACCCCCGCTGATCGTGCTGGCCAGCGCGCTGGCCGGCGCGGCCGTGCTTCGGGCGGGGGCGCGGGTGTTCCTGGGCTGGGGCGATGTCGAGGAGGAACGAGGCCCGAGCTCCTCCGATGCGGAGACGGAATCCGAGACCAGGGGGGAGGAGACCGTACGCCGGCCGTCATGTTCATTCCGGCGGTGCTCCTTCTGGCCGGCGCTGCTGGAATCGGGTCTGGTTCGGCTTCGGCGACCTGATGGCCACGGCCGCGCGACGCTTCGTCAACGGCGCGGGGTACCGCTCGGCGGTTTTTGGAGGACTCCGCCCTTGGGTAGCGCAAGCTCATCCGCGCCCGAGTGGTACGACTGGCTGTACTGCGCCGGGGCCGCGGTGCTGGCCCTTGCCGTGGCCGCGCTGGGGCTGTGGGGACGGCGACTCAACGCGCACCGGATCCTGGATCTTGGGAGCGCCCTAATGCGCCCCCTGAAAACCCTCCACACCGGCAGGATCGGCGACTACGCAGCCGCCCTGGCCCTGGGCGTGGGAATCCTGGGGGCCCTGTTCACGATCACCCTGGGATGATTCTGAACCCCTGGTCAGGCAAGCGCCGTCTCTTCGAGCCGCGCGCACAGGTCGGACACCGACTCGAACACGGCCACGGCACCTGACTCCTTGAGCTCCTCGATGGCGAAGCCGCCGGTGAGGACGCCGATTGTGTCCACCCCGGCCCGGCGAGCGGCCTGAACGTCCCAGGGCGTATCTCCGACCATGACAGCCTCCTCGGCGCTCCCGCCGACGCGGTCCAGGGCCGCCCTGATCAGGTCGGGCTCGGGCTTGGTGGCCTCCACGTCGGCCGACGTGGTCCAGGCGTCGGTTACCTCCCGGGCCTCCAGGAGATCCAAGTAATGATCCACCTCGTCCTCCTTGGCCGAGCTGGCCAGAACCACGGTGTGACCGCGCCGGCCCAACTCCACGAGCAGCTCGAGCGATGACTCCATCGCCGAGACCTCGTCGATCAGCTCGAGGTAGAACTCCTTCTCGGCCGCTCGGATCTCGTCGCCCAGCTTCTCATCGGTGCTCTCGTCCGTGAGCGCCTTGACGACCTGGTCGCCGCCCATCCCGATGTGGCGGTGAATTCGCCACACCCCGATGAGGATGTCGTGCTTGCGGAAGGCCCGATACCAGGCCAGAGCGTGCTGGTAGTTGGTGTCGACCAGTGTGCCATCGATGTCGAGGATCGCGATCAGGAAGTCTTCCGCTCCAGGTCGGCCACTTCCTGGGCCTTGTCCTCGAGGCGCTCCTCCTGGCGGATCAACTCGTCCTTGGCCTCGCCCTTGCGCTCCTCCTGGCGGCCCTCGCGGCGCAGGCTGGGGTCACCCGTCAGGTCGCCGGCTGCCTTCTTGGCCCGGCCGGTCAGCTTGTCCAGGATGCTCACGGTCAGCTCCTTTGGTCGGTTATCCCGCAGACAAATTTGGCCTACCCGGGGCTCAGGCGTTTACGCACCCGCTCGGCGTGGGATCTGCCTGGCATGACTCCACAGACCCTTGAAGAACAGCTGGTGAAGTACCTAACCGATGCCCACTCGATCGAGCGCCAGGCGCTCGTGCAGATGAAAATGGCCCCCAAGATCGCAGGACAGGGCGCCCTATCCGACGCCTTCGCCCAGCATCTGACCGAAACCGAGGATCACGAGCGGCTGGTCGGCGAGGCCCTGGAAAAGCGCGACGCGAGCCGTTCGCTGATCAAGGACGCCGCCGGGGCGCTCACCGGGATCGGGTTTGGGGCCTTCGCCGCGGCGCAGCCCGACACCCCCGGCAAGCTCCTGGCTCACGCCGTTTCCTACGAGCACATGGAGGAAGCGGCCTACGAGTTGCTCTCGCTGCTGGCCGAGCGGTGCCATGACGAGGACGCCCTGCAGACCGCCCGTTGGATCGAGTCCCAGGAGCAGGGTATGGCTCAGCGGTTAGAGGGGCTCTACGACCAGGCCGTGGAAGCGTCGCTGGCCGCCAAGGAGCCGATCGACCTGGATGAGAATCTGACCAGGTACCTGGCCGACGCTCACGCCATTGAGAAGCAGGCCGAGACGCTGCTGGCCAAGGGACCAGACCTGGCCGGCGATCCGGAAATCGCCCAGGCCTACGAGTCGCACCTGAATGAGACCCGGGGCCATCTGCGGCGGGTGGAGGATCGACTTGAGGCTCGAGGCGGATCGCCGTCAAAGCTCAAGGACCTGGCCATGAAGAGTGGCGCCCTGAACTGGGGCGGCTTCTTCGCCGCTCAGCCGGACACGCCGGCCAAGCTGGCTGCATTCGCCTACGCGTTCGAGCACCTGGAGATCGCCTCGTATGAGCTGCTCCGGCGGGTGGCTTCCCGGGCTGGCGACGAGCAGACTGTCCAGGCCGCCACGTCGATCCTGGCCGAGGAACGGGCGGCGGCAGAGAAACTCAGATCTCTGTTCCCGCAGGCCCTTGAAGCCTCGCTACGGGAGCAGAGTTTGGCGGGTCAGCGATAGAGCCTGCTCGACCCCTAGGGTCGACAAACCGGCCACGCGGGCCCGCCGCTCACGCCGTTGCCACCACGATCCCCGCGAACACCAAGTAGGCGACGACGATCGCGGTCCCCTGGATCCGTGTCAGCCCCCGCGAGCTGTAGGCCGCCAGCAGGACGTACAGAGTGAGGCCCAGCGACCAGGCCGCCACGAACACGGCCTGGCCGGACGGCGTGCCCAAACCGAGAATCGACCCTGAGAGCAGTAGCCCGATGACCACGTTCAGGGCATTGCTGTTCAGGGATGTGCTCAGCGCGGCGGCCCCCCGGCCTCGGAGGGCCAGATAGATCGCCGCGACGGCGTTGGGCAAGCTAGTGATCCCGGCCAGCACCAGCGCTCCGGTCACGATCTGCGGCACTGCGTGGCGGGACCCGTACGTGGACGCTGCGTGCTCCATCGCCACACTGGCCGCCACAACTATCACCACCGCGACCGATGCCACGAGGACATCGCCGGCCCCGGCCCAGTCGGGGGTGTATGGCCTCTTCGAGCTCGATCTCCTCCTCGTGGATGGCCTCGGTCAGCCAACGGACCCAACCGGTGGGCAGGCCGATCCGGCTCAGGCGCTCGCGCCCCATTCCCAGCAGCGCCACGAAGGGAACGATCACGGCCAGGCTCGCCGCGAGGCCGCCTACGACGGGCAGCGCCCCGGTCACGACCGCCACGCCGAGGGCGGCGATCGCCACCGCGACAGTCCCCTGGAGCAGGATCACCCGTCTGTGGAGGTCGATCCGTCCCGCGATGATGCTCGATAGCCCCAGCAGCGCAGCGAGGTTGAACACGTTTGAGCCGATTGCCACGCCGGCGCCGATCGCGGCGTGGTGACCCACGAGCGCGGTTACCGCGGCGGTGATCTCCGGAGCGTCGGCGGCCAGTGCGGCCAGCAGGCCAAGCAGGGGCTCGCTCAGGCCCAGTCGCGCTCCGATGCGCTCGAGCCTGATCACGAGCAACCAGCTGGTGGCCAGACTCACTGTCGCCGCGGCCACGAACGTGAGGATCAGCACAGCGTCACTCATGAGCCCGGAGTTTGCCCCGCCCCGACTTAGAAAGGATCCTCCCGGTTCCGGGCAGCATTTCCACCAGCGAGCCCCGCCCCATCCAGGACCCTCGAGGCGGAGCCGTGGGCCGCAGGGACCCAAGCGCGACAAGCTCGATCGCTGAGCCGCCCGGGCCGCGGGACCTGGTCAGGAAGGTTGCCGGCTCTCTCGGGCGTCGTTTCGGTCAGGCTCCCGAAGGGAACGCATTACCTATGGCAAACGGCACCGAAGACCCGACCACGGGCGCTGCAGACCCGACCACGGCACAACCCGCTCCGTCGCTGCGCGACCTGGCGGATCAGCTCGTGGCGCGGGCCGAGCGCGAATCGCGCGACTGCGTGGAGCTTTCCGAGTTGAGTGCGCTCGCCCAGGAGGCCGACGTGGGGGACGACGAGCTCCCGGCCCTCGAGGAGATGCTCGAGGAGCGGGGGATCGACCTCCGCGATGACTGCGGCCGGGCGGAAGCCGAGCCGGTCACATATGCCCCCGACGACCTGGCCGCCCAGACGACCGACGCCATGTCGCTGTTCCTTCAGGAGGTGCGGCGCCACCCGCTGCTGAGCCGCGACGAGGAGGTCGAGCTGGCCAAGGAGATCGAGCGAGGAGACCTGAAGGCCAAGGAGCGGCTGGTCAACTCCAATCTGAGACTGGTGATCGCCAACGCTCGGAAGTTCCAGGGCCACGAGCTACCGCTGCTCGACCTGATCCAGGAAGGCATCCTGGGGCTGATCCGGGCGGCCGAGAAGTTTGATTGGCGCAAGGGGTACAAGTTCTCCACCTACGCGACGTTCTGGATCCGCCAGGCGCTCCAGCGGGCTCTGGACAACAGATCTCGGACGATCCGGATCCCAGTTCACCTGGGCCAGCGTGAGCGCAAGATCGCCAAGGCCCAGCGGGAGTTGGCCGTCCGGCTGGGCCGCGACCCCACCGACGACGAGATCGCCCACGAGGCCGAGATCACCATTCAGGACGTGCGTGACGCGCGTGAGACCGCGCGCGTCGTGACGAGCCTCGATCGCCCGGTGGGCGAGGAGGAGCAGACTCCACTGGGCGCGCTGCTGGCCAGCGCCGAGCTCAGGCCGGACGAGGAGGTCGAGATCTCGCTGCGCGAGGACGCCTTGCGCAAGGCGCTCGAGCGTCTGCCCGAGCGCGAGCGCGAGGTGGTCAGGCTGCGCTACGGCGTGGGCGGGGATGACCCCACGCCGCTCGGTGAGACAGGCCGTCGGCTGGGGATCTCCCAGGACGCCGTGCGCAAGCTTGAGCGCCGGGCGCTGTCCGAGCTGGCCCAGAGCCGCGAGCTGGAAGCACTTCGCCCGGCCGCCTGAGCCCGCCCGACCGCTTACAGGGTGTCTCAGCCGCGTGGGGGCGGGAGTGTCATCGGGCCCGGAGAGCTGCCGCCGCGCCCAGCCCGGCGGCGGCCAGACCGATGCCCGCCAGGACCATGCCGTGACGCTTGGCCAGCTCGTACTGGGGGCTGACCGAGTGGGCCTGGCCGCCGAACGGACCGTGGGCGCCCCGATCCTCCTCAATGGGCTCGAACAGGTTGTCGTGACCTCGAGGGTCCAGAGCCTGGTCGGTCATCTGCGACTTGAACCCGGTCCGAGCCAGGTAGCGGTCCAGCAGCCCCGGAGCGACGGACTCGCCGAGGATGTTCAGCACGGTGGGGATGCCCACGAAAATCTGGCGGCGCCTGTGGTGCGCGGCGTAGTGGATGGCGTCAGCGGCGATCTCGGGCTGGTAGATCGGAGGCACGGGCGTGGTCTGCTTGGGGAGCTTGGTCCGGCCCCAGGTGAACTGCGTGGTGTTGAGCCCTGGGAGCTGCACCATCGACACGTGCACCTTCGACTTGTGATGGAGCAGCTCCGTGATCACGCTCTCGGTGAAGCCCTTGCAGGCGTGCTTGGCTCCGCAATACGGGCCCTGGAGGGGGATCCCGCGGTAGCCCAGGGCTGAGCCGACCTGGACCAGCGATCCTCGATCGCGGGGCACCATTCGCCTCAGCGCGGTCCGTGTTCCCCAGACCATGCCCAGATAGGTCACCTCGGTGGCTCGTCTGAACTCGTCGGGATCGACGTCCAGGAACTCGGCGTAGACCGTGACCATGGCGTTATTGACCCAGATGTCGATCGGTCCGAAGGCCTCCTCGACGGCCGCCGCCGCCGCCTCCACCTGCTCATCGTGAGACACGTCCGCCGGCAGCACCAGAGCCTGGCCGCCGGCCTCCTCGACCTCTCGAGCCGTTGCTTCGAGACCCTTGCGGCCGCGGGCGATCAGACCGATCCGCGCCCCGTCGGCGGCGAACCTCCGGGCCGTGGCACGGCCGACGCCGCCCGACGCCCCTGTGATCACCACCACTTCCCGCTCGTTCTTGGCCGGCATGAACCGGTCCTACCCGGCTGGGCCGGCCGGCACGCTCCAGCGCCTGGCGGAGCGTCCGCACGGTCAAGCGATGACAATGGGTGTCATGGGGAGCCGCCTCTCTAAGCGCGTGGCGTCGCTGGACGGCGTCGTGGGGGACACCATCGAGCGGCTGGTGTGCGCCAAGCACAGCCGCCGCCTGGCCCGCCTGGGCTCGGATGCACTCGACCCGGGCGACGGCTGGTGGGCCGACGGAGATCCGGCGCCCCGCGAGGGGTGCGAGTTGGAGGTGCTCGTGGACGGCCGCGACGCGTTCGCCCAGATCGCGCAGGCGATTCAGGGCGCGCGGGAATCGGTGCACATCTGTGCGTGGCACATCGCGCCGCACTTCGAGCTCGTACGAGGTGAGGAGACGATTGCCCTGGGGCCGATGCTGGCGGAGATGGCCGGGCACGTCGATGTCCGCGTGCTGGTGTGGGCTGGCTCTCCGATTCCCGCCTTCCATCCGACCCGCAGTGAAGTCCGGGAGGGGATCACGACCCTGACCCGCGAGACGCGCATCCGCTGCGAGCCCGACCCGCGCGAGCATCCGTTCCACTGCCACCACGAGAAGGTCGTCGTGGTCGACGGACTGGTGGCCTTCGTGGGTGGTATCGACATGACCGACCAGGGAGGGGATCGTATGACACCTCCGCCACGTGGCCAGACGCCGGCTGGGCTGGCATGACGTGGGTACGCGACTCACTCGGGCCCGTCGTGGCGATGTGGCCGACCACTTCGCGATGCGGTGGCGAGAGCTGACCGGCGAGGACGTGACGCAGTCCGGGGCGCTGGAGAGCACCGGCCCGCATACAGTGCAGATCGTCCGCACGGTGGCTGAGGACATGTACGAGGCTGTGCCCAGGGGCGATTTTCGGATCCTTGAGAGCTACAGGCGGGCCATCAGGCAGGCGGAGAGCTTCATCTATCTGGAGAACCAGTTCCTGTGGTCTCCGGAGATCGTCTCCGGCCTGGCCCAGAAGCTGGCCGACCCTCCCAGCGAGGAGTTTCGGGTGGTGATCCTGCTGCCCTCAAGGGCCAACAACGGTCAGGACGACACCCAGGGACAGCTGGCCGTGCTGGAGTCGGCCGACGATGGTCAGGGCCGGCTGTGCGTGGCCACCCTGCGATCGCTCAGCGGCACGCGCGACGACCGGCTGTACGTACACGCCAAGGTGGGGATCGTCGACGATCGCTGGTTGACCATCGGCTCGGCCAACCTGAACGCCCACTCGCTGCTCAACGACACCGAGATGAACGTGGTCTGCCAGGACGCCGATCTGGCCCGGGAGGCGCGCCTGCGGCTGTGGAGTGAGCACCTGGAGGTGGACCCGGAACAGATCGCCGACCAGACCCCCAGCGCGGTGGTTGACGGGCTATGGCGACCGATCGCCCAGGAGCAGCTGAGGCGCCTGCGGGCTGGAGATCCACCCACGCACCGTCTCCTGATGCTCCCGGGTGTGTCGAGGCGCTCGAGCAGGCTGCTCGGCCCGCTCGTCGGCCTGATCGACGACGGCTAGGGCCGCCGTCCGCGCGCGCTAAGAACTCAGCCGCAACGTTGACCATCGTTGTGTGTTCAAGAGCGATGTGGGATCATCGATCGATCGGGGCCGCGGGGGCGGATTCGAACAGGGAGCGTGATATGAGCTGTCGTCGTCGTGTTATTGGCCTGACCTTGGGCGTGAGCCTGCTGGCGCTCTCCATGGGCGCCGCCGCGTTCGCCTCGACGCTGAATGAGGTGGTTCCGTCCACCGGCGGGGTCGCGGGGCAACCCTATGCGTACTGGCTGCAGCAGGACTGGCAGTTCTATTTCGCCTCTTCAAAGCAGTGCCAGAGCGCGACGGTCGGCCGACAGACGGTGTATCTGGCGGAGAGCATCGGCGGCGGGGTCAGCTCGTGTCACATGCCCGCGGGCCACCCCATCTTCATCAACAGCCTGAGCACCGAGTGCTCCACGATCCCCGGCCAGCACAACGGCTGGGGGACGAGCAAATCCGACCTGCAGAAATGCTCCAGGACGGTCACCGAGAAGGCGCTGATCACCGAATGGCTGGACGGGCAGCGCGTTCCAAACTTCGGGAAGACGTTCTGGAAGACGGTGCCGCAGTTCTCGGTCAACGTCCCGGCCGGCCGGTTCAAGAACTTCCAGGGCGGTCAGGTTCGCGCCGCGGCCTGGGGCTGGTCCCTGCTGCTGAAGAAGCTCCCCAAGGGCAAGCACACCGTGCGGTGCCGCGCGTTCTACCCGAACGGGAAACTTGAATTCCAAGACCGGGTCACGCTGTACGTGAGCTGAGGGGGCGAGTTCTGGCCGTGAAGATCCGGGCGGCTGTCCTGGAGCGGTTCGCCGAGCCGCTCGTCGTCCAGGAGGTCGATCTGGAGGCGCCGCGCCGGGGTGAGGTGCTGGTTCGCCTCCGCGCCTGCGGCGTCTGCCACACCGACATGTACTCCGCCTCGGGCGCCGATCCCTCGGGCTATGCGCCGACCGTGCTCGGCCACGAGGGCGCCGGCGTGGTGGAGGCCGTGGGCGATGGCGTGAGCTCCCTCCGCAGCGGCGACCACGTGGTCGCGCTGTTCAGCCCCCAATGTCGAGAGTGCGTGAACTGCCGCAGCGGCAAGACGAACATCTGCGTCGCCATCCGCGAGCAGCAGAACGCCGGCTACCTGCCCGACGGCACCACACGGCTGTCCCGAGACGGCGAACCGATGCGCCACTTCATGGGCTGCTCGACGTTCGCGCAGGCCACGGTGATGCCGGAGATCGCGCTGGCCAAGGTCTCCCAGGAGGCGCCGTTTGAGGCCACGTGCCTGTTTGCCTGCGGACTGTCCACCGGGCTCGGCGCCGCCATGTTCCGCGCGCCCGTCGAGCCGGGGGCGACGGTCGTCGTCTTCGGCGGCGGCATGGTCGGCCTGGGCGCGGTGGTCGGCGCCCGGCTGCAGGGCGCCGAGCGGATCATCGCGGTCGACCTGTCCGAGCAGCGATTGGAGCTGGCCCGTCGGCACGGCGCCACGGACACCTGGGTGGGTGGACCCGACGTCGTGGAACGGGTGCTCGAGGAGACCGGAGGCTTCGGCGCCGACTTCACGTTCGAGGCCACCGGCAACGTGGCGGTCATGCGCCAGGCGGTCGAGGCAGCCCGGATGGGCTGGGGCACGGCCTGCATGTGCGGCGTGGCCGCCCGGGGGGAGACCCTCGACGTTGTCCCCCGCTACCTGATCACCGGCCGACGGGTGCTCGGCGCGTCGTTCGGGGGCGTAAGGGGGCGCGACCAGGTGCCCGAGCTGGTCGACCGCTACCTGGCCGGGGAGATCGACGTGGACTCGTTCATCTCCCACCGCCTGACGCTCGATCAGGTCAACGAGGGCTTCGAGCTGATGGAGCGCCAGGACGGGATCCGCAGCGTGATCCAGTTCGAGGCCTGACCGAGCCGCCGCCGCGTCAGCCCGAGCTGGGCACCGGAACCTGGTAGCGCGAAGCCTCCTCGCGCCTCAGCTCGAGTCCGAGGCCCGGTCGCGACCGGTCAGGTGTCAGAAGACCCGCCTCGGGGTCGAGCGTGCCCTCGAAAAGCATGCTCTCAAGCCGGTAGTGGTCATAGAAGTACTCGATATGGGTGACCGTCTCCATGGCGCAGCAAGCGTGGGCTGAGATCGCGGGAGCACAGTGGGCTGAGAAGGGCAGGCACCGGGCCTGGCAGAGACCGTCGATGCGCAGCAGGTTGGTGATCCCGCCGCACCGGGTGACATCCGCCTGGAGGATGTGCACGGCCTCGGCGTCCAGCATCCGCTGGTAGTAGGGCAGGTTCCATCCGTATTCACCGGCGGCCACGGCCAGGCCCGGCGGGGCATGGTCGCGCACGTAGCGCAGCCCGGCCAGGTCGTCGGAGGAGACCGGCTCCTCGAAGTAGATGACGCCGAACTCCTGCCGGTAGCGGTGGGCCCATTCCACGGCCTGGGGCACGTTGTTGGCCCCGTTGGCGTCCACCATCACGTCGACGTCCGGTCCGACCACCGACCGGACCAGGGCCACTCGCTCCGGATCCGCGTCGGCGTCTCGGCCCACCTTGATCTTGACCGACGAGAGTCCAGCTTCCAGCCATCCCTGGACCTGCTTGCTTAGCTGATCCGGGGTGTAATCGCAGAACCCGCCCGACCCGTAGATGGGCACGCCGTCCCGGTACCGGGGTAGGGCGTCGGCCAGGCACACGCCGAGCAGCCTGGCCTTGAGGTCCCACAGGGCGACGTCGACGGCGGAGATGGCCATGGCCGCCACCCCGTCGTGGCCCAGCTGGCGCGTGGCCATCTGCATCTGGGCCCAGGCCATCTGAGGCATGAACGGATCGGCGTCCTCGAGCACGGAGGCCAGCTTGGACTCGATCACCGCTCCGGCCGATGGATCGCAGTACGTGTAGCCCAGGCCGGTCTGCCCGGCGGCGCTCACCTCCACCACCACGCCGGTGGTCGAGTCCCACGTCAGTGTGCCGTCCGACTCCTGCTCAGTGGCGGTGGGCACCTCGTAGGCGCTCACCCGGATGTCGTCGATCCGGACACCGGTGGGCTCGCGCAGGGTGCTCAACGGGTGATGAACTCCTCGAGCTTGCCCTTGAGCGATTCCTTGATGATCCGGCCCCGGGCCGGGTCGCCGGGCAGCGCGTGAGCCAGCTTCTTGGCCTGCTCCAACTGGATGTGGGGCGGGAGCGGTGGGACGTCCGGATCGGTGATCGCCTCGATCAGGACCGGGCCACCGGTATGCGCCAGAGCCTCGTCCCAGGCGGGGCCGACCTCCTCGGGTCGCTCGACGCGGATTCCCTTCAGCCCGATGGTTTCGGCGTAGCGGGCATAGGGGAAGTCCGGGAGCTGCTGTGAGACCTCCAGCCTGGGGTCGCCCTCCATCACCCGCTGTTCCCAGGTGACCTGGTTGAGATCGTTGTTGTGCAGCACGAGCACGATGCACTGCTTGTTCGACCAGCGCTCCGAGTAGTGCGCCAGGTCGATCATCGCGTTGATGCCCAGCATCTGGAAGGCCCCGTCACCGATGGTGGCGATCACCGGCCGGTCGGGATAGGCAAACTTCGCCGCGAGGGCGTAAGGCACCGACGGGCACATCGTGGCCAGCGTCCCTGACAGCGCCGCCTTCATCCCCTGGCGCATCCGCAGATGTCGGGCCCACCAGTTGGTGCCCGAGCCCGAATCCGAGGTGAGGATGCAGTTGTCGGGCAGTCGCGGGCTGAGCTCGGCAAACACCAGTTCGGGGTTGATCGGCTGAGCGTCCAGCTCGGCCCGGCGGTCCATGAGCTTCCACCAGCGCTCGATCTCCGCCTCCAGCTTCTGGCGCCAGGAGCGATCCTGCTTGTGCTCCAGCAGGGGGATCAGTGCCTGGAGGGAGTCCCGGGCGTCGCCGATCAGATTGCATTCCGTGGGGTAACGCATGCCCAGGAGCTTTCCGTCGATATCGATCTGGATGCCCCGGGCCTGTCCCTCCTTGGGCAGGAACTCCGCATACGGAAAGCTCGTCCCGATCATGAGCAGCGTGTCGCAGCCCTTCATCATGTCGTAGCTCGGCTTGCTGCCCAAGAGGCCGATGGGGCCGGTCACGAAGGGGAGGTCATCAGCGAGGGCGGCCCGCCCGTTGAGCGCCTTGGCCACCCCCGCGCCGAGCCGCTCCGCCACCTGGATCACCTCGTCCTCGGCTCCGATCGCGCCCTGACCGATCAGGATGGCCACCTTCTCACCAGCGTTCAGAATCTCGGCGGCGCGCCTGAGGTCCTCGTCGCGCGGCCGGATCAGCGGCTTTGAGTACCCCACCGAGGAGTAGACGGCCCCGTGGACCCGAGGCGGGTCTGAATAGTCCAGATCCCCGACGTCATTGGGCACGACCACCGCCGTGGGCTGGCGGGAGTCGGTGGCGATCCGCATCGCCCGGTCGATCACGTGCCGGGCCTGCGAGGGGTCCATGATGGTCTGTACGTACTGGCTGGCCACATCCTTGTAGAGGGCGTCCAGGTCGACCTCCTGCTGGTAGTTGGCGCCGATGGCCATGCGCGGCTGCTGGCCGACGATCGCCACCACGGGCTGATGGTCGAGCTTGGCGTCGTACAGGCCGTTGAGCAGGTGGATGGCCCCGGGCCCTGAGGTGGCCATGCACACCCCGACCTCGCCGGTGAACTTGGCGTGAGCGCACGCGGCGAAAGACGCGATCTCCTCGTGACGGCACTGAATGAAGTCGAGCCTGTCGCCGACCTTGTGGAACGCGCCCAGAATGCTGTCGATCCCGTCGCCCGGATATCCGTAGACGCGCTTGATTCCCCACTCGGTGAGGCGGTTGAGGATGAACTCTGCGGTCGAGGGCATGAAAATCTCCTGGGACGGTTCGGGGGCACCGAAGGGCTACCCGCCCACCCCGGCCCAGAAGCGCCGTTCCGTCCAGACGAGCCCGCTCGTCAGCGCTCAGACGTTCCGCCGTCCTGGTCCCTGGCCGACGACCTCTGATAGGCCGTTCGCCTCCCGGGTAGACCAGGGTCATGCCAGAGCCCGATCCCCAGAAGCTGGCCGACCAGCTCGAACAGGAAGCCGACCGTCTACAGAAGGAGACCGAGCGGCTCGGCGAGGAGGTCTCATCCGCGCGGGAGGAGTGGGAGCACAAGCGGTCTGATCCGGCGGTCCCAGGGGCACCTCCCACGGAGGACCGGGAGGGCGAGAAGGCGTGAACCTGCCCAGAGGTTGAGCCGGCTCAGGTCCCGCCCACAGGCGCCGGCCGATGCTCCCGCTCGGCCTCCTGCTCGGCCTCCTGCTGAATGGCCGCCACGCGCTCGGCCGCCCTCAGCTCGTGGCAAATGCGTCGGGTGAGGAAGAACAGGATGATCGGGATCACCCAGATCCCGATCCTGAACATGGTCAGCTGAGTCTGGTAGCTGATGTTCCACAAGACCAGGATGCGGTCGGCGGCTCCAAAGACGAAGATCAGAAAGACCCAGCTCAGGAAGGCCACGCCGAAGGCCGTTCGGTTGGGTGCATCCCGTGGGCGATCGGCGAGGTTGTGCACGCTCCGATCGCCGGTCAGCCGTCTTTCCGCCCAGGGAAACACGGCCAAAACGGCCAGGACGAATAACGGGAAGGCCGCACCGCCCCAGAAGGGGTTGGGCACTAGCGTGAAGTGACCGATCGTCACGTCAAAGCTGGGCATCAGCCTCAGCGCGCCGATCAGCCAGCCCAGATACCAGTCCGGCTGGGCGCCATTGGTGGCGTCATAGGTGTGGTAGGGCCCCCATTGCCAGATGGGATTGACCTGGATCAGGCCTCCGAGCAGGATCAGAACCGCGAACACGCCGAACATCAGGGCCACCGAGCGCGGTGTCTGGCCGGGGAACAGCGGTACGCCGACCAGCCGCTTGTTCGTCGGCGTTGGCCGGCGGCCCGCTTGGCCGCCTGGTGGGCGGCTCTCCTTGAACTGCGTGTGGTGGCGCAGGGCGACCAGCGCCAGGTGGCCGCCGATCAGGATGGCCAGCAGGATCGGAATCAGGAAGACATGCGCGATGTACATGCGCGACCACAACGACTGCCCACCGGGAAAAGGGGCGCCGAAGATCAGCTGGGTCACCGACCCACCGATGATCGGCAGCGAGAGGCCGACGCCGTAGCCGATGGCCAGCCCCATCCCAGAGAGGAGGTCATCCACCATCGAGTACCCGAGATATCCCTCCAGAAATACCGTGAACAGGAGCAGCAGGCCGAGCAGCCACGTGAGCTCTCGAGGCTTGCGGAATGCTCCGGTGAAGAAGACCCGCATGAGATGGAGCACGATGGCCACCACGAACACGTCGGCCGCCCAATGATGCGTCTGGCGGATGAGCAGGCCTGCCTTGTAGTAGAGCGAGATGTCCAGCACCGACTTGTAGGCGGCGCTCATCTCTCGCCCGTCCAGCGGCTTGTATGAGCCGTGATAGACGGTGTGCGCCGTGCTGGGGTCGAAGAACAGGGCCAGGTAGACCCCGGTGGCCACAAGTAGGATGAAGCAGTACAGCGCCACCTCTCCCAGCAGGAACGACCAGTGGTCGGGGAACAGGTATCGCATCCCCTTCCGGAGCAGCGGCGCGCTGGCTGTCCGCTCGTCGATGAAGCGGACGGGATCGTGGAGCGGGTCGCTCACGTGGGCGACTCCCGGACGTTCCACCACGAAGGACCCACACGCTGGGAGAAGTTTCCCGCTGCCCGCAGGTAGCCCTCGAAGTCGATCATCAGCGGCAGCTGGGGGAGGGGCCGTCCCGCGGGGCCGTAGATGACGCTGGCCCCAGTGGCCGGGTCAAAGGTCGAGTAGTGGCAGGGGCAGATGAGCGCCGGCCTGGGCTCCACGACGGGGAACGTCGGCTTGCGATACAGGGCGATGGCGCAGCCCGCGTGGGTGCAGATCTTCGAATAGGCGAGGATCCCTCCAGGCGCCCAGCCCGTCCGTCCAGGCGGGAGGTGGATCGCGTTCGGAGCCAGCCGCAACACCACCACGGGGGAGCCAATCTCGTCCTTGTCGGCCCCTTCCGGAAACGCCGTGTAGAAAGTTTCCATTTCCACGTCGTCGCCCTTGAACGGGTGGTTGTCCTCGTCCACCAGCCGGCGTCCCCTCCGCCAGGGCGTGCGGTCAAGCGCCGCGGTGTCCCACAGCGGGCCCAGGGAGACGGCAGGGGTGAGGGTGGCCGCACCCAGGGCAGCCGCCGTGGCGGCTCCCGCTCCGATGAGCAGCCGCTTGCGGGTGAATCGGCTGCCCGCCTCATGGACGATCTGCGCGACCTCCGCCTGCTCGTTCGGATGCTCCTCGGGGTATTCGCCCTCCAGTTCCTCGGTGACGACCAAGCGCTTGGCCACGACGGTCAGCGCGGCGGCGATGAAGGCCAGCGACATGCCGAGGCAGATGCCCAGCAGGGCGTTGGGAATGCGCCTGGGGCTGAACTCGGCGTAGGTGACGACGAAGCCGATGGCCCAGGCCGCGGCGATGGCCAGCAGGAGCAGGACCGATGTCTCGGCCCGCCGCTCCGGACGGCCGGCGGGGACGATCCGTTCGCGCTCGTCGTCCTCGGCCGCGGCCCGGTGCATGAGCCTGCCCGCGAGCAGGGTGATCAGAGCCACGAGCCACTGCCAGAGCCTCCTCACGACCGCATCCGCCTCCCCAGGAGCACACAGAGGCCGATCAGCAGCGGCGCGGCGATCCACCAGGCCACGATGCCCTCAGGGATGGGTCCGAGATTTCCGATCCCCCACCCGCCACGGTTGTCCGGGTGGTTGGTGCTGAGGACGTACTTGACGATTGAGCTCAGCTCCGACTTCGAGATCTGCCTGGGGGTGAACTGCGGCATCAGGTAGGGGCCAACTCGCACCGCCTCGGCTATTTCAGTCGCGGTGAGGCCCTGGAGCGGCGGAACTCGCGCCCCGGTGACGAAGCCGCCGCGGCCCACGATCTGGTGGCAACCGGCGCAGTGCTCGGTGAAGAGCGCCAGCCCATCCGAAAGCGATCCGGCCCGCACGTTCGGACGGGGGATCCCGGGCCCGGAGCCAAGCGAGGCCACGTACTGGACCAGGGAGCGGATCTCCTTGTCTGAGAACAGGACGCGTTCTCGCGAGGGCTCGTCCTGGGGTGCCGTGAGCGGCATCAGGCCCAGGCGTAGATAGAAGTCCGCCGCCTCGGCGCCGACACCGTGCAGAGACGGCCCTGCCCCCACCAGTTCACCGGCACCGGGGCGGTAGGAGGTGATGCCCGCTCCGGCGATGCCGTGGCAGCTGGAGCAGTTGCCGGCGAAGAGCTCGGCCCCCAGTTCGAGCGTCGGCCTGGACGGCTCCTGGGTGGGCCGGACGATCCCGCTCGGAGGCTGAGCCATCGCGACGGCGACGGGCAGGAACACCAGGAGGAAACCCGTGGCGAGGTGGCGGACCCGGATCCTCATGCCTGATGGCAGAGCGGCAGCAGGCCGGTCCCTACTCCGTCCATGACGATAAGCGGGACAATCAGAGTGTTGACGGTGATGCCAACGATGGACAGGAAATGCACGCGCCCCAGGGGTGGCGGGCTCCCGTCCCCCCGGCGTTCCTGGGCGAACATGTCCCCCACCCGGTAGGTCCGCCGGAAGATCAGGACCGATATCGCGCCGGAGCCCAGGGCGACCAGCAGCCCCGCCGCGGCCAGCCCGGCCTGCCAGTCCTGGATCGGGATGTGCCACCGGGCGATAGGCGGATTGCACTGGGCGTAGCTGAAGGCCAGCCCGGCCACGAACTGCAGGGCGAAGGCGCAGGCTCCGCCGGCTACGCCGAACCAGAGCACCAGGTTTGACGGCCGCCAGGTCATAGCGAGGGCGAGACCTGGGTGAGGACAACCAGCACGGCCAGCACGTTGACCACGTGCCAGTACAGGGCCAGGGCCCGCACTCCAATCAGTCGATAGTTATTGAGCCCCCGGACCACGACGTGCCACAGGACCCCCAGATCCAGCAGCAGGCCGAGCGCCACGTGTGCGTGGTGGACGGCCAGGATCGTGAAGTAGATCGACCCGTACGCGGTTGCCTGAGGACTGAAGCTGTCCAGGTCGTGGTGGAAGAGGTAGATCTGGGCGGCCAGGTAGCACGCCTGCATGGCCAGGGCCAGCGCGATCATCCAGGCCGTCGCGGAACGGTTGCCTCTCCTGGCCGCGCGGGAGGCCGCGAGCATGGGGACCGAGGTGGCAATCAGCCAGCCCGTGGCGATCAGCGGCCAGGCCAGTACCGGTCGCTCGACTCCTGCCGGCGGCCATCTGGGGGCGTCGAAGTCGAGGTAGAAGTAGCTGGCCAGCAGCGTTCCGAAGATCGTGGCCTCAGAACAAAGAAACAGCGCCATTCCCCACAGCCCGTTCGGTGTCGCAGCCCGGCGGGCGGCCACCCGCCGGGTTGCGGCCGCGGTCTGGGCGGTCAGGCTGCGGGTCGGTTGGCCGGGGCCGGCTTCCATCACGCCTCCGCGTCGCGGTGGTGCCAGGCGAAGAGCACGATCCCTCCGACGGCCAGGAACCCAAGTGCGATGAAGTAATGCTGGAGCAGGAGCATGGCGAAGATCCCGGCCAGGGCCAGCCCGGAGACGAACGGCCAGATCGAGTGCGGCGGCATGGCCGTGATCTCGTCCAGGTCGGCATCCTGGACGGTGCTCACGGGCGTCTCGTGCCCCAGGTCCAGAACTCCCTCGCCTCGCTCGAGCCTTCGATTGTCCAACTGGCGATCCCCCTTGTCCCACATCGGATAGGGGCTCGTGACCGTGGGGATCACCGCGTAGTTGTAAGCCGGTGGGGGCGAGGTGGTCGACCATTCAAGGGTGTCTCCGCCCCAGGGATCATTTCCCGCGGGGAGGCCCCGGAAATAGCTGTACGCCAAGTTGGCCACGATCGTCAGCAGGCCCAGGGCGAGCACGTAGGACCCGGATGACTCCAGCAGGTTGAGGAACGTCCAGCCCATGTTCGGCGGGTAGGTGTAGACGCGACGGGGCATCCCCAGCAGGCCGAGGATGTGCATGGGGAAGAACGTCACGAACGTGCCCACGAAGGTCAGCCAGAAGCTGAGCTTGCCCACCCCTTCGTGATACAGGCGTCCGGTGACCTTGGGAAACCAGAAGTAGATCCCGCCCAGGATCGGGAACACGGCCGCTCCGAAGATCACGAAGTGAAAGTGGGCCACGATGTAGTAGCTGTCCTCAACCTGCTGGTCGAACGGGATGGCCGCCACCGTGATCCCGGACAGGCCACCGAGGATGAAGTACACGATGAAGCCGATGATCCAGAGGAGGGGGGTCTTGAACTCGGGCTTCCCGGTGAGGATCGTGGTGATCCAGGCGAACAGCTGGATGGCCGAGGGGATGACGATGATCAGACTGGCCGCGGCGAAATAGACCGTGGTCAGCGTGGAGAAGCCCACCACGAACATGTGATGCACCCACACGCCGAATCCCAGGAAGGCCACCAGGAGCTCGGCCAGCGCCACCAGCGGGAAGAGCACCATCTTGCGACGGGTGAACGTGGGGATGATCGCGGTGGCGATTCCGAACGCCGGCAGGATGATGACGTAGACCTCGGGATGGCCGAAGATCCAGAACAGGTTCTGCCAGAGCAGTGGATCGCCCCCGTGGGCGGCGTCGTAGAAGTGAAAGCCCAGCTGCCGGTCCAGCTCCAGGAACAGCGTGGCCACCGACAGCGAGGGCAGCGCGAAGACCAGCGAGAAGGAGACGGCCAGGAAGGCGAAGCAGAACAGCGGCATCCGGTTGAACGACATTCCCGGCACCCGGAGCTTGAAGATCGTGACGATGATGTTGATGGCGGTGGCCGTGCTGGCGATCCCGTTGAAGATCAGCCCGTACCCGTAGAAATCGATGTTGTTTCCCGGGGCGTACGTCTTGGAGGCCAGCGGCACGTAGTCAAACCAGCCGGCATCCGGGGCATGACCCGAGGCCAGGCCCATATAGATAAAGATGGCCGAGCCCAGGAAGATCCAATACGAGACCGCATTGAGCCGCGGAAACGCCATGTCCCGCGCACCGATCATCAGCGGCACGAGATAGTTCCCGAAGGCCCCCGTCGTCATCGGGATCACGAACAGGAAGATCATCGTGATCCCGTGCATCGTGAAAACCTGGTCGTAGGTCTCGGGGAGAGCACGCGCCCGCCCGGGCCGATCAGCTGCGTGCGGATCAGCAGCGCCTCGACTCCGCCGGCCCCGAACATGACCAGCGAAGTGAAGAAGTACATGATCCCGATCCGCTTGTGATCGGTGGTGGTGATCCAGCCCAGCAGGCCGGGCCGCTGGGCCCAGACCCGGTCCAGGCGCTCGACGTAGCGTTCCCCTTGCGGCGTGACGACCGTCGCCACGGCTACCTCAGCCTGTCCAAATAGGCCACGATGTCCTTCACCTGCGACCGCGGGAGCCCCAGGTCAGGCATCCGATCGCCGGGCTTGATGGCCTGGGGGTTGAGGATCCAGCGCTCCAGCTCGCTCGGGGTGTTGGGGATGGTGGCCGCAGCCAGCATCCGGCGGCTGGCCAGGTGGGTCAGGTCTGGGCCGATCGTGCCCGCCGCGGAGGTGCCCCGAATCTGGTGGCAGCTAGCGCACTGATCGGTCATGAACTGGTGCTGGCCGGCGACCGCGGCGCCACCTGTCGCCGCCTGGGCCGGGGACGCCATGTCGGCCAGCCAGGCCCGGAAATCCCGGGCTGGCTGGGCCACTACCTCCAGCGCCATGTGCGCGTGCTGGAGTCCGCAGAACTCGGCGCACTGCCCCCGGTAGACCCCTGGCCGCGAGGCGTACAGGAGCACGCGATTACGCCTTCCGGGGACCAGATCGATCTTCCGAGCCAGCTCGGGGACCCAGAAGCTGTGGATCACGTCTGCCGTCGTCGTGACGACGTTCACCCGGGTGTCGACCGGGATGTGGATCTCGTTGGCGGTGACGGCCGCGGTGCCGGGATAGTGGACCTCCCACCACCACTGGTGGCCGATGACCTGGATGGTCAGCGCCGTGGTGCGTGGATTCGGCGGGGAGGTCTGCCCCACCAGGTAGACATCAGCCCCGCCGAAAAGGGCGATCAGAGCCACGATGGGAATCGCGATCCCGAACACGACCACCAGTCCCTGGGCCACCGGCTCACGTTCGCCGAGGAGGGGCAGGCCCTTCCGTCCTCGCGTGAACCAGGCGAGGACCAGCATGGTCACGGCCCCCAGGAACACGACCGTCGCCGCCGCAAACATCCACCACCACAGGGTGCGAATGGCGTGTGTCTGGGGGCTGCGTGGCGACAGCGTTGACTGTCGGCCGCAGCCGGCCAGCAGGAGAAGACAGGCGACCGAGAACCCGAGGCGGCCAACGACGCCGATACTGGTCGGTACGGGGCGGTCGCGGGGCGCTCGGCGCACGTGGTGGAAAGCTGAAGCGAGAAACGAGGTCAGGAGCGAGAGCGCAGCCGCCGCTCCCCGTGCTGGTTGGTCTAACGCGCTCCTTACCCCCTGCTGACAGAGGCAAACTTCGCCGGTCCGCACTCCTACCAGCCCATCCGGAGGCTCCGGCGCCGCTGAATAACCGCGACCCGGTATGGATACCGTCCAGGGATGAGCGATGCCAAGGATTCACCCCGGGTGGTGGTCGTGGGTGGCGGCTTCGGCGGCCTGGAGGCAGTCAAGGCGCTGGCCCGCGGCGGCGTCCACGTCACGCTGGTTGACAGACACAACTACTTCCTGTTCCAGCCGCTGAGCTATCAGGTGGCCACGGGTGGCCTGGCTCCCGGGGACATCGCCGTCCCGCTCCGGCACATCGTGCGCCGTTGGGACAACGTGGAGGTGCTGCTTGGAGAGGTCTCGGAACTCGACCTGGCCGCCCGCGAGGTCGTGGTCGGACGGACACCGTCTGGCAGCGGAGAGTCGCTCAGGCTGGGGTACGACTCCCTGATCGTGGCCGGCGGATCGGACTACTCGTACTTCGGCCACGACGGGTGGCGCGAGCACGCGCTGGAGGTCAAGTCGCTGGACAGCGCGCTTGAAGTCCGGGGCCGGATCCTCCGCGCCTTCGAGGCCGCCGAGGAGCGACCGGAGGAGCAGGAGAAATGGCTGACTTTCGTGGTCGTCGGCGCGGGCCCGACCGGCGTGGAGATGGCCGGGCAGATCGCTGAGCTGGCCCACCAGACCCTGAAGGGAGAGTTCAGGCGCGTCGATCCGGCCAAGGCCCGGGTCCTGCTGGTGGAACTGGGCGACCGCGTGCTGGCGGGCTTTTCGGAGGACCTGTCAGAGCGGGCCGAGCGTTCGCTCCAACGCCTGGGAGTGAGTGTTCTGTTGCGCCACTGCATGGTGGATGTCCGGGCCGACGCGGTCGAGCTCGACGTACCAGATCGGGAGCGTGAGACGATCGCCACCGCCACGGTGGTCTGGGCGGCCGGCGTGGCCGGGTCTCCGCTGGCCCGGGCGCTGGCCGAGCAGTCAGGGGCGGAGCTCGACCGGAGCGGCCGGATCACCGTCGAGCCAGACCTTTCGCTTTCCGGCCATTCGGAGGTGCTGGCGCTGGGAGACATGGTCAGGGTCCGGGACCCGGCCACCGGCGAGGCGCGCACGTTCCCAGGGCTGGCCCCGGTGGCCATGCAACAGGGGCGCTACGTCGGACGGCTGGTCCGAGCCCGGATGGCCGACCGCCCGCTGCCCCCGCCCTTTCGCTACCGGGGACAAGGGCTCATTGGCCACGATCGGGCGCGCCAAGGCCGTGGGCAGCGTGAAGGGCATCGAGTTCAGCGGCTTTCTCGCCTGGGCCGCCTGGCTCGGTATCCACATCTTCTACCTGATCGGATTTGAGAACCGGGCTGTGGTCCTCCAGCGTTGGGCCTATGCCTATTTCACGCGCGGCCGCGGTAATCGGCTGATAACCGGCGCGGCCGGCGTTCCCCAAGTCACGGACTGATCGCAGGCAGCGCGCGGGGGATAGCGCTCTTAGCGCACTTTGGGGGCGCGGATGCGTTCGGGCCGGTTCCGGCGGGTAGCTCAAGGGTTTGGCGATCAGACCATGAGAGGTGCATCTTGAGCAAGTCAGAGAGAACGGCTGGCGGCCTGTTGGGCGCGCTGGCGGGCAAGGCCAAGGAGGCCGTGGGATCGGTGACCGGGAACGACGCCCTGCAGCGGGAGGGCCGGCTTCAACAGGCCGGGTCTGAAACCGAGCTCGAGGCTCGGCGGGCCCAGGCTGAGGCGGCCCGCCACGAGCAGGAGGCCGAGTTGGGGCGCCGGCAGGTCGAGACGGAGATCGAGCGCGAGCGGCTGGCCAATGAGCTGGCCGGGCAAAAGCGCGAAGAGCAGATCGAGGCCGACCGTCGGGCGGCCGAGCTGGAGGCCGAGGCGGACCGCGAGCGTCAAGAGGCCGGCGCAGAGGGTCAGCGGCAGGCAGAGCTGGCCGCGGTCGAGGGCTCCGAGGACCAGGCCGAGCGCGAGCGCATCCAGGCCGCGCGGGCCGAGGTGAAGTTGGAGCGCCAGGCCCTTGAGGCCGAGGAGGAAGCAGGCCAAGCCGAGGACGAGGAGGCACGATGAGCACCCGGACCATCCCCCGAGTAGCCGTGACCACATCACTCAGGCTGGCCCGCCTGCCGGTGGACCTGGCCATCACGCTGCTGCCCGCCCGGCGGGAGGCGGCCAGGTCAGCCGTCGACCAGGCCGACGCCAACGTCCGAGCGGTGGCCGCTGCGATCCTGGGCGACGACGTGCTGCGAGAGGACGCCCACCGGCGCCAGGCGGCGGCGGAGGCTCGCGGGCACGCTGTCGACCTGCGCGCTCAGGCCGCCCAAACCGCCGAGCGGGCCGACGAGCGGGTGGAGGGACGCCACCGGGAGGCGGTGCGCCGCCGCCGGGCCGCCGACAAGCGGGCTCGGTCCCGGCGAGAGACGGCCGGCGAGCGCAAGCAGCAGCGGACCCGACAGGCCGCCGGGACCGAGCGCGAGCGTCTCGGTGCCAGTCGCGAGGCGGAGGCGGCTGTCGAGCAGGTCATCGACGAGGAAGCACCCCGGGCCCGGCTGGAGGCTCTGGATGCCGTCGCAGAAGCTCAGCGCGAACGCGACGCCGCCCTGGCGCAGATGGACGAGGCCGAACGCCTTCAGAAAGCGGCCGAACGGGTCAAGGAAGAGCGCAAGGAAGACTGAGACTTGGCCTCACGAGGCCGTTCGCCTCGCCACGGCCCCCAAACCCCGCTCGATTTGCCCGCCTCCGGCGACCCATATCCACCCATCGGTGACTACGGCCTGATCGGAGATTGCCGCACGGCGGCGCTGGTGTCGCGGCGGGGGTCTATCGACTGGTGCCCGATGCCCCGGTTTGACTCGGGCAGCGCCTTCGCGCGGCTGCTGGATTGGAAACGCGGCGGACACTGCTCGATCCACCCGACCGGAAGGTGGAAATGGGAGACATCGCGGGAGTACCTGGACGACACGCTGGTGCTGGCCACGACGTTTCAGGGATCTCGCGGCGAGGTGCGGCTGATCGACTGTCTGCTCATGCCCCACGACGGCCCCGGTGACCGGAATGCCCCAGGACCCCACATCCTCAGGGTGCTCGAGGGCGTCCGGGGTACGGTCGAGCTGGAGCTCCAGGTGACCATCCGGTTTGACTACGGGACAGTCAGGCCGTGGATCCGGCGCCACGACCAGCGCCTGTACAGCGCGATCGGCGGCAACGACGGCCTGGTCGTTTGGTGCGAGCACGAGCTCGCCGAGAGGTCCACGCACGACCTGGTCGGGCGGGTGACGGTGCAGACCGGGGACCGCGTCCACCTGTCGCTCGCCTATGCGTCACCGGAGTTGCTCGAGTCCGGCCCAGCGGCGCCCGAGGCCGGCGATCTGGACCGGCGTCTGAAGGAAACCATTGCGCTGTGGCGGGAGTGGGTCGGCGCCCTGTGCGTGGGTGATCAGAAGCTGGATCTCCGCCGCTCGGCCACGGCGCTCAAGGCACTGACCTACGCCCCCACCGGCGCCATCGTCGCCGCCCCCACGACCTCGCTGCCCGAGACCGTGGGCGGGTCGCGGAACTGGGATTACCGCTACGCCTGGGTCCGCGACTCAAGCTTCAGCTCACGGGCCTTCGCCGAGGTGGGATCTGACGAGGAGGCGGACGCCTTCCGGCACTTCATCATGCGCTCGGCGGCCGGTCACGCCGAGGAGCTTCAGGTGGTCTACGGAGTTGGGGGAGAGCGCCGCCTGCAGGCCTCGACGCTGGATCAGATGGAGGGCTACCGTCACTCGGCGCCGGTCAGGGTCGGCAATCAGGCCGGAACCCAACTCCAGCTCGATGCCTATGGCGAGGTCGTCAACCTGAGCTTCCGCTGGCACCGCAGGGGGCGCTCACCCAGCGACGATGAGTGGCGCTTCCTGGTCTCTCTGATCGACCACGCCGCCCAGCGGTGGTCCGATCCCGACCACGGGATCTGGGAATGGCCCGGCCAGCCACAGCATTTCGTGCATTCAAAGGTCATGTGCTGGGCCGCCCTGGATCGGGGCATCCGGCTGGCCGACGAGTCCATGCGCCGGGCCCCCACCCGCCGCTGGGCCCGGGTTCGGGACCAGATCCGGCGCGTGGTGGAGCGCCGGGGCTTTGACCGCAAGCGGGGCTCCTTCGTCCAGTGCTTCGACCGTCCGGAACTGGACGCGGCCCTGCTGCTCCTGCCGACGGTCGAATTCGTGGACTGGGACGACCCTCGAATGCTGGGCACGGTGGACGCCGTGCGGGAGGAGCTGGGCGCCGGAGAGGGTCTGCTGTACCGGTACCGGCGGCGGGACGGGATCGGTGGCCGGGAGGGGGCGTTCCTGTGCTGCTCGTTCTGGCTGGCCGAGTGCCTGTCCCGCTCCGGGCGGCTCGAGGAAGCGTACGACGTGTACGACAGAGCGGTCGCTGCAGGCAACGATCTGGGGCTGTTCTCCGAGGAGCTGGACCCCCGGACGGGCGAACTCCTGGGCAACTTCCCCCAGGGCCTGACCCACCTGGCCCATATCGACGCGGCCGTGGCGCTGACCGAGGCCCGAAGCGATCTCTGAGGCCGCCGACGAGCGGCGTTAGTGGGCCTGACTGCCCGGGTAGCGCTGTTCGTGGGCAATGTTGAAAGGTCTGGCCGTCCGATCCAAGCCGTTCCGGCGCACCACGCGCGCCGAGCGCGCGCTCCCCAGATGGTGGGGAACGTCCGCCAGGGCAGGATGCAGCGCACGTTGGCCGGGATCACCGCCGCCAGCGCCCTCCCCCTGGGGCTCGAGATCTACTTTGAGCACTTCCGGGGCTCGTTCGGAGACAAGTGGATGTGGACGCCGGTGGCCCTGTCGCCCGCCCTGAGCGCCGCCGGTGTGGCCGGCCTGCGCTCCGAGCGGGCCGCCCGGACCTGGCTGCCCGCGGTATCGGCCCTCTACTGCCTGGACGGGCTCGTGGGGGTGATCACCCACGTCCGCGGGGTGGCGCGCAAGCCGGGCGGCTTCCACGAACCGCTGTTCAACATCGTGATGGGACCACCACTCCTGGCCCCGGGGTCGCTGGCCCTGGTCGGCGGCCTCGGCCTCGCCGCGGCCGCGCTCGGGCGCGAACGCTGATGCCAGGTCGAGACTTTCGCTCGGCCGAGCATCTGCCCAACCTCCGTCCCGACCGCCAGCCCGGGTCTCCCGATGAGCTGCCCCGGCAACGCCACGGCGTCACCCCGCAGATGCACGGCCGGTATCCCGACTTCGACGTGCTCGATCAGGCCGAGCACTGGGACGAGGTGACACGTCAGGTCGTGCTGGACCGGGTGGAGCGCGTGCCGCCGATCCGCTTCTTCACCAAGGCGGAGGCCACGACGCTGGAGGCATTCTGTGACGTGGTCCTGGCCCAGGATCGTGAACCCCGGATTCCGGTGCTGAACTTCGTGGACGCCAAGCTGTGGGCCGGGAAGCTCGACGGCTTTCGATTCGCCGGCATGCCCGACGACCGGGAGACGTGGAGGCGGGCCGCGGTCGGTCTCGATGGCGCCGCGCGTCAGCACGGGAGCGAAAACTTTGCATCGGCCTCCGGTGAGGTCCAGCACAGGGTGGTGGATGCCTTTCACCGCGGTGAGCTGCGAGGCGAGGTCTGGGACGAGCTTCCTGCCGGCCGCGTGTTCAGCATCCTGATGCGGGCGATTCTGAGCGCCTTCTACTCACATCCCTGGGCCTGGAACGAGATCGGCTTCGGAGGACCGGCCTACCCGCGGGGCTACGCGCGCCTGGCCGCCGGCCAGCGGGAGAGCTGGGAGGGGGCGCCGGCGTTCGAGCGGGATCCGGTGAAGGACACGCGTGGGCGCGGGGTGGAGGGGACGTGAGCCGCCGGCCGAGTGCCCACGGGGCGCGCACATTGCTCCGAGGAGCGCTTCGCCCGCCCGACAACGACTCGGCGTTCCTGCTCGACGTCCATCGCCGGGCGGTGCCCACCGAGCGCATGGCTCGCTACGACGGCGACTATGCCGTGGACCTGGTGATCGTGGGCGCCGGCGCCGGGGGCAGCACCCTGGCCCAACGGTTGGCCCGCCGGGGCTGGAGGATCGTCATCCTGGAGGCGGGACCGTTCTGGGATCCCGACGCCGACTGGGTCTCCGACGAGGCGGGCTCGCACAAGCTCTTCTGGACCGATGAGCGCGTCACCGGCGGCCACGACCCGGTCGAGCTGGGCAAGAACAATTCGGGCCGGGGAGTGGGGGGGTCGATGGTCCACTACGCCGGCTACTGCCCGAGATTTCACCCCTCTGACTTTGAGGTCCGGACCCGGGACGGGGTGGGGGCCGACTGGCCGATCTCCTACCACGATCTCAAGCGTCACTACGAGCGGCTCGAGCTGGAGCTGCCCGTGGCCGGAGAGAGCTGGCCCTGGGGAGATCCCCACCGTTACCCCCACACCGCTCACCCGATCGCCGGTGGAGCCGAGGTGACCCGCGAGGGGGCCCGCCGGCTCGGCATCGAGATGCGGGTCGGGCCGGTGGGCATCGCCAACGGCACCTTCGGCAACCGTCCGCACTGCATCTACAGGGGGTTCTGTCTGCAGGGCTGCAAGGTGAACGCCAAGGCCTCACCGCTGGTCACCCATCTTCCCGACGCCATCGAGCACGGGGTCGAGGTCCGGGCTGGCTGCATGGTCACGGGCATCGAGGTCGACGAGTCCAGCGGCCGGGTGACCGGCCTGCGGTACCTGGAGCTCGACGAGTCCCGTGACGGACAGGGACAGGAGCGCCTTCAGGCCGCCGATGCTGTCGCGGTGGCCGGGTACTCAATCGAGACGCCCCGCCTGCTGCTGAACTCCACCAGCCGCCGCTTTCCCCGCGGGCTGGGCAACGCCAGCGATCAGGTGGGTCGCTTCGTGATGGTCCAGGGCGCCCCCCAGGTTGCCGGCCGTTTTCCGGAAGAGATGCGCATGTACAAGGCGCCGCCGCCCGAGATCTCTTCCGAACAGTTCTACGAGACCGGCCCCGCCCGGGGGTTCGCCCGGGGCTTCTCCATCCAGACCGTGGGTCCGCTCCCGATCGAGTGGGCCCAGCACGTCCTGGCCGACGGGCACTGGGGTCACGCGTTGCGGGAGTACATGCGCGACTACAACCACTGGTACACGCTGGGCATCCTGTCCGAGCTCCTGCCCCAGCCTGGGAACCGGGTCACGCTGGATCCCGAGGTCCGGGATCAGCATGGGCTGCCGGTGGCCCGCATGGAGTACAGCCAGTGCGAGAACGACCGCAAGAACATCGCCTTCGCCAAGCAGACGCTGCACGACATCTTCGATGCCGCCGAAGCCCAGGACGTGCTGGTCATCGACCGGTATGCCCATCTGGTCGGCGGGTGCCGGATGGGTACCGACCCTGAGCAGAGCGTGGTCGACTCAGATCACCGGGTCTGGGGGATCCCCAACCTGTTCATCGCCGACGGCAGCGTGATGCCCACGCAGGGCTCGGCCAACCCGGCGCTGACGATCATGGCCCTGGCCTCCCGGCTGGCGGATCGACTGGCCGGCGGTCGGCTGGACGCCAGTCAGGCCCGGGTCCGGCGACTCGGGCCGGCCGACCCGGCCCCGGTCCCGGTTACCCGCTGGGCGGGTGGTCTGCCCGGCGAGCGCGCTGGCTCAGGTTGACTCGGCGAGCGGCTTGCCTGTGGAGACGATCAGCACGTTGCAGGCCGCCGCGTGAGAAACCTTGTTGGGGACGCTGCCCAGGACCCGGCGGGCGCCGGCCATCCCGCGGTTGCCGACCACGATCATCCCGGCCCCCACGTCATTGGCCACCTCCAGCAGCGCGTCAGCGGGGTCACGCTCCAGCATGTGGGGCTCGGCCTTGACCCCGGCGATGCGGACCCTCGAGGTCGCCTCATCCAGAATCGCCTGAGCCTGGGAATCAGGCAACACCGCCCACACCTTGGCCGCCCCCTCGGGCGCACCGGAGATCTTGGCCCCGCGAAGCGCCCTGTAGGCCGTCACGACGTGAAGCTCGCCGTCCAGCGCCTTGGCCAGCCGAACCGCCTCATCGACCGCCCGCTGCGCGGTCTCCGATCCATCAGTGCCCACTACGATCTTGTCGCTCATCTGCCCTCCTCGCGGGACTCTACCGGGACGGCCGGGGCAGGCCGAGATTAATCATGCCGCGGTCGCCTCGGTGAGTTGATCGATCCGCTCAAGCCACCTGGTGGCGCCCAGCTCTTCACAGATCTCACGGGCCTCGGCCAGCGCCTCGCCGTCTGCGCTTCGCCGGGCTCGTTCCAGCAACGCCTGGGCCAGGAGGGGTCGGGCGTTTACCGAGCGCAGAAGTCGAATGGCCTCGTCCTGGTGTGTCTCGGCTTCCCGGGCAGCGCCCCGGTGGTCGGCTCGTAGGGCCTGGAGCCGGGCGCGACCCGCCAGGATCAGCGACGTGGTCAGAGACCGGGGAAGCGCTGCCGCGGCGTCATCGAGTTCGCGCAGAGCCCGCTCGTCCCCGAGCGCGGTCGCGGCCTCAATGCTCAGCGCAAACGAGTGCTCCCGCACCTCGCTGGCCACGCTCCCTGAGGACATCGCCTCCCTGACCAGTGAAAGCGCCTCCTCGGCGGCCCCCCGCTGAAGCGCGTCCCACCCCAGCGCGCATCTGGCCGCGGTGCGGAGATCTATGTAGGTGGAATCCCGGCGCTGGCTGGCCAGGTCAGCACACCGGGCAAGCGTGGCTTCATCGCCCCGGGCTACCGCGATGGATGCGAAGACGCCCGCCACGGCCATCGCATCCAGGTCCGGCTCGCCGGCGATCAGCGGCGCTCCAACTCGCATCGCCTCATCCCACCGGCCAAGCGTGTGGAGCGACGGCATGAGCTGGCCGTTGAACTGACGCTCCCAGTGTCGGTCACCGCGCTCGCGGGCCATGGCCAGGCCATCATTCACCTCCTCCAGCGCCTCCTCGAAGCGATCGCGCTCGATCGAGATCTGGGCCAGGTTGATGCGAGCCCGCAGGGCGACCACGGGCAGGTGGTGTTCCTCGGCCAGCGTCAGCGCCTGGCGCAGGACGCCTACGGCCTCCTGGCGGCGGCTGGCGAGCACGAGGTATACGGCGCGTCCGACCAGGGCCGCGCCCAGGCTTGGCCAGGCCTCCTGCTGTTCCATGGGGGTGAGTGCCTCTTCAAACAGCGGTCCTGCCTCTCGCAGCTCCCCCGAGAAGGCCAGGAGCGCGGCCAGCTCGCTCAGCGCCTCAGCCCGGACGATCTCATCCTCGGACTCAATCGGCGCGGTGCGAAAGTTCTCCAATAACCCGCGTGCCTCCTCGATTCGGCCGAGATAGCGAAGCAACGCCGCGAGCGCCGTCGCAGCTCGCCCCCCGGTCGGCCTGCCGCCCCGCTCGTAGAGCGAAATCGCGGCCCGCAGGCGCTGTTCAGCGGCTTCCTGGTCGGCGCTCTGGCGCAGGGCCATGCCGGCCTGCTCGAACAGCTCAGCCCGTTCCAGGTTGTCCTCAGCCAGCTCGGCTGCCTGCTCGAAGTACCTGTCGGCTTCGGGGCCCAGCGCCAATGAGGCGGCTGCCTGACCGGCGGCAGTTAGCTTCTCCCGGGCAAATGCCCTGAGGTTGGCCGCATCTTCCGCGTCTGGCTCGGCGCGGATCGCCTCCAGGTAGTGCGATGCCACCACCTCGGCGATGTCCCTTGCCTCGCCGGGCCAGGTCTCTTCCAGATGCTGGGCTGCGGCTACGTGCTTGGCCTTGCGCGCCCGACGGGGGAGGGTGCCGTAGGCCACCGTGCGCAGCAGGCCCTGAATAAAAACGTACTGCCCGCGCTCGGGGGAGCGCGGGTCGTCGTCACGGGCCAGAATCTGCCTGGCCACCAGCGAGTCGAGGATCATCTGCGCGTCCTCCTCGGGCAGCCCCGAGAGTGTCGCTGCGGCCGCGGCCGTAAAGGACTGACCCAGGACCGACGCGTCCTGAAGAAGGCTGCGGTGGGCCGGCGAGAGATCGTCCAGCCGCGAGGCCATGAGCGCATGCAGCGATTCGGGCACTTCCAGGTCGCTCACGTCCCCGGTGACGTGGTACCGCGCTCCCTCCTGGACCAGCACCCCCCGATCCTGGAGCATGCGGATCGTCTCCACGGCGTAGAGCGGGATGCCCTCGGCCCTCCGGACAATCTGAGCCACCAGCTCCTCCGGGAGGCCGGGGGCCAGGCCGTCGAGCATCGTGGCCACGTCCTGCGGCTCCAGCGCCTCCAGCGACACCGGCTGCCAGGCCGGCCTTCGCTCCCGAAGCTCGGGTCGGCTGAGCGTAAGCACAAAGATCGGGAACTCGGCCGACCACTCGAGCAGATAGTCGATGAAATCGAGCAGGCCTGAGTCGGCCCACTGGAGATCCTCGAAGGCCAGGATCACCGGCTGCTGTACCGCCATCCGCTCAAAGAACAACCGCCATCCGGAGAACAGATCAACGCGATCGGCGTCGGGTCGCTCGTCTAGGCGGAGGAGATGGGCCAACCGAGGCTCGACCATCCTGCGCTCACGCTCGTCGGAAACGAACTGTTCGACCACGGCTTTGAGCCGTTCCCGAGCCAGTTCGGGCGGATCCTCCTCCTGAATCCGGGCCCGGCTCCGAACCATCTCGGCCAGGGCCCAGTAGGCCACGCCCTCGCCGTAGGCCAGGCAGCGCCCCTGGTGCCACCAGCGAATCTCCTCGATTCCGTCCAGGTACTTGAAGAATTCCCACAGCAGCCGCGATTTGCCGGAGCCCGCCTCCCCGAGGATCGCGACATGCTGAGCGTGACGATCGTGAGCGCTCCGTTCGCCGGCCTCAATGATGAGCTCGAGCTCTCGCTCTCGCGCCACGAGAGGAGCCTCCAATCCGGCGCTTCGTCGGGCTCCGCCCGCGCCGGCCACGACGCGCAATGCGGTCCAGGCGTGGACAGGCTGCTCGCGCCCCTTGACCTCGTGGTTGCCCGCCTCTTCGTAGGCGATGGCCGCCTCGGAGGCGCGATGGGTTACGTCGTCGACCAGCACGGTGCCGGGAGCGGCGACGGATTGCAGTCGGCTGGCCGTGTTGACGGTGTCGCCCAGGACCATGCCCTCGCCTTCCGCGCCGACCTCCACGGCAGCGTTGCCGGTCAGAACCCCGGCGCGAACCCGCAGCTCCGGCATCCCGACCTCTTCGCCCAGTGCGGAGACCATCTGGGTGAGGGACAGCGCCGCCCGCACCGCCCGTTCTGGGTCATCCTCCCGCGCGACCGGGGTGCCCCAGACGGCCATCACGGCGTCGCCGATGAATTTCTCCACGGTCCCGCCGTAGCGGCTGATCAGGCTGCGGCACCGGTCGAAATACTGGCTGAGGAGCTCGCGCACCTCCTCCGGGTCGCGGTGCTCAGAAAGCGCGGTGAAGCCGACCAGGTCAGCAAACAGGACCGACACCAGGCGGCGCTCGGAGACCGACCCGGAGGCGCTGGCCATCGCTGAGGGCGCGATTGCCTGGCCGTTCAGAGCCGTCCCGCACTCCCGGCAGAACTTGGCTCCCGGCAGGATCGGCTCGCCGCACGAGGGGCATTTCTGCTGCATCGGGGCGCCGCAGTGGATGCAGAACTTGCCGGGTGCAGTGCCCTCGCCGCAGGCTGGGCAGGTGAGGGTGGGGGTGACGCTCACGCGCTTACTCCGAGCTCCGCGTCGATCCGCTCGAGCCAGCGCGTGGCCCCGAGCGCGGTGTAGATCTCCCGGGCCAGGGCCAGGGCGTCGGCGTCGCCACGGCGGCGGACGGCATCTGTGAGCGCCTCGGCGACGGCGGGCTTCGCCCCAACGCCCCGGAGCAACTCGAGTGCCTCGCCCTCGTGGAGAAGGGTGGTCTCGGTGTCGCCGCGCAGGTGGGCCTGTTCCGCCAGAACACGGGCCCGTTGGGCCAGGCGCACCGGGGTCACGTACGAGGGCCTCCAGGGCGTCGAGATAGCCCAGGACGCGGGACATCGCCGCCTCGTCGGAGCCCGCGAAGGCAGCATCAACACCCACCCGATAGGCGACGGTGACCATCTCGCCGGCCAGCCCGTGGCTGTTGAACAGCGGTTCCACGAGGGCCAAGGCGGCGTCTGTGTCGCGCCGATCGAGCGCGTCAAAGGCCAGGACAACCGTGGCGGTGGTGCGGAACTCCATGTCCGCGGCATCCCGGATGCGTGAAGCAAACTCCAGCACCTGGGTCGCCAGGGCGTCCTCTCCACGCGCCTTCGTGATCTGCACTGCATCCACTGACACGAAGTTGGCGATGGCGTCGGGGCCATTGCCCACCAGGTCAGGGATCAGCTCCATGGCCTCCTCCCAGCGTCCCAGAAAGGACAGGCACTGGACGGTTTCGGAAAGCATCATGCGCTCGCCCAGCCGGTCTCCGCGCTCCCTCGTCAGCTCAAGACCGCGGGCCACAACGGGAAGTGCCTCGAGCTGCCGGTCGAACTCCAGAGCCAGCGCGGCCAGCGAGAACGTCGCCCGGACGGCGACCGCGGGGACATCATGGCGATCGGCCAGCTCGAGGGCGTGACGATTCATGGCTACGGCCTCCTCGTGGCGGCCCTGCACCTGGAACAGGGTTGCCTGCCGGGCCATTGCCTCGGCCAGCGCAGGCATCGCCCTCGCGTGTTCTAGCGTCGTGAGCGCCTCCTTGAACATCGCTTCCGACTCGTCTGGCCGCGCGAGCATGGTGAACCAGTTGCCGAGGGCGGCCAAAGCCTGGGCGCGCAGAACCCTGTTGCCGGCAGAGTCCTCGTGGGCCAGGAAGTGCTCGATTAACCCAACCGCCTCCTCGAGCGACCCGGCCGGAGCGATCGCTGTGGCCAGCGTCACCGCCGCCGGTCCACCCGAGGCCCGGCCATTGCGCTGGTGCAGCTCGATGGCTTGCCTGAGGCGCGCCACCGCCTCCTCTGAGTCGCCGCTCTGCCACAGCGCGCGCCCGGCCTGCTCCAGCAACTCAGCCTGCTCGAGCGGATCGCTCGAGAGCTCGGTCGCCTGTCGAAGATAGTTGTCGGCCTCGGATCCCAGGGCCAGCGAGGCAGCTGCCCTTCCTGCCCCAATCAGCGTTTCACGGGCCGAGGATCGCAGTGTCTCGGCATCGTCAGCCTCCGGCTCGGCCTCGATCGCCTGGAGGTAGTGGGCGGCCAGCACCTCAGCGATGTCACGGGCTTCTCCGGGCCATGTCTGCTCGAGGTGGCGAGCGGCTGCGATGTGGCGTTCCTTGCGCGCCCGACGCGAGAGCGTCCCGTATGCGACCGTCCGCAGCAGCGCCTGCAGGAATACGTACTGACCGCGCTCGGGTGAGCGGGGATCGTCGTCTCGGGCCAGCACCTGCTTGCTGACCAGCCCGTTCAGCATGGCCACCGTGTCCCCATCGGGAACTCCGCTGACCGCCGCCGCCGCGGCTGCGGTGAAGGACTGCCCCAAAACTGACGCGTCCTGAAGCAGCGAACGCTCGGGCGGCGACAGACCGTCCAGTCGCGAGGCCACGAGCGCGTGCAGAGTCTCGGGCACCTCGAGCTCCGAAACATCACCGGTGACCACATACCGCGCTCCAGCCTGGACCAGCAAACCCCGGTCCTGGAGCATGCGGATGGTCTCCACCGCGTACAGGGGGATGCCCTCGGCGCGCTGGACGATCTCCGACACGAGCTCGGTTGGAAGCCCGGGAGCCAGCCCCTCGAGCAGGCTGGCGATCGCCTGTGGCTCAAGCGGCTGTAGGACCAGCGAGTCCCACGCTGGCCGCCGCTCGCGTAGTTCCAGGCGGGCGAGTGCGAGCACGAAAATCGGATAGTCGGCTGACCACTCGAGCAGGTAGTCGATGAAGTCCAGGAGCCCACTGTCGGCCCACTGCAGGTCCTCAAACGCGATGATGACCGGCGCTTCCTGGGACAGCCGCTCAAAGAACAGGCGCCACCCAGAGAAGAGGTCTGCCCGGTCGGCATCCGGGCGTTCTTCAAGCCGAAGGAGATGGGCCAGCCGAGGCTCGACCAGCCGTCGCTCACGCTCCTCAGCGACGAATTGCTCGACGGTGGCCCGGAGCTTGTCGCGTGCGGTCGCCGGGTCCTCATCCTCTTCGATCCGCGCCCGGGCTCTGACCATCTCCGCCAGCGCCCAGTAGGCCACCCCCTCGCCATACGACAGGCAGCGGCCCTGGTGCCACCAGCGCACCTCCTCGATCCCGTCGAGGTACTTGAAGAACTCCCAGAGCAGGCGAGATCTCCCTGAACCAGCCTCACCCACCACCGAGACGTGGCAGGCCTGTCCCCGTCTGGTGCTCTCTTCACCGGCCTCGATGATCGCCTGCAGCTGGGCGTCGCGACCCACGAACGGCGCCTCCAGTCCAGAGCTGCGCCGAGCGCCGCCGGCTCCGGCGACAACTCTCAGCGCCGTCCAGGCGTGGACGGGCTGCTCGCGGCCCTTGACCTCGTGCGTGTCGGCGTCCTCGTACGCGATCGCAGCCTCTGTCGCCCGGCGAGTGACATCGTCGACCAGGACGGTGCCCGGAGCCGCGATGGATTGCAGCCGGCTGGCCGTGTTGACGGTGTCGCCCAGCACCATGCCCTCTCCTTCGGCGCCGACCTCCACCGCGGCGTTGCCCGTCAGGACGCCGGCCCGAAGGCGCAATTCGGGCATTCCCACCTCCTGTCCCAGGGCGACCACCATCTGGGTGAGGGAAAGCGCCGCACGCACCGCCCGTTCTGGGGTCGTCCTCCCTGGCCACCGGGGTTCCCCAGACGGCCATCACGGCATCGCCGATGAACTTCTCAACCGTGCCGCCGTAGCGGGTGATGAGGTTGCGGCAACGGTCGAAGTACTGGCTGAGGAGCTCGCGCACCTCCTCGGGGTCACGATGCTCGGAGAGAGTGGTGAAGCCGACCAGGTCGGCGAACAGCACCGAGACCAGACGGCGCTCGGAAACCGTGGCCGGACTCGAGGCCCCGGAGGCGACCGCGCTCGCCTGACCGGCCAGTGGAGTCCCACACTCCAGGCAGAAATTCGCGCCTGGGACCACCGGCTCCCCGCAGGATGGACACGCTCGCTGGCTGGGGGCGCCGCACACGATGCAAAACCTGCCTGGCGGGGTTTGCCCACCGCAGGCGTCGCAGGTCACGGTGGGTGCCGCGCTCACGCCGGCACCGCCGAGTCCGCGGCGTCGACCCGCTCGAGCCACGGCTTGGCCCCGAGCCGCTCGAAGATCGTCCGGGCCTCCTCGCGGAGCGGCGCCGCCTCGTCCGGGCGCCCCGCTGCCGTCAGCACCTCGGCGTGCTCCAGCAGAACCTGGGCCAGATTGAAGGGCACCTCGATCGCCCGCAACTCGCGGCTCGCCGCGCCCAGGCGTTCATCCGCCGCTTTCGCGTCCCCGTGCCGCGAGGCCAGCAGGCCCTCGAACCGAGCCGCACCCGCCCGAAGCAGCGGGGAGCGCAGGGCCGGCGACAGCCGGCCCACGAAATCAATCAAACGCTGCACGCTGGCCTCGTCGCCCAGGGCCAGCGCCGCGAGCCCGGCCTCGACAAACGCCTCGCGCCGATCCTCGTTGGCCACCTCAGGTCCGCCGGTGGCGATCGGAAGGGCCACCTCAAGAGCCTCGGCGTCGCGCCCCAGTGCCCGCAGCGCGATGACCCGGGCGACCGCCGGCGTGGCGGCGAACTCGACGTTGCTGCTGCCTTCTCGCGCACCGGCGAGCTCGAACGTCCGCCTCAGCGCGACCAGATCTCCGCGCCCTGCCTGCACCCGGGCCAGGATCGAGAGGAAACCCATGCGGATCAGCTCGCTGGACGGGGGAAGCCCGTCGTCGCCGAGCTCGGGCAGCGCATCCCAGCGACCGAGAGCGACGCTGGCCGTGCTGATCATCAGGCTCAGCAGCTGCCCCCAGCTCCGGTCACCGCGGGAGCGCGCCAGCTCGAGGCCCCGCTCGGCCAGGGCCAGGCACTCGTGGAAGCGGTCGAGCTGGAGCGGGATGTCGGCCAGGTTGTTGTACGTGCGCAACGCCTCGAACGTCAGGTCGTGCTCCAGCGCCAAGGCGAGCCCTCGCTCCCGGAGGCCGACGGCTTCCTGGACCCGGCCCTGGTTTCGGCGGATCAGGGCGATCGCGTCAAAGGCCGTGATCACCGTCTTCCACTCCTCGAGCGGCTCGGCGATCGCCAGCGCGGCGTCAGCCGCGGCCAGCGTTTCATCAGACTCGCCCCGGAAGGCGAGATTGATGGCCAGCGCCGAGAGCGCCGCTGCCCGGTCGGCGCTGCCCTCAGGAAGGCCGGAGAGTGCCCGGCGATCAAGCTCGATGGCTTCATCGAGCCGATCCTCCTGACGCAGGATCGCGGAGATCGCGACCAGCGATCGCGCGGTCGCCTCGTGATCGCCCAGCGCTTCAAAGATCTGCACCGCGGCCTCCAGCCGGTCGCGACCGGCGGCCAGATCCGCGTTCAGGGTCGCCGCCTGCCCGGCCTGGTCAAGCAGCGCCCCTCGTGTGGCCTCATCCTCGGCGAGCTCGGCCGCTCGGTCGAACGCCCGCTGCGCCTCCTGTCCCAGGGCCAGTGAGAGCGCCCGCCGCCCGGCATCGGCCAGGGTCCCGCAGGCCGAGGCCCGGATGCGCGATGCGTCAGCGGCGTCGGGCTCCGCCTCCGCGGCGTCCAAAAAGTGGGCGGCCAGGACTTCGGCCAGCTCCGGCGCCTCCTCCCCCCAGGCCTCCTGGAGATGCCGGGCCGCGGCCAGGTGGCGCTCCTTGCGGTCGCGGCGGGAGAGGGTTCCATAGGCGGTGGTGCGCAGCAGCCCCTGAAGGAAGTGATACTGGCCTCGCTCCGCGGACAGGGGGTCGTCGTTGAGCGCGATGATCTGCTTGTCCACCAGCCCGTCCAGGATCCCCCGCACCTCGTCCTGGCTGCGGTTTCCCAGGGCGGCCACACCCGCGGGGCTGAACGACTGGCCATAGACGGAGGCGTCCTGGAGCACGGCTCGCTCGCTCACGCTCAGACCATCCAGGCGCGCGGCGGCCAGGGCGTGCAGCGTCTCCGGGACGTCCAGTTCGCCGACGTCTCCGGTGACCACGTAGCGGTTGCCGTCCTCGGCCAGCAGCCCCCGGTCCAGCAGCATCCGCACCGTCTCGACGGCGTACAGCGGCACGCCCTCAGCCTGGCGGAGGATCCGCGCCGTCAGCTCGTCGGGCAGCCCCGGAACCAGGCCTTCGAGCAGTTGACGCATCGCGTCGTCG
Organism: uncultured Solirubrobacterales bacterium; assembly: GCA_963705785.1. GTDB lineage: Bacteria > Actinomycetota > Thermoleophilia > Solirubrobacterales > Solirubrobacteraceae > Palsa-465. The sequence continues at coordinate 43,617 of CAVPKV010000079.1, read as the reverse complement.
GGCAGCGGACCGAGCGCTATTGATCGCTCGGACCAGTTCGGCCGCTTGTCCAGCACCTCGGGCCGGCCGAGCGCGAGCACGAACAGAGGATGGTCGGCCGACCACTCCAGCAGGTAGTCGATGAATTCCAGCAGGCCACTGTCGGCCCATTGCAGATCCTCGAAGACCAGGACCACCGGGGCCTCGCCGGACAGACGTTCAAAGAACAGCCGCCAGCCGCTGAACAGGTCGGCGCGGTCTGAGGCGCTGCGCTGCTCCAGTCCCAGGAGCTGGGCCAGGCGGGGCTCGACCAACCGGCGCTCCCGGTCGTCAGGGACGTGCTCCTGCACGGTCGCGGTCAGCTTGGCCCGCGCGCTGTCGGCGTCCTCCTCCTCCACGATCCCCGCCCGGGCCCGAACCATCTCCGCCAGCGCCCAGTAGGCCACGCCCTCCCCGTAGGACAGACACCGCCCCTGGTGCCAGCGGAAGACCTTCTCCACGCCGTCCATGTACTTGTAGTACTCCCAGAGGAGCCGTGACTTGCCGGTGCCCGCCTCGCCGACGGCGGCCACAAGCTGCGCCCGACGCGATGTAGCCACCTCCTCCGAGACGGCGATCACCTGCTCGAGCTCGCGGTCGCGGCCCACGAATGGCGCTTCCAGGCCAGCGCTCCGCCGCACGCCGCCGACGCCGGCCACGACGCGAAGCGCCGTCCAGGCGTGGACTCCCTGGTCGCGTCCCTTGACCTCGTGAGTCCCCGCATCCTCGTAGGCGATCGCCGCCTCTGAGGCCCGCCGAGTCACGTCGTCGACCAGTACGGTGCCGGGGGCAGCGATGGACTGGAGCCGGCTGGCCGTGTTGACGGTGTCCCCCAGAACCATGCCCTCGCCCTCGGCTCCGACCTCGACGGCGGCGTTGCCGGTCAGCACCCCGGCCCGGAGGCGCAGGTCGGGCATCCCCACCTCGTCGCCGAGCAATGACACCGCCTGGGTCAGGGCGAGTGCCGCCCGGACCGCCCGCTCGGGATCATCCTCCCGGGCCACCGGTGTTCCCCACACTGCCATCACGGCGTCGCCGATGAATTTCTCCACCGTTCCCCCGTACCGCTCGATCAGGCTCCGGCAGCGGTCGAAGTACTCGCTCAGCAACTCGCGCACCTCTTCCGGGTCGCGGTGCTCGGACAGGGTGGTGAAGCCGACGAGGTCGGCGAACAGGACGGACACCAACCGGCGCTGAGAGATTGGATCGGACGCAGTCGGTCCGGAGGCGGGTGGCGCGGGATCGCTCAGCGGTGTGCCGCAGGACGGGCAGAAGCGATTGTCGGCAGCGTTCTCTTTGCCGCAGCTCGGGCATGGGCGGACCTGCGACGCGCCGCAGTGGGCGCAGAAGCGGTCATCCTGCCCGACCGCCATCCCACAGGCCGGGCAGGCGCTCACGCCGCCACTCCGGTGGCCTCGGCGATCCGCTCCAGCCACCGGGTCGCTCCCAGTTCGGAGCAAATCGTTCTCGCCTCCGCCAGCGCCTCGGGTTCCGCTCGCCTGCGGGAACGCTCCACCAGCGTTCTGGCCAGGAGCGGGCGGGCCCCGACCGATCGCAGAAGCCCGATGGCTTCGTCCTCGTGGCACCGGGCCGCTTCCGTGTCGCCGCGACGGTGAGCCAGCTCGGCCCTGAGTCGGGCCTGGCCGGCGCGCAGGATCGGTGTCGAGCTGGCCGGAGGCCGGTGGGACGCGGCTTCTACCAGGGCCTCAAGCGCGGCGTCGTCACCTAGTGGGACGGCCGCCTCAACACTGAGGGCGTGCGCCTCCTCGACCGTCTCAGCGGCCAACCCGGTCTGATCCAGGGCATCTTGGATAAACCTCAGCGCCTCAGCGTGGGAGCCTCGCTCCACGGCATCGCGCACGAACACGAGCTCCGCGCAGAAGCGCTGATCGTTGTACGCCGAATCCCGCAGTCCGGCTGCGATCGAACGGCAGCGATCCAGCGTCGACTCGTCGCGGCAAGCAGTGGCCACGGCACTCAGGACCGAAGCCGCGAACACGGCATCGACATCGGTTACGCCGCCGAGCAGCACCGACCCATGGGCAACAGCCTCGCTCCACCGGCCGAGCGCGTACAGGGGGTACACCAACTGGCCCAGAAGTCGGCGCTCGTGGGAGCGGTCACCGCGCTCCCGGGCCAGCGTCAGCGCTTGCTCCACTTCCTCAACCGCCCCGTCGAAGTCATCACGCTCCAGCGAGACTGAGGCAAGGTTGTAGCGAGCGCGCAGCACGGTCGTGGACAGGTCGTACTGCCTGGCGATCGAGAGGGCATGTCGTAACACGCCCTCACCCTCCTGAGCCCGGTGTAGGTAGATGAGATACACGGCGCGGGTGATCAACACGTTGGCCAGCGGGGCCCAAGCTTGCTGCTGTTCGAGGGTCAACAGCGCGTCCTCGAGCAGTGGCCCGGCCTCGGCAACCTCGCCTCCAAAGATCGCCAGCGCAGCCAGCTCACCCAGTGCCTCGGCGCGGACGATCTGATCCGGTTCGTTATCTGCCCGCCGAGCCGGCTCCAGCACTGAGCGTGCCTCCTCTACGCGGCCCAGATTGCGCAATATGAAGGCCAGGAGCACGGCGGCGGCTCCACCGGACGGATGACCGCCGCGGCTGTACAGCTCGATCGCCTGTCGCAGCCGTCGCTCAGCCGAATCGGGATCGCCGCTCACCCACAGAGCCCTGCCGGCAGCTTGGAGTAGCGCGGCACGCTCCAGGTCATCCTCGGCCAGGTCGGCTGCCTCCTCGAAATATCGCTCGGCCTCCGGACCGAGGGCCAGCGAGGCAGCGGCCTGGCCGGCGGCGATCAATCGCTCGCGAGCCGAGGCGCGAAGCGCGGCCACATCGTCGGCGTCGGGATCAGCGGCGATCGCCTCCTGGTAGTGCGAGGCCAGCACCTCCGCGATATCCCGCTGCTCGCCGGGCCATGTCTGCTCGAGATGCCGGGCCGCGGCGACGTGCAGAGATTTTCTGGCCCGGCGCGAGAGCATGCCGTAGGCCACTGTGAGCACGAGACCCTGAAGGAAGGAATACTGCCCCCGCTCGGGCGAGCGGGGGTCGTCGTCACGGGCCAAGATCTGCTTGGCCACCAGTGCATCCAGCAAATCCACCACGGCCTGTTCGGTCAGGCCGCTCAGCGCGGCCGCGGCACCGGCGGTAAAGACGTGTCCGAGAACGGACGCGTCCTGGAGCAGCGACCGCTCAGCCGCCGACAGTCCATCCAGGCGGGAGGCCACCAGCGCGTGCAGCGTCTCTGGCACCTCCAGGTCGGATACCTCACCCGTGACCACGTACCGTGAGCCCTCCTGCACGAGCAGCCCGCGATCCTGGAGCATCCGGATCGTCTCCACCGCGTAGAGGGGAATGCCCTCGGCCCGGCGCGCGATCTGGGCCACAAGCTCGTCGGGCAGGCCTGGAGCGAGGCCCTCGAGCATCCGCGCGATGTCCTCCGTCTCCAGCGGATTCAGGGTGAGCGGCTGCCAGGCCGGGCGTCTGGTTTGAACTTCCGGACGGGCCAGGGTAAGCACGAAGATCGGGAACTCGGCCGACCATTCCAGGAGGTAGTCGATGAAATCGAGCAGTCCGCTGTCAGCCCACTGGAGGTCCTCGAAGGCCAGGATCACGGGTCCGTCCGTCGCCATTCGCTCGAAGAACAACCGCCATCCGGAGAACAGGTCGGCCCGGTCCGCATCCGGGCGCTCCTCCAGCCTGAGCAGGTGGGCTAGCCGGGGCTCGACCAGCCGCCGCTCGCGCTCGTCGGGCACGAACCGCTCCACCGCTTCGCGCAGTTTCTCCCGGGCCGCCGCCGGCTCCTCCTCCTCCTGGATCCGGGCCCGGCCCCGGACCATCTCGGCCAGCGCCCAGTAGGCCACCCCCTCGCCGTAGGACAAGCATCGCCCCTGGTGCCAATACAGCAGCTCCTCAATCCCGTCCACGTACTTGAAGAACTCCCACAGCAGCCTCGATTTGCCGGCGCCGGCCTCGCCGACCACGCTCACGTGCTCGACTCCTCCGCCGTGGGCGCTGTGGTCGGCCGCCTCAATGACTCGCTGGAGCTCGCGATCGCGCCCCACAAACGGCGCCTCGAGTCCGGCGCTCCGCCGGGCCCCCCCGGCGCCGGCCACGACGCGCAGCGCGGTCCAGGCCCGGACCGGCTGCTCGCGCCCCTTGACCTCGTGTATCCCTGCATCCTCGTAGGCGATCGCCGCCTCCGAGGCCCGTCTGGTCACGTCGTCAACCAGCACGGTGCCGGGGGCAGCGATCGACTGGAGTCTGCTGGCCGTGTTGACGGTGTCTCCCAGGACCATGCCCTCGCCCTCGGCGCCCACCTCGACGGCTGCGTTGCCAGTGAGAACGCCGGCGCGGACCCGGAGCTCCGGCATTGCGACCTCGCCGGCCAGGGCAGCGACGTCCTGGGTCAGGGCCAGCGCCGCCCTGACCGCCCGCTCAGGGTCATCCTCGCGGGCCACGGGCGTTCCCCAGACGGCCATCACGGCGTCGCCGATGAACTTCTCGACCGTGCCGCCGTAGCGTTCGATCAGGCGGCGACAGCGGTCGAAGTACTGGCTGAGGAGCTCCCGGACCTCCTCGGGGTCTCGATGCTCGGACAGGGTGGTGAAGCCGACGAGGTCGGCGAACAGGACCGAAACGAGGCGGCGCTCGGCGACCAGCTCCCGGGCCGGGGCCGCGGCTGTCGGCCCGTCTGTGCTCTCGGCCATTGGCGTTCCACACGAGCCACAGAAGCGATTCCCGGGAGGATTCTCAGCTCCGCAGGCGGAGCACGCGCGCGCCATGGCCGTTCCACACAGGCCGCAGAAGCGCTGGCCCGGCGGTACGCCCGCGCCGCACGAAGGGCAGGGGCTCATGCCGCCACCGCGGGGCGAAGCGCGTGGGCCCGGTCAAGCCAGGGGCGGGCGGCGAGCCTCTCGAAGATCTCCTCGGATTCGCCTAACGGCGCCTCGGCTTCCTGGCCCGAAGCGCTCAGCAGCTCGGCATATTCGAGCTGGGCGCGAGCCTGGTAAAAGGGCGTCGCCAGCTCGCGAAAGAGGCCGATGGCGCGGCGGAACAGCTGCTCCGCGTCCTCCTGGCTTCCGTGATGCGCGGCCAGCTTCGCGCGCGCACGCGAGGCCTCCGCATCGAGCAACGGAGTGAGCTCGGCGGGTTTGAGCTCCTCGACCCCGTCCAGCAGCTCCTGCGTGGCCTCGGGCCTGCCGGCCGCATAACAGCAATCGACGACCTCAGCGAACAGCGGTGGCGTGTCCGAAATGGCCCTGGGAAGGACCCTGAGGATCGCGCCGATGGCCGCTTCAATCGACCCACCAGCCTCGCCTGTTTCCCGGAGCACGATCGCACGGACGGCCACGGTGGCCACCGAGATGGGGTCCCAGTCGCTGAGCCCGCCCAGACGTTCATACACGGCTCGCAGGGCATCGATATCGCCACGTGCCGCCAGCATCCCGGGAAGGGAGACGATCGCCTGCGCGGCCCACACGTCCTCGGCCTGCTCAAGAACAGCCGCCCGCGACAGCGCTTCATCCCAGCGCCCGAGGACGCTCGAGCGGGATTAGGCTCTGGGCCAGCAGTCGGCGCTCGCCCTGGCGATCGCCCCTTCGTCGGGCCAGCTCCAGGCCGCGCTCCAGCAGCTCCTCGGCCTCGGCGTAACGACCCTCGGCCATGACATTTTCCGCCAGGTTGTAGTAGCCGCGTACCGCCTCCTGGGCCAGGTCCTGCTCGAGGGCGAGCTTGACGGAGTGTGTCATCAGCGCGGTGGATTCGCGGGTCGGCCAAGCTCGAGCCAGGACGTTTGCCTTGGTGACCAGGGCCTCGACGAGGATGGCCCCCAGGCGCCGGCCGTCGGCGATTCGCAGCGCGGTGTCGGCCAGCTCAAGGGCGGCATCCAGATCGCCGCGGGCAAAGGCGAGGTCCGCGGTTTTCGCTCCCACCTCCGCCACCACGGAGTCGTCGCTTCCATCGTTGACCGTGGAATAGGCGGACCATGCGCGCTCCCACGCCTCATCGATCCGCCCGAGCTCCTTCAGCGTGCGCGCGGCCAGACCCTGCACCTGCGCTGCCTCACGGTGCACCCCCGCGGCTCCGAGCAGCTCCGTGGCCTGGTCCAGCAGTGCGAGCGAGTCATCCAGGGCAGCGCTCAGCCGAGCAGACTGACCGGCCTCGCTCAAGAGCCGGCCGCGTACGACCTGATCCGCCGCCAGCTCCGCCGCCCGCTCGAAGTGGCGCCTGGCCTCCGGCCCGAGGGCCAGCGACAGGGCTCGCCTTCCCGCGTCGGCCAGCGTCTGGCAGGCCAACGCCCTGATCGCCTCGGCATCGGCCGCGTCCGGATCGGCCTGGATGGCGTCGAGGTAGTGGCTGGCCAGCACCTCGGCGATGTCACCCGCCTCCTCGCCCCAGGTCTCCTGGAGGTGCCTGGCCACCGACAGGTGACGGGCCTTGCGATCTCGGCGTGACAGCGTGCTGAGGGCCACGTTGTGCAGCAGCGCCTGTAGGAACACGTACTGGCCGCGCTCGGCCGACAGCTGGTCGTCCATGAACGCGAGCACCTGCTTGCCCACCAGGACTTCCAGTAGCTCCTCGACGTCCGCCAGTGGGCGACCCGCCACCGCGGCCAATGTGGCCGGCGTGAACGACTGGCCGATCACCGCGGCGTCCTGGAGGAGTGTCCGCTCGGTGGCGTCGAGATTGTCCAGCCGCGCCGCCACCAGCGCCTGGAGCGTCTCCGGGACCTCCAGTTCGCTCACGTCGCCGGTGACCACATAGCGAGGTCCGTCCTGCGCCACCACACCTCTGTCGAGCAGCATCCGCACCGTCTCGACCGCGTACAGCGGCAGGCCCTCGGATCGTTGCCGGATCTGAAGCGCCAGGTCGTCAGGAAGGCCGGGCACCAGGCCGCCCAGGAGCTCGGCCATCGCGTCGTCGCCCAGCGGTGCCAGCCGGATCGTGGGAGTCCAGGCGGGGCGCGCGTTCAACAGCTCGGGGCGCCCGAGCCCCAGCATGAACAGTGGAAACTCCGCCGACCACTCGAGCAAATAGTCGATGAAGTCCAGCAGGCCGCTGTCGGCCCATTGGAGGTCTTCGAACACGAGCACCACCGGCTCCTTCTCCGCGATTCGCTCGAAGAACAGCCTCCAGCCTGAGAACAGGTCCGCCCGATCGGGTGCGGTGCGCTGCTCGAGTCCCAGCAGGTGGGCCAGTCGCGGCTCGACCAGGCGCCGCTCGCGCTCGTCGGACACGTGCTCCTCCACGGCGGCGTGGAGCTTCCCCCGGGCCGTGGAGGCATCCTCCTCCTCCAGGATTCCTGCCCGAGCCCTGACCATCTCGGCCAGGGCCCAATAGGCCACGCCTTCGCCGTAGGACAGGCACCGGCCCTGGTGCCAGCGGATGTTCTTCTGGATTCCCGAGCCGTATTTGAAGAATTCCCAGAGCAGGCGTGATTTGCCCGCGCCAGCCTCGCCCACGACGGATACGAGCCGCGCCCGGCCGTCCTCGGTCGTGGCCTCGAAGGACTCGATGATCAGCGCCAGCTCTCGCTCCCGGCCCACGAACGGAGCCTCGAGTCCGGCTCCGCGCCGCGTCCCCGCGGCTCCGGCCACCACCCTCAGCGCCGTCCAGGCCCGAACTGGCCGCTCGCGTCCCTTGACCTCGTGGGCGCCGGTGTCCTCGTAGGCGATCGCCGCTTCTGAGGCCCGCCGGGTCACGTCGTCCACCAGCACGGTGCCGGGGGCGGCGATCGACTGGAGGCGGCTGGCCGTGTTGACCGTGTCGCCCAGGACCATCCCCTCGCCCTCCGCCCCGAGCTCGACTGCGGCGTGGCCCGTGAGCACTCCGGCGCGGACGCGCAACTCGGGCATGGCGATCTCCTCGGCCAGGGCCGCCACGGCCTGGGTTAGGGCGAGCGCCGCCCGAACGGCTCGCTCGGCGTCGTCCTCACGCGCCACAGGCGTGCCCCACACAGCCATCACGGCGTCGCCGATGAACTTCTCGACCGTCCCGCCGAAGCGCTCGATCAGCGTTCGGCAGCGGTCGAAGTAACGGCTGAGCAGTTCCCGGACTTCTTCGGGATCGCGGTGCTCGGAGAGCGTGGTGAAGCCGACCAGGTCGGCGAACAGCACCGACACCAGCCGGCGCTCGGCCACGGCGGCCGCCCCTGCGGCCGGGTCTGCTGAGTGTCGAGGAGTCGGTTGTCCGTTCCCCAGCGTCGCGCCACACTCGGCACAAAACCTCGCCCCGGGCAGCACGGGCTCGCCGCACCCCGGGCACGTCGTCTGCGCGGGCGTGCCGCAGTGGATGCAGAACTTCTTGCCCGCCGGGGTCTGGGCGCCGCAGGCCCCACAGGCGATTGTCCCGACCGCGCTCATGCGGTCACCGCCGCTCGCAGTGCCTCCGCGCGCTCGAGCCAGGGGACCGCGCGCAGCCGCTGGAAGATGAGTCGAGCCTGCTCGAGCAGTGCCGCCGCCTCGTCCTCCTGGCCAGTCGCCTGCGCCAGCTCGGCGTGATCGAGCAGGATCTGAGCCAGGTTGAATGGAGCCTCCGTGTTCGCGAGTTCGCGCGCCGCCGCGGCCAGTCGCTCATCGGCTGCCCGCGTGTCACCACGCCGCGCCGCCAGCAGACCCTCGAACCGAGCCGCCGCAGAGCGAAGCAGGGGCGTGCGCAGTACCGGCGGAAGGTCGGCCGTGAAAGCGATCAGCCGCTCCACGGTCGCGTCGTCGCCCAGCGCCAGCGCCGCCAGCCCCGCCTCCAGGTACGCCTCGCGCCGATCTTCGTTGGCCGTCTCCTGCCCGGCCAGCGCTACCGGCAGCGCGACCTCGAGCGCCTCCGCGTCCCGGCCCAGGAACCGGAGCGCGATTGCCCTCGCGGTGGGTGCGCTGGCCGCATACTCGAGGTTCATGCTGCCCTCGAGCTCGGTGGCCAGGGCCAGCGTCCGATCGAGTTTCGCCAGGTCACCTCTCCCGGCCTGCACCCGGGCCAGCGAGGGCAGGTATCCCAGGCGCGCCAGAGGTTCCTTGCTGGCTGGGAGGCCATCGGCGTCAAGCGGGGGCAGGGCGTCCCACTCGCCCGAAGCAGCGCGAGCAGAGGTGATCATGAGCGTCAGCATGTCCTCCCAGCGCCGATCGCCCCGGGATTGCGCCAGCGCCAATCCGCGCTGGGCGGTGGCCAGCACCTCCCCGAACCGATCCAGCTGGAGGTACTGGTCGGCCGCGTTGTTGTAGGCCCGCAGAGCCTGGTAGGTGAGGTCGTGGGCGATGGCCAGGGAGAGCGCCCGCTCCCGCAGGGCCATCGACTCCTCGGCTCGCCCCTGTCTGAACCGGATGATGGCCAGCGTCTGAAAGCCGGCCACAATGGTGTCCCATTGCTCGAGAGGCTCGGCGATGGCCAGCGAGGCGTCGGCGAACTCGAGGGCCTCGTCGAACCTTCCCTGGAACACGACCCGCATGGCCAGCTCGGCCAGTGCCGCCGCCCGGTCCGGCCCGTCGTCGACCAACCCGGCCAGCGCTCGGCGGCTCAGCTCGACCGCTTCATCGAGCCTGTCCAGACGATACAGCGCCGCCGCCATGGCGGCCATGGATCGGGCTGCCGTCTCGGGCTGACCGAGCTTCTCGAAGATCTCCACCGCCGACTCCAGCCGCCGGATCGCCCCGGGGTAGTCGGAGTCCGCCAGCGCCGCCCTACCAGCCTGATCCAGCAACGCACCCCGTTGCCCATCGTCCTGGGCCAGCTCGGCGCCACGGTCAAATGCCCTCGTGGCCTCAGGCGCCAGCGCCAGCGATAGCGCGCGCTGGCCCGCCTCGGCCAGCGTCTCGCACGCGGCGGCACGGATCCGGGCGGCGTCGGCAGCCTCGGGGTCGGCGTCCGCGGCGTCCAGGAAATGGGTGGCCAGAACCTCGGCCAGCTCGGGCGCGGCCTCTCCCCAGATCTCCTGGAGGTGACGGGCAGCGGCCAAGTGGCGGTCCTTGCGGTCTCGCCGGGACAGCGTCCCGTAGGCCGTGTTGCGCAGCAGTCCCTGGAGGAAGTGGTACTGACCGCGCTCGGCAGAACGTTGGTCGTCGTTGAAGCCCAGCACCTGCTTGGCCACAAGGCCCTCGAGGATCCGCTGCACCTCCTCGGCGTCGCGGCCAGTCACCGCGGCGACCCCGGCGGCGGTGAACGACTGCCCGAATACCGAGGCGTCCTGGACGACCGATCGCTCTGTGGCGCTCAGCCCATCCAGCCGGGCGGCCGCCAGGGCATGCAACGTCTCGGGCACCTCCAGCTCGCCCACGTCGCCGGCCACAACGTACCGGTTGCCGGCCTCGGTCAGGAGGCCCCGGTCAAGCAACATCCGCACCGTCTCCACCGCGTACAGGGGCATGCCCTCAGCCTGCTGGAGGATCCTGGTGGTCAGCTCCTCGGGCAGGCCGGGGACGAGGCCCTCCAGCGCCTGGCGCATCGCGGCATCCGGGACGGGCCCCAGGATCAGAGCCCGGTCACGCCACTCGGGGCGCTTGTCCAGGAGCTCCCCCCGGCCGAGCGCGAGTACGAACAGTGGGTGGTCCGCCGACCACTCGAGTAGGTAGTCGATGAACTCCAGCAGGCCCGAGTCTGCCCACTGCAGGTCCTCGAAGGCCAGGATCACCGGGGCCTGCTCTGTCAGGCGCTCCAAGAACAGTCGCCAGCCGCTGAACAGGTCGGCGCGGTCTGAGGCCGTTCGCTGCTCGAGGCCCAGGAGGTGCGCCAGACGCGGTTCGACGAGCCGCCGCTCGCGCTCGTCGGGTACGTGCTCCTCCACCGCGGAACGGAGCTTCTCCCGGGCTGAGCTCGTGCCCTCCTCTTCCACGATCCCGGCCCGGGCTCTGACCATCTCGGCCAGCGCCCAGTACCCCACCCCCTCGCCGTAGGACAAACAGCGGCCCTGGTGCCAGAGGGCCACCTTCTCCACGCCATCCAGGTACTTGAAGTACTCCCACAGGAGGCGAGACTTGCCCGTTCCGGCCTCGCCCACCGCCGCCACCAGGCGGGCTCGCCCGTCAGAAGCCGTGGCCTCGAAGGACTCCACGATCTCGGCCAGCTCACGGTCCCGGCCCACGAAGGGCGCCTCCAAACCCGCCGCTCGGCGCGCCCCTCCGGCCCCTGCCACCACGCGCAGGGCGGTCCAGGCGTGGACCGGCTGCTCACGGCCCTTGACCTCGTGCGTGCCGGCGTCCTCATAAGCGATCGCGGCCTCGCTGGCCCGGCGCGTGACGTCGTCAACCAGCACCGTCCCGGGCGCCGCGATGGCTTGCAGTCTTGAAGCTGTGTTGACCGTGTCGCCGAGCACCATGCCCTCGCCCTCGGCGTCCATCTCCACGGCGGCCCGTCCGGTCAGCACGCCGGCCCGGACGCGCAGCTCGGGCATGCCCACCTCCTCGCCCAGCAACGTGACCGCCTGGGTCAGGGACAGGGCGGCCCGGACCGCCCGTTCGGCGTCGTCCTCGCGAGCCACCGGCGTGCCCCACACCGCCATCACGGCGTCGCCGATGAACTTCTCGATCGTCCCTCCATAGCGCTCGATCAGCGTGCGGCAGCGGTCGAAGTAGTGGCTGAGGAGCTCCCGGACCTCCTCCGGGTCACGGTGTTCGGACAGTGTCGTGAAGCCGACCAGGTCGGCGAACAGCACTGTGACCAGGCGCCGCTCGGATACCGCACCTCCGGAGGCCGCGGGGTGGGGAGGGCCGGGCGCCGGGCGAGCGGTCGCGGCGCCTTCCAGGAGGGCTGTGCCGCACTCCCCGCAAAAGCGGTCATCGGGCTCGTTGGCGGCACCACAGCCGGGGCAGCGATGCTCCAGCACCCCACCGCACTGGCCACAGAACCTTCGGCCCGGGCGATTTTCGGTACCGCAGGCGGAGCACTGAACCGATGTCACGCCGTCACCAAACTCGCTTCGCAGAGGAAGAGCAGCTGCCCCATGTAATCCGCCATTGCCGTGCCCAAGGCCCCCGGAGAAGGTACCAAAAGCCCGGTTTGGCCGGAACGTGTCAAATGACGTAGAGCGGGGCCGAAGGGCCGCGTACCTTGAGCTTCACCACGGTAAGCCCAGGACGCACCGCGATAGGAAAGGACTCACAGGATGCACTCCCAACTCACAGTCATCGTCGCCCAAGAGCACCAGTATGACCTCCAGCACGCCGCCGAGCGCTCACGCCAGAGCGGGACGGCCAGGGGTCACTCCCGCCGCCTGGCGGTTCACTCACCCTTCAAGGCGATCCTCAACGGGCGCCGCCTGTCGGCCCCGATGCTCCGCCGTCCCGTGACCAGCCAATAGGCGCCCTCGACAGCCCGGGTCGCCCGACCCGGCCAGTAGCTCGGTGCGCGGACCAAGGCTGGTGGGTCAGCCGATGTAGTTCCTGACCACGTTGTTCCGGTCTGAGGGGTAAGCCATCCGGTGCTCCTTGGAGGCTGAAGGTGCTCAAGCCATCAGTCCCAAGGAGGACACCGGATGAAGATGCACGCTAACGCCAGGCTCAGTCTGAAAGGCCGCGAGCTGCTGATCGATCGCGTGGAGAACGCGGGGTGGTCGCTGAGCGCGGCCGCCGAGGCGGCCGGGATCAGCGATCGCACCGCGCGCAAGTGGATCACCCGCCACCGCAGCGAGGGGCGTGATGGTCTGCTGGACCGCTCCTCTGCTCCCGCGGTCGTCGCGAACCGCACCGATGACCGGCGAGTCGAGGTGATCGCCGCGCTCCGACGGTTGCGGATGACCGGGGCGGAGATCGCCGAGGCGCTCGGGATGGCGCTCTCGACCGTGTCCGGGATCCTGACCCGGATCGGGATGGGGAAGCTCGGGCGGCTCGGCCTGGAACCTGTACAGCGCTATCAGCGAGCTCGCCCCGGCGAGCTGATCCACATCGACGTGAAGAAGCTCGGACGGATCGCGCGACCCGGGCATGCCGTTCTCGGGGGTCAGCCAGCCCGCGCCGCCAAGGGCTACCACCGCATCCGCTATGACCGCGGTTGGGAGTTCGTCCACGTCGCGATCGACGACGCGACCCGCCTGGCCTACGTTGAGGTCCTCGACAACGAGCGAGCACCGACCGCCATCGGGTTTCTTCAACGCGCCGTCAAGCACTTCGCCACCTACGGCATCACGGTCGAGCGGCTGATCACCGACAACGGCAACGCCTACCGCTCAACGGTCCACGCGATCGCGTGCCGCACGCTCGGGATCCGTCACCTCCGGACTCGGCCTTACCGACCCCAGACCAACGGCAAAGCCGAACGGTTCATCCGCACCATGCTCGGCGGCTGGGCCTACGGAGCGATCTACCGGGACAGCGCGGAACGCAACGCCGCTCTCGCCGGCTGGCTCGACTTCTACAATCGCCGCCGACCACACGGCGCCCTCAGCCACAAACCACCGTTAGCCCGCCTCGCTGAGCTGAACAACCTCCTCGGGTCCTACACCTAGCCGGCCTCGCCCTAGCGCTCGTACATCCCCTCGAACAGATCGTGGTAGCGGTCGTAGACCACGTTGCGCTTGACCTTCAGCGTGGGGGTTAGCTCGCCGGTTTCAATCGACAGGTCGTGGTCGATGATCTCGAACCGCTTGACCTGCTCGACCTGGGCGTAGTTGGAGTTGGCCCGGTCGAGCTCCTTCTGGACCATCTCCTGAACCTGCTCGTCCTTGGCCAGCGCGGCCAGATCCTCCGTTAGGCCGTGGTCCTTGGCCCAGGGGAGGATCTCCTCCGGGTCCAGGGTGATGAGGGCCACGGGGTAGGGCTTGCGGTCCCCGTACATGACGGCCTGGGAGATGAAGGGCGACTGCTTGAGGTCGTTCTCGATGTTGGCTGGTGTCAGGTTCTTGCCCCCGGCCGTGATGATGATGTCCTTCTTGCGGCCGGTGATCTTCAGGAATCCGTCCTTGTCGAGCTCGCCCACGTCGCCGGTCAACAACCAGCCGTCGCGCATCGTCTCGCTCGTCGCCTCGGGGTTTCTCCAGTACTCGCGAAACACGTTTGGACCCCTCATCAGGATCTCGCCGTCGTCGGCGATCCGGATCTCGACCTCCGGAAGTGCCCGCCCCACGGTCCCGAACTTGAAGTCCTCCAGCGTGCCGACCGTTCCGACGCCGGTGGTCTCGGTCATCCCCCAGCCCTCGAGCACGGGCACCCCGGCGGCATAGAAGAACTCCAGGATCTCAGGGGCGATCGGCGCTGCTCCGCTGACCGCCTGCCGCACCTGCCCGCCGAAAAGCTGGCGGACGCGGGCGAAGATCTGCTCGTCGGCCTGCTGGAAGGCCTGTTCCATCTCGGCCGGTATCTCCTGGCCATGCTGCCGACGCCGGTGGACCTCGACCCCGAGTTCGACCGCCTGCCGGAAGCGCTCCTTATCCTCTTCGGAGGCCCCCTCCTGCATCTTCATGGCGGCTCCGTAGAGCTTTTCGAAGATTCGCGGGACGGATGGCAGATAGGTGGGCGTGGTCTCGATGATCTCTTCCAGGATCTTCTTCGAATCTCCCGCGAAGTAGACGATCGTCGTCCCCTGATCCCACGAGGCGATCTGGGTCAGCATGGCGAAGATATGGGCCAGCGGGAGATACAGGTACGTCGTCTCGTCTGGCTGTACGAACTCGAGCTCCTCGACGATCTTGCACACGGCCATCCCGTTGGCGTGCGTCAACACGACGCCCTTCGGTGGCCCGGTCGTGCCGGAGGTGTAGATGATGATCCAGGCGTCCTGGGGGTCGACCCGCTCCTGTCGGGCGGCCAGCTCCGAGCGATCGCGCCCAGCGCCCCGCTGGCGCAACTCGTCCAACGTGATCTCGCCCCCTCCGGGCTCGATTCCGATCACATGCTCCAGGTCACCCAGCGCCTCGCGGATCTGCTCGATCTTCGCGCTCTGGCCCTCGTCCTCGCAGATCACCGCCTTGGCGCCCGAATTACCGGCCACCCACTCGCACTCCTTGGGGGAGTTGGTGGGGTAGATCGGAACCACGACGGCGCCTGCGGCCGAAACGCCGTAGCTGGCCAGCGTCCACTCCACCCGCGTGTTTCCGAGGATGCACACGCGGTCACCGGGCTCGATACCCAGTTCGACAAGCCCAAGCGCTATCTCGTCAATCGCCCGACCGGCCTCGGCGTAGCTCATCTCGCGCCACTCCCCACCGGCCCTGTACCGCGCCGCGACGTGGTCGGCAAACCGCTCGGCCGCCGAGCTCGGGAGCGCGGCCACGTTGTCCGCGATCAGCCGGGGCGTTGATGTGGTGTCTGTCACTGCTCCTCCTCGGTCGGCCGGGGTGCGCCACATGGAGCGCATAGCGCATCTTTGCACTGCGCGGCCGGCCGCGCGACCCTCGCCACACGCCCAGGGCCGGGCCGTCGGGCAGGCGGCTATCCCCGTCCGTCGAACCATTCGACCATGGACGCGCGGCTCGAGCGCTGGGAACGCCGGTTCGCCATACCAGTCGCCCTGGCAGCGCTGGCCACCGTGCCCGTGCTCGTGTTTGAGAAGCAGCACCTGTCGCCGGCCGTGGACACAACGCTCACGGTGGCCGACTGGCTGGTCTGGGGGGTGTTCGCGCTGGAGGCCGTCACTCTGGTGGCGGTGGCGCGCTCGCGCTTGGACTGGCTGAAGTCTCACGTCCTGGACGTGGCGATCGTGGTGCTCACGCTGCCCGTGATCCCGGGTGCTGTTCAGGGCCTTCGCCTGCTCCGGTTGCTCCGGCTGCTTCGGTTGGCCCGCCTCGGGCCGCTGGCCCGGAAGGCCTTCTCGCTGGCCGGCCTGAAATACGCCAGCTTCCTGGCTCTGCTGTCTCTGCTGGCCGGCGGCGAAGCGTTCTCGCTCGCTGAGAAGAAGGTGTCGCTCGGGGACGGCATCTACTGGGCCCTGAGCACTATGACCACCGTGGGATACGGGGATTTTGTCCCGCGGACCACGACCGGAAAGGTTGTGGCTGGGATCGTCATGGTGGTGGGGGTGGCCTTCTTCGCCATGATCACCGGAGCCATCGCCCAGCGGTTCCTGGCCACCGAGGTCGAGGAGATCGAGGAGGAGATGGAGGAGGTCGAGGAGATCGTCGAGGAGGCCGAAGAGGCCGGGCGCTGGGTCCAGGCCGGCGAGGGCCAGATCCTTCAGGAGGTTCACGAGCTGGCTGAGCGACTGCAGTCGCTCGAGCAACGGCTGCGCGGGCGGTTCGAGGCCGGCTCCGGCTAGCTGGCCCCCAGGCTGGTGCGGTTGGCCACGCTCAGGATGGGAACCTTGTTGGCGTGCTCCAGCTCATTGGCGTGTCGGTGTCCGTCGGTCTGGCTGACGCCCTCAATCCATCGACGATCGGTCCCGCGCTGTATTTGGCCGCGGGCGAGCACGGGCTCCGGCAGGTCCTGCTGTTCACCGCAGGCGTGTTTGTGGTGTATCTGGCCGGGGGCGTGCTGCTGGTGTTCGGGCCGGGAGCCGCGATCATCTCGCTGGTTCCGCATCCCGGAGCGACGCTCCGCTACTGGCTGGAGCTGGCGGCCGGCGGGGTGCTGATCGGCGGCGCGGTGGTCACCTGGTGGCGCCGAGCGTCGCTGGCTCGGCGCCCGCTGGTCACACCGAGCAAGGGGCGGAGATCCGGCCTGGTCCTGGGAGCTTCGATCACGGCCGTGGAGCTGCCCACCGCATTCCCGTATTTCGGGGTGATCGCCGCCGTCGTGTCCTCCCGTGTGGACGACTTCCAGCAGTTTGTGCTGCTGGTCATCTTCAATTTCGTGTTCGTCCTGCCGCTGGTGGCGATCGCGCTCACGCTCGCCCTACGCGGGCCGGGGGCCGCCCGCATGCTCAGACATGCCCGGCGGCGCCTCGAGCGTCGCTGGCCGGAGGCGCTGGCCGGTGTGCTCGCGGTGATTGGAGCGGTGGTCGTGCTGCTGGGAGTCACCGGGCTGGTCAGCCAGAGCCGGAGCTCGCTGGCCCGGACGGTGAGCCATGTCCGGCACTTGGTGACCCGTCCCTGACGTCGGCGGCCTCAGCCCACCGGCGTCGTGGGCTACGCAGAGCAGCCCGCGTCAGGGGTCCAATCCGACGTCAAGCAGCTCAAGCTCGATCCGCTCGCCGGCGACGTTCGCCAACCCCATCGTGTGGGCAGGAGCCCGGCGGCGCTCGGTCGGGCTGCCGGGATTGAAGATCTGGAATCCGTCGCTGGTCCGCTCGTGGAGTGGCAGGTGGGAGTGGCCGAAGATGACCGCGTCCGCGGTGGGAAACCTTGCTCGAAGCCGGTCGACGCGGCCCCGAGCTGGGCCCCCGTCGTGGACGACGACGACATGAGGGCCACCGGGCAGCGGGAGCGCCACCGTCTCAGGCAGGAGCGCCTGGAGCTGGGCGTCGTCCACGTTGCCTCGCACGGCAAAGACGGGGTTGATCGCCTCGAGCTCGCGCAGGAGCGCCGGCGTGCACAGGTCTCCAGCGTGAACGATCATGTCAGCGGCCGACAGGCGCGCCAGGCAGTCGGGAGGGAGCCACCGTCCACCGCGGGGGATGTGCGTGTCGGAGATGATCGCGATCTGCATGTGCAGGCAGGGAGATCGTGATGTGAGCCAGCCCGATTGCAAGCTGGTCGCGGGCGTGTTCAGTCACTCGCGAGCCGCGATCGCATCGGCAGCGCGCCCGGCAGGATTTGAACCTGCGACCTTCCGCTCCGGAGGCGGACGCTCTATCCCCTGAGCTACGGGCGCGGGGAACCCAAGGCTATCGTCTGGCGAATGATTTGAGCGGACATGGTGAGGGCAGACGATGCATTCACTTGCCCGGCGGGGTACTTCGAATCCAGGTGAAGTCCGGACGGATCCGCAACGGATGCGTCGAGTTCAACACGTGCAGCACCGATCACGGCTCCGGAGGTCAGCTCTACGTGGGTCGCGCTGACATGATCGCGGTTCACGTCCCAGATCCCAGTCGCCTGTTCATGGTGCCCGTTCACGACTGTCCTGCCTCCAAGGGTTATCTCCGCCTGACAGAGCCCCGAAATAATCAGCGTCGCGGTGTGCGGCTGGCCGGCGATTACGCCTTTGAGAGATGGATCAGTTTTCGCTGTGGGCGCCAGCGTCCGATCGGCTGAGTCGACTGGCAGACTGAGCCGAGGATGGATCTTTCGGTCTTCTTCGCCGGCACGGGCGGCTCCGTGCCCACGGCCCGTCGGGGCCTGCCGGCCGTGCTCATTCGGCGGGGCGGCGAGCGGTTGCTGTTCGACTGCGGGGAGGGGACTCAGCGCCAGCTCGTTCGTTCGGTCGGCCTGGTGGACCTGGACGAGATCTACCTGACCCACTTTCACGCCGATCACTGGCTCGGCCTGCCCGGACTGCTCAAGACGTTCGACCTGCGGGGGCGGGAGCGGCCGTTGACGATCAGCGGGCCCCCCGGACTTCGGCAGCTCGTCGCCCTCGGCCTACGAGCGGTGGGCCGGGTGCGGTTCGAGCTCCGAATGGTCGAGCTCGAGCCGGGGCAGGTGCTCGACCGAGCTGGATACCGGATCGCGCCGATTGAGGTGGCCCACCGCGGGCAGTCGTTCGGCTATGTCCTGTACGAGGACGAGCGGCCCGGGGCGTTTGACCCCGAGGCGGCGGTCCGTCTCGGCCTGACCCCAGGCCCGGAGTTCGGCCTGGTCCAGCGCGGGGAGTCCATCCGGGGCGTATCCCCCGAGCAGGTGCTGGGACCACCACGCCCTGGGCGCAAGCTGGTCCTGTCCGGTGACACGGCGCCGTGCGACACCCTGGCCGTGGCCTCCTACCAGGCGGATCTCCTCGTCCACGAGGCCACGTTCGCCGAGCCCGAGATTGAGCGCGCGGCTGAGACCGGCCATTCGACGGCGGCCCAGGCGGCTCGGCTGGCCGCGGAAGCGGAGGTGACGATGCTGGCGCTGACGCATCTGTCCACGCGCTACCCCGTTGGGCTGCTCGTCGAGGAGTCGCGAGACGTGTTTGCCAACTCGGTCATCCCGCGCGACTTCGACACGATCGAGCTCCCGTTCGCCGAACGGGGCGCACCCGAGCTCGTCCGGTTCGGGGAGCGGCCGGTGGAGGAGCCGCTGGCCGATCCGTCGTGAGGGCCCGGACGAGTCCGCCCCTCCCGCTGGTACGCTGCCTCCAGTCGGTTCCTTTAATCCGGCCCCGTGAGGCCAGGAAGGAGTCAGGTTCATGCAGGCGGCCACAGTGGTCCTGGACCACGACGAGATTCGCCGCACGCTCGTGCGGATCGCGCACGAGATCGTGGAGAAGAACCCGGGCGGCGAGGTCGCGCTGGTGGGGATCCACCGCCGCGGAGCTGTCCTGGGCCAGCGTCTTCACGCGCTGACCGGCGAGCTCCTGGACTCTCCCGTCCCGCTGGGCTTCGCTGACATCTCCTTCTACCGGGACGACCTGGCCACCCGGGCCAGCGCCCCGATCGTCCACGCCACTCAGCTCGACTTCCCGGTGGAGGGGCGGACGGTCGTGATCGTGGACGACGTGCTCTACACCGGCCGGACCGTTCGCGCGGCCGTGGATGAGATCTTCGATTACGGCCGGCCGGCCCGCGTGCAGCTGGCCGTGCTGGTGGATCGGGGGCATCGCGAGCTCCCCATCCGCCCCGACTATGTCGGCAAGAACCTCCCGACCTCGCAGGAGGAGCGGGTGAACGTCCATGTGGCGGAGATCGACGGGCGGGACGAGGTGACGATTGGTCCTGCCCCGCCCAGGAGGGCCGCCGCATGAGGCATCTGATTTCCATCGACGACCTGGACCGGCCGGCGATCGAGCGGATCCTGGACCGAGCCGAGTCCTTCGCCGAGGTGTCGGGCCGCGAGATCAAGAAGGTCCCCGCGCTCCGCGGCCGGACCGTGGTCAACCTCTTCTACGAGGCCTCGACGCGGACCAGTTCAAGCTTTGAGCTGGCCGCCAAGCGCCTGAGTGCCGACGTGGTCAACATCAAGTCGGTTGGCTCAAGCGTGGAGAAGGGCGAGTCGCTCAAGGACACGGTGCACACGCTGTCGGCCTACGACCCGGCGGCGATCGTGATCCGCTCGCCCCATGCCGGCGCCGCCCAGCTCGTGGCCGGATGGACTCCTGCGTCGGTGATCAACGCGGGCGACGGGAAGCACGAGCACCCCACGCAGGCCCTGCTGGACGTGTTCACGCTCCGGCGGCGCCTGGGGGCGCTGGATGGGGTCCAGATCTGGATAGTGGGCGACGTGCTGCACTCGCGCGTGGCTCGGTCCAACATCCTGGCGCTGCAGCGGATGGGGGCGCAGGTCACCGTCTGCGGGCCGCCCACGCTCCTGCCCCGGGGGATCGAGGCCCTGGGCTGCCGGGCCGAGGTCACACTGGACAGGCTCCCCGAGGCCGACGTGGTCTACGTCCTGCGGATGCAGCAGGAGCGAATGCGCGAGGCGTTCGTGCCCTCGCTCCGTGAGTACGCGGCCTGCTACCAGGTGGACACATCACGGCTGCACCCGCGCCAGCTGCTGATGCACCCAGGCCCGGTCAACCGGGGCATCGAGCTCTCGGCCGCGGCCATCGACTCCCCGCAGGCCCTGATCGGCGAGCAGGTCAAGGCCGGGGTGGCGGTGCGGATGGCGGTCCTGTACGAGCTGCTCGTCGGCTCGCCGCTGCTGGCGGTGGCGGCATGAGCCGGCTGTTCGGGCCCGAGCGCCCCGGAGCCGACCTGCTGATTCGTGGGGGCCGGGTGGTGGATCCACGGACCGACCTGGACGACTCCCGCGATGTCCTGATCCGCGGGGGCCAGATCGCCGAGCTGGCCCCGTCCGGGTCGCTGGCCGCTCCCGACGACGGCGAGGTGTTCGACGCGACCGGCAAGCACGTGTTCCCGGCCTTCGTGGACCCCCACGTCCATCTGCGCACCCCGGGACAGGAGTACAAGGAGGACATCGCCTCCGGGACCGCGGCCGCTGCCGCGGGCGGGTTCTGCGCCGTGATCGCGATGCCCAACACCGACCCGGTGGTGGACGAGGACGCGATCCTCGGGTCTCTGACCGACCGGGCGCAGCGCGAGGCCCGGGTTCCGGTTGGCTTCCTGGCCGCGATCACGCGGGGGCTGAAGGGGACCGAGCTGACCGAGATGGCCGCCCTACGGGAGTCGGGCGCGCTCGGGTTCACCGACGACGGCAAGCCTGTGGTCTCGGCGGGGATGCTCCGCAAGGCCCTGGCCTATCAGCGCCTGTGCGGCGGGGTGATCGCCCTCCACGAGGAGGACCCTGAGCTGTCCGGCGACGGCGTCATGCACGAGGGCGCCATTTCCGCCCGTCTCGGGATGGCCGGCATCCCGTCTGTCTCTGAGTCGACGATGATCGCCCGCGACGCCGCGCTGGCCGGCTACGAGGACGCCCGGATGCACTTTCAGCACCTGTCCGCCGTCGAGTCGGTGCAGGCGGTCGAGCAGGCCAAGCAGGCCGGGCTGAGGGTGAGCGCCGAGGTCACGGCCCACCACCTGACCCTGACCGAGGACATGGTCCGCACGCTGGACAGCCGGTTCAAGGTCAACCCTCCGCTCCGGGCCGACCGCGATCGGCGGGCCCTGGTGGCGGCTCTGCGCAGCGGGGTGATCGACTGCGTGGCCACCGACCACGCGCCGCACGCCCGCCATGAGAAGGAGGTGCCGTTCGAGCAGGCGGCGATGGGGAGCACCGGCCTGGAGACGGCGTTCGCCGCCCTGTTCACCGAGCTCGTGCTCCCGGGCGAGCTCCCGCTGGAGGTGGTCGTCGAGCGGATGAGCGCCGGCGGCGCGCTCTACGGTCTGCCCACGCCTCAGATCGGGCCCGACCAGCCGGCCAATCTGGTCGTCGTGGACCTGGACGCCAGCTTTGAGGTCGGGGCCCACGGCTACGTCAGCCGATCCGAGAACTGCTGCTTCCATGGCCGCAAGCTCCACGGCAAGGTCGCGCTGACCGTGGCCGCGGGGCTGGTGGCCTTCCGAGAGCGGGTACTGGTAGAGGCGGCTGCCCCCCGATGAGAGCCCGGCGTCCGGCGTACGTCCTGCTGGAGGACGGCACGCGATTTGACGGCCTGGCCTGTGCTGCTGAGGGAGACGCGGTGGGGGAAATGGTCTTCACGACCTCGATGTCGGGCTACCAGGAGTCGATGACCGACCCCAGCTACGCCGGTCAGCTGATCACGTTCACCTTCCCGATGATCGGTAACTACGGGGTGTCCGAGGCGGCGATGGAATCCGACCGGGTCCACGCCCGCGCGGCGATCATGCGCGCGGCCGTGGATCACGATCACGACGGCTGGCTGGCCTGGCTGGCCGAGGCCGGGATCCCGGCGATCAGCGACGTCGACACGCGGGCTCTGGTCCGCCACATCCGCGACCGGGGAGCGATGCGAGGCGGCGTGTTCGGGGGCGAGGTGTCCGAGGTGCAGGCGCGCGAGGTGATGTTGGCCGAGCCCGAGATGTCAGGTCGCGACCTGGCCCGGGAGGTGACGCCGCCCCGGACCGTGACGCTGGAGCCCGTCGGAGAGTCCGGCGGGCCCCGGATCGCGATGATCGACACCGGGGTCAAGCGCTCGATCGTGGACAACCTTCGGGCCCGGGGCGCGACCGTCGAGCTCCATCCGTGCACGGCCACAGCCGACGAGCTGCGGGCGAGTCAGCCCGACGCGATCTTCCTGGCCAACGGCCCCGGCGACCCAGCCGCGCTGGGCTACATCGTGGCGACGGTGCGGGAGCTGATCGGCCAGCTGCCCGTGTACGGGATCTGCCTCGGCCATCAGCTGCTCTGCCGGGCCGTCGGTCTTGACACCTACAAGCTGCCGTTCGGCCATCGCGGGGCCAACCACCCGGTCAAGGACCTGGTCAGCGGCCGGATTGAGATCACGAGCCAGAACCACGGCTTCGCGGTTGTGGGCCCCGACGGCTCGCACACGATCGACCACGATCAGGCCGTGCGGTGGGAGACCGACTTCGGCACGGCCGAGCTCACGCACCTCAACCTCTACGACCGGACCGTCGAGGGTCTGGCTCTGCGCGACGTCCAGGGCGCGACCGTTCAGTACCACCCCGAGGCCGGGCCGGGTCCCCACGACGCGCTGCATCTGTTTGACCGGTTCATCGGCGAGATCGTGGGCGATCGCAGCGATCCAGTCCGCCCCGCGGGCGATGTGGGAAGAAAGGCATCAATAGGAACGCTTTCTTCCCAAACCCCCTCACGAGGCACCGCCTGATGCCCCGTCGCGACGACATCCACAAGATTCTGCTGCTGGGGTCGGGGCCGATCGTGATCGGGCAGGCGGCCGAGTTCGACTACTCGGGCACCCAGGCCTGCCGGGTGCTGATCGAGGAGGGGTACGAGGTCGTGCTGGTCAATTCCAACCCGGCCACGATCATGACCGACCCCGAGATAGCGACCACGACGTACATCGAGCCGTTGCTCCCCGCGACGGTGGCCCAGGTGATCGAGCGCGAGCGGCCCGACGCGTTGCTCGGCACGCTCGGCGGTCAGACCGCGCTCAACCTCTCCAAGGCCCTGTATGAGGACGGGACGCTCGAGCGCTTCGGCGTCGAGCTGATCGGAGCGGACTACGAGGCGATCGACCGGGCCGAGGATCGCGAGCGCTTCCGGGAGACGATGACTCAGGCCGAGCTGCGTGTGCCCCGGAGCATGATCGCCCACACGCTCGACGAGGCGCAGTCCGCGGCGCAGGAGCTCGGGCTGCCGTTCATCGTCCGGCCGGCGTTCACACTCGGCGGGACGGGCGGCGGGGTCGTGCGCTGTCAGGAGGAGCTGAGGGCCGTCGTGGGGCGGGGTCTGGCCGCGTCGCCGATCGGTCAGGTGCTGCTGGAGGAGTCTGTCCTGGGCTGGGGCGAGTTTGAGCTCGAGGTAATGCGCGACGGCGCGGACAACGTGGTGATCGTGTGCTCGATTGAGAACCTCGACCCGATGGGTGTCCACACGGGCGACAGCGTGTGCGTGGCCCCGCAGCAGACGTTGACCGACAAGCAGTACCAGCTGCTTCGGGACCAGGCGATCACGGTGATCCGAGCCGTGGGCGTGGAGACCGGAGGATCCAACGTCCAGTTTGCCGTCAACCGCCACACCGACGAGATCGTGGTCATCGAGATGAACCCGCGCGTGTCCCGCTCCAGCGCTCTGGCCAGCAAGGCCACCGGATTCCCGATCGCCAAGATCGCTGCCCGGCTGGCCGTCGGCTACACGCTTCAGGAGATCCCCAACGACATCACGAAGGCCACTCCCGCCAGCTTCGAGCCGGCGATCGACTACTGCGTGGTCAAATGGCCCCGGTTCGCGTTTGAGAAATTTCCCGGGGCCGAGGCCGGGCTGACCACCCACATGAAGTCGGTGGGGGAGGCGATGGCGATCGGGCGGACCTTCAAGCAGGCGTTCGCCAAGGCGTTGCGCTCGCGGGAGCTGGACAGCGTGGCCCAGCCACCCGAGGACCGGGCTGCGCTGCTGGACCAGCTCGAGCAGCCCGGGGCCGAGCGGTTCGACCTGGTGCTCGAGGCCCTGCGCCGGGGAACGGAGATCGACGAGCTCGAGCGGCGGACCGCCATCGACAGGTGGTTCCTCAGCGAGCTGGCCGAGCTGGTGACCGACGGTGACCACCCGCCCGAGGCGGAGCGAACGTTCAAGGCCGTGGACACGTGCGCGGCCGAGTTCGCGGCCCAGACGCCGTACTACTACTCGAGCTGGGAGCGCCCGGTTCGCGGGGAGGCCAAGGCCCACGAGGTGGCCCGAGCAGACCGGCCGAGCGTGGTGATCCTCGGCTCGGGCCCAAACCGGATCGGTCAGGGAATCGAGTTCGACTACTGCTGCGTGCACGCCGTTCAGACCGTGCGCGAGTCCGGCCGAGACGCGGTCATGGTCAACTGCAACCCGGAGACCGTGTCCACGGACTACGACACCTCCGACCGGCTGTACTTCGAGCCGCTGACGCTCGAGGACGTCCTGGCGGTGTGTGAGCTCGAGCAGCCGGAGGGCGTCGTGGTTCAGTTCGGCGGGCAGACCCCCCTCAAGCTGGCCGCGGGCCTGCACGAGGCCGGCGTGCCGATCCTGGGCACGAGCATCGACGCGATTGACCTGGCCGAGGACCGGTCGCGGTTCGGCGAGCTTCTGGATCGGCTCGGCTACAAGGCGCCTCCATATGCGACGGCCGGCTCCCCCGAGCAAGCTCTGGAGCGCTCGTCGGAGGTCGGTTTCCCGCTCCTGGTCCGGCCGAGCTACGTGCTCGGCGGCCGGGCGATGGAGATCGTCTACGACCAGGGCGGCCTTCGTGACTACCTGGAGCGCGTCGGCACCGCCGCCGGGGCCAGCATCTACCTGGACCGCTTCTTGGAGGACTCGATCGAGGTCGACGTGGACGCGCTCTGCGATGGGGAGGAGGTGTGGGTGGCGGGGGTCATGCAGCACGTCGAGGAGGCCGGGATCCATTCGGGCGACTCGGCCTGCGTACTGCCGCCCCACGCGCTCGGTGAGGAGATGGTGGCCCAGATCCGGGAGCAGACCGAGGGCATCGCTCGGGCGCTGGGGGTCGTGGGGTTGCTCAACGTCCAGTTCGCGATCCACGGCGCCGACGGACTGCACGTGATCGAGGCCAACCCGCGCGCCTCACGCACGGTGCCCTTCGTGTCCAAGGCGATCGGGATCCCGCTGGCCAAGCTGGCCTGCCGCGTCCTGCTTGGGGAGCGGCTGGCCGACCTCGGGCTGCCTGCGGACACGACCAACGGGCATGTGTGCGTCAAGGAGGTCGTGCTGCCCTTCAATCGGTTCGCCGGGTCGGATGCGCTGCTCGGGCCGGAGATGCGCTCCACCGGCGAGGTCATGGGCATCGCCCGCGACTTTCCGACCGCCTTCGCCAAGGCCCAGGCGGCGGCGGGGGCGCAGCTGCCCAGCGGCGGCACCGCGTTCATCACCGTGGCCGACGGCGACAAGCCGGCGGCCACGGGCGTGGCCACCGTCCTCCATGGCCTCGGGTTCCGGATTGTGGCCACGCGGGGGACGGCCCAGGCGATCCGCAGGATGGGGATCCCCACGCAGGAGATCAACAAGATCGGAGAGGGCTCGCCCCATGTCGTGGACTGGATCGAGGACGGGGAGGTCGACCTCGTTGTCAATACCCCTGTGGGCACCGGGGCGCGGACCGACGGCTACGAGATCCGCACCGCGGCCATCTCCCGCGGCATCCCCTGCATCACCACGATGGCGGGGGCGATGGCGGCGGCCCGGGCGATCGCGGCCGCCCGCCGCGGGCCGCCCGAGGTGATCTCCCTCCAGGAGATCCACGCCTCCACCCCGGTGGTCGGTTGAGCACGATCGAGAGGTTGACTGAGCACCGAGTCCATGCGCCGTTCGGCCGCCGCGCGGTGCCGGTGATCGAGCGACGGAGCTACGGCCCGTACGTCGTTCTGACGGTCGACGATCCGGGCGGACCGCGCCCGGTGGCCGGGCAGTTCTACATGATCGCCGCAGCGGAGCGGTGGGGCGGGGGAGACGGTGAGCGCCCGTTCCTGCCGCGGGCCTTCAGCGTGCTGCGAGGGCCTGCCGGGACCAACGAGCTGCAGTTCTTGGTCGAGGACGTGGGCCCGGGCACAAAGCGTCTGTGCGAACTCCAGCGCGGCGACGGCCTGATGCTCGTGGGGCCGCTCGGTCGTGGTTTCGCGCCCCCGCGCGATGGTCGCCAGCCCGTGCTCGTGGGAGGTGGTGTCGGCATCGCCCCGTTGGCCATCTGGCAGGACGGGCTCGGACACGAGATCCCGGTGCTGCTCGGCTTCCGCGATCAGGGCCGCGCCCAGAGCGCCGCGCTGCTCTCGGGCGCCCGAGTGGCCACCGATGACGGCTCGGCCGGTCATCACGGACCGGTCACTGCGCTGTTGGCCGACGAGCTCGGCCGCGGCGAGCGGCGGTGCGAGGTCTACGCCTGCGGCCCTCCGGCGATGCTCGAGGCGGTCCGCCGGCAGTGCGCCGACCTCGGGATCCCGGCCCAGCTGGCGCTGGAGTCGGGGATGGCCTGTGGGTTCGGGGCGTGCTTCGGCTGCGTGGTCCCGACCCGCACCGGCTACGTGCGGCTGTGCTTGGACGGCCCGGTGCTGGACGCCGGCGACCTTGACACTGCGCTGGTCCCGGGAGCCGGGCATTGACCGTCTCCTTCTGCGGGCTGGAGCTGGAGCATCCGGTCGTCAACGCCTCGGGCACCTTCGACGCGCTGGCCGCCCGGCAGGCGTTCGGCCAGGAGCTGAGCGAGCGCTTCCCGTTCGCCGCTTTCGTATCCAAGACCGTGACCGTGGAGCCCCGGGCGGGCAACCCTCCCCCGCGGCTGTGGGAGCTGGCGGGTGGGCTGATGAACTCGATCGGGCTGCCCAACAAGGGCATCGACAGGTTCCTGGCCGAGGACCTCCCGGAGTTGGCGACGCTCGGAGTCCCACTGATCGTCAACGTGATGGGCTTCAGCCCGGAGGAGGTGGCCCACCTGGTGGCGGCGTGCTCAGACCGCCCGGAGATCGCCGCGCTAGAACTCAACGTGTCCTGCCCGAACGTGGAGACCGGGATGGTCATGGGCGCCGATCCTCAGGAGCTGGGAGCGCTCCTGGCCCGGGTGCGGTCCCTGACCGACAAACCGCTGATCGCCAAGCTCTCTCCCAACGCCGGCGACGTCGTGGCCGTGGCCAGGGCGGGCGAGGACTCGGGTGCGGACGCACTCTCGCTGATCAACACGCTGCGCGGGATGGCGCTTGACCCGGCCACCGCTCAGCCCTGGCTGGGAGGACGGACCGGCGGGGTCTCAGGGCCGGCTGTCCGGGCCATCGCGCTGGCCCAGGTTGAGGCCGTGGCCCACGCGGTCCGAGTCCCGGTGGTGGGGATGGGAGGGGTCGCCCGGGGACGCGACGCGCTTGACCTGATCAGCGCCGGAGCGACGCTTGTGGCCGTCGGAACTGAGAGCTTCCGCGATCCCGCCGCGGGCCTGAGGATTGCCGCTGAACTGGACCTTCTGCGCGCAAATAGCGGACTTTCGAGCCCGGTGTGAGCGCCTGCGCCGCGGCGGTTCTTGTATATAGGCTCCGAATCTGCGGCAACGGGAGGCAGATTTACGCCCGCGCGACCGCCAGCGGGCCGTCTCCGCGAGTCGTTTAAGAGCCCGACACGGCCCACGATGTTGGCTCCAAACCCCCTGTAAACCGGGGCGATCGTCGCAACCAGGCTCGACAATGCTCGACCTCAGGTTGAGCTTCAGGCGAATTCGTCGAATTTGTCTTGATCGTCCAGCGCCAAGATGTATAGTCGCCGCGCATGCCGTCGGTCACCGAACAGCTTGCCAAGCCGGCAATGGCCCCAGAACGGTCGTATTTGCAGCGGATGGAGGCACTGGCTCGGGCCAATGACATCCGGACGCGCCGGGCCAAGCTCAAGCGGGATCTGAAGGGGGGACGCCAGCCGATCGACGAGCTGCTGCTGTCCCCGCCCGCGTACCTTGAGACCGCGAAGGTGTTCGACCTGCTGCTGGCCGTGCCCAAGTACGGGCGCGTGAAGGTGAACAAGATCCTCACCCAGTGCAAGATCTCGCCGAGCAAGACGGTGGGGGGCCTGTCGGAGCGCCAGCGGCGGGAGCTGGTGGCGCTAATGCGCCGGCGCTGAGCGTTCGCGCTCCAACCCCCCGGCCGTGGCCAGGGTATTCGTGATCACGGGCCCCTCGGGGGTCGGGAAGGGGACGTTGATCAGGGGTCTGCGGGAGCGGCTGCCCGGACTCGAGCTGACCGTCTCGGCGACCACCCGTCCCCCCAGACCCGGCGAGCGCGATGGCGTCGACTACCACTTCATGAGCCCCGATCAGTTCGAGGCCGCGGTGCGGAATGGAGAGTTCCTGGAGCACGCCGACTACTCGGAGAACCGCTACGGGACGCTCCGGGACGAGGTCGATCGTCGGCTCCGGTCCGGCACTCCCGTCGTGCTGGAGATTGAGCTCCAGGGCGCCCGGCAGGTCCGCGCGGCAATGCCCGAGGCGGTGGCGGTATTCATCGCTCCGCCGTCCAAGGAGGCGCTCCGCACCCGGCTCGTCGGCCGCGGGACCGACAGCCCGGAGCAGGTCCAGGCCCGGCTGGCCACGGCCGAGCGCGAGCTCCAGGCGGCCGACGAGTTCAGCCACGTGGTGGTCAACGACAGACTCGAGGAAGCGACCGACGAGCTGGTGGGGATCGTGCAGGAGGAGCTCTACCGGTAGGCGAGGAGCCCCCCGGCCGCTACGCTGTGGGAACCCAAAGGAAAAGGACGTTCCCGTGATCTCACCCCGTATCGACAAGCTGCTGGACCATGTGGACTCCGACTACGCGAGCGTGATCGTGGCCGCGAAGCGCGCCCGCCAGATCAACTCCTACTACCACAACCTGGGTGAGGGAACCTTTGATGAGTTCCCCCCGCCGATGGTTGACACACGGTCCAAGAACTACCTCACGATCGCCCTCGAGGAAGTGGCTCAGGGCAAGCTCAAGTACCACTACCGGTAGGGCTTTCGGAGGACCCGCGATGGCTCGTTTGCTCCTTGGCGTGAGCGGCGGGATCGCGGCCTACAAAGCTCTGGAGACGGCGCGACTGGCCGTCAAGGCCGGGCACACGGTCCGGGTTGTCCAGACCGACGCCAGCCTTCATTTCGTGGGCCGAGCGTCGTTTGAAGCGATCACGGGTGCTCCCGTGCTGGTGGGCGAGTTCGAGGCGGATCCGCTCCGCGGGGCCTATCCGGGTGAGCCGCTGCCCGACCGGCTCCCCATCAGCCACCTGGCCCTGGTCCAGCGGGCCGACCTGTACCTGGTGGCCCCGGCCAGTGCCAACACGATCGCCAAGCTGGCCCACGGGCACGCAGACAACCTCCTGACGGCGGCGGCCCTGGCCGCCGGCTGTCCTGTGCTGGTGGCGCCGGCCATGAACGACCGCATGTACAGCCACCGGGCCACCCAGGACAACGTTGAGCTGCTGCGTCGGCGCGGGGTCACCATCATCCCGCCGTCGGAGGGCGAGCTGGCCTCCCACGGAGAGCATGGGCTGGGCCGTCTGGCGGAGCCGGCCGAGCTCCTGAGGGTATGTGAATCACACCTGCAGGCCTCGACACAATGGGACGGGCTCCGGGTGCTGGTCACCGCGGGGGGACCCGGGAGCCGATCGACAGCGTGCGCTACATCGGCAACCGCTCCTCGGGACGGATGGGCGTCGCCCTGGCCGAGCGCGCTCTGGCCCGGGGGGCCGAGGTCGTGCTGATTTCGGCCCCGCTCTCAGTCCCCGAGCCGGCCGGGGCCAGGGTCGTGCGGGTGGACACGGCGGAGGAACTGGCGGCGGCCTGCGGAAAGGAGTTCCCGTCGGCCGACGTCCTTGTCATGGCCGCTGCCGTGGCCGATTTCCGCCCGGCGGCTCCGGCTCAGGACAAGCTCAAGAAGGACGACGGGACCCCGCCGCCGATCAAGCTCGAGCCCACCGAGGACATCCTCAGCGCCCTGGCCGCTCAGCGGCGTCCGGGGCAGATCCTGGTTGGCTTCGCGGCGGAACACGGCGCAGACGCGGTCTCCTACGGCCGGTCGAAGCTGGAGCGCAAGGGACTGGACGCGGTTGTGGTGAACGACATCTCGCGACCTGACATCGGCTTCGATGTCGACTACAACGAGGTGGTGATCCTGACCGCCGACGGCGAGCGGCACGTGGCTCGGGGGCGCAAGGTCGTCGTGGCCGACGCGGTGCTGGACGAAGTGCAGCGACTACGAGAGAGGCGGATGGATGGAGGCGCAAGACCACACTCGCGCAGCGCCGCCGGAGTTTGAGGCAGCGGCAGCGCTCGCTCGCCGGCTCGCGGAGAACGTCTCCCGGGCGGTTCAGATCCGTCCCGAGACGCTGGACCACCTGCTGGTGGCCCTGTTCGCCGAGGGGCATGTCCTGGTCGAGGACTACCCGGGGGTTGGGAAGACCGCGCTGGCCCGGGCGCTGGCCCGGTCGGTCGACGCCTCGTTCGCCCGGATTCAGTGCACGTCTGACCTCCTGCCCGCCGACGTGGTGGGCACCAACGTCTATCTCCAGCGCGAGCAGCACTTTCAGTTCCGGCCCGGGCCGGTGTTCGCCAACATCGTGCTCGTGGACGAGATCAACCGAGCCTCGCCCAAGACCCAGTCCGGACTCCTGGAGTGCATGCAGGAGCGGCGGGTCACGGTCGACGCCACCACGCACGAACTGGCCCGTCCGTTCATGGTGCTGGCGACCCAGAACCCAATCGAGTACGAGGGCACGTACCCCCTCCCCGAGGCGCAGGTCGACCGGTTCATGGTCCGTATCTCCCTGGGGTACCCCTCACGAGAAGCCGAGTCCGGGATGCTGGCCTCCCACCAGGCGGGCGACCGCGTGCTCACGCTCGAACCGGTGACCGACGCGGCCGAGGTGCTGGCCGCCCAGGACGTGGCCTCGGGGGTGCACGCCTCCGAGGCGCTGCGCGACTACGTGGTCCAGCTCGTGTGGCGGACCCGGGAGGATCCGCGGGTGGACCTCGGGGCCAGCCCCCGGGCCGGGCTGATGCTGCTCCGGGCGGCCAAGGCTCATGCGATGCTGCGGGGACGCGACCACGCCCTGCCCGACGACGTCCAGATGCTCGCTCGGCCGGTCCTGGCCCACAGGCTCGTGCTCGCTCCGGGAGCGATGGCCGGTCAGGCCGAGGACGTGGTCGCCGACGCGCTGGCCTCGATCAGGGCACTGTGATGACCCGGCGAACCGGGTAAAGAACGTGCGCCGAGCGCTCGCGGTGGTGATCGCCGGCGTGGGATTGCTGCTCGCCGCGCTGGCCTTCGAGGCCTCGACCCTGTTTGTCCCCGCGGCAGCCCTCCTGGCGCTGGCCGGGCTGACACAGGTCTGGATCCGGCTGGCCGGCCGGGCCGTCCGGATCTCCCGGCTGCTGGACGTCGATCGGGTGCTCGAAGAGCAGCCAGTGGAGGCCCGGATCCAGATTCGGGGCACCCTCGGGCTCCCGGGCGCCCAGATCCACGACCCTCTGTCCGGAGGAGCGATCGCAATCTCCTCGTCCAGAGCGCGAGAGATCGAGCTCCGCGTCCTCTCTCGGTTCCCCAGACGCGGGCGGATCACGCTGCCCACGCCGCACCTGCTGTTGACCGACCAGCTCGGTCTGGCCGAGAGCGTCAGCCGGTGCGCGGCCCCGGCCCAGGAGCTGCTGGTCCTACCCAGAACCGAGCGCGTCAGCTGGCGAGAGGCCGGAGGACACCCGGAGCTCCACAGCGCCGGGGCGGTGGTAACCCCTGAGCCCACCGGGGCCGCCGAGCTCGACGGCCTGCGGCACTACCGGCCGGGCACCCCGGCCTCTCGCATCCACTGGCCGGCGGTCGCTCGCGGGGCTGGCCTGCTGGAACGACGCCTGTTGCCCGACGGCGACAGCGGTCCGCTCGTCGTCCTGGACGCCCGGGGCTCGGGTCCCGAGGCGCTGCTGGACGCGGCCGTGCGGGCGGCCGCCTCCTTGACTCTGGAGCTGGCGCGTAAGGACGGGTGCGACCTGCTGCTCCCCGGCCAGCGGCGGCCGCTGCACGTGGGCCGGGATTTGGCCGCGTGGCCCGACGCCCATGCGCGCCTGGCGTTGGTGGGGGGCGGGGCGGACGCGCTGATGCCGGTGCTGGGACCGAGCCGCCGATCGGGCACGATCTTCTACGTCGCCGCCCGCGCGCTCCGAGAGCCGCCGGTGGCCCCCGAGTGGCGCGTGGGGCTGGTCCTGGTGCTGCCGCGGGAGCTTGCCGGGGCCCGCCCGCAGTCGCCCAGCTTCGAGGTCTCTGGATGCGTGGGGTTCGTGATTGGGGCCGGTCGGCGGCGGAGGAGAGCGGAGCGGGCGGCGTGAGGATCGGCCGGGCATGAACACGGTTCAGGTGGCTGTCCTGCCCGGTGGCGCCGCGCCGCCGGCGATCGCCGGGCCGACGTCGGTCCCCCGCCGAGAGCGGATCAGCGTCCAGGTGGGCGCGTTTGGCGCCCTCGCCCTGTACGGCATTCTGCGCTGGGACACGCTGCTATCGGGCGGCGCCTTTGGTCGCCTATTCGGCCTGCTGGCGCTGAGCGCGGCGCTGGCGGTCGTTGGTCCGCTGCTGGCCCGGCTGCGCCGCTGGCTGGCCGTGGTCGCGTTCGTCCTCGGCCTATGGGCCGCGTTCGCCATCGCCGGGCTCCCGCTCGAGTGGGTCTTTCATCTCCGCGTGGCGCTGAGCGTCGGAGCCATCGGCGACGGGCTCAGCGCGCTGCCGCAGATCAACGTCCCCTACGCGGGGATCAACGACTGGGTCAGGGTCACGCTCCTCCTCGGGGCGATGATCCTGTTGCTGGACGCCGCGCTGGTGCTCACGTTCGTGCCCCGGCGGCTGGGACTTCTCCGTCGCGCCGGAGCGGCGCTGCCGCTGGTGGCACTGGCCGTCATCCCGGCCACGGCGCTTCGCCCCCGCAGCCCGTATCTGGAGGGGGCGCTCCTGTTCGCGCTGGTCGTGGCCTTCGTCTGGGGCGACCGAATTGAAGGCCGGCGCCTGGGCAGTGTGCTGGCCGCGTGCGGTCTGGCCGTCGCCGTAGCGGTGGGTCTCGCTCCAGCGCTGGATCGCCACCACGCCTGGATCAACTACCGCCAGCTGGCCGCCAGCCTGGCCCCGGGCGGGGTCGAATCGTTCAACTGGACCCAGGGCTATGGGCCGCTCCACTGGCCCCACACCGGCCAGGCCGTCCTGGAGGTCCAGGCCTCCCATGGCGACTACTGGAAGGCCGAGAACCTGGACGTGTTCAACGGTCAGGGATGGGTCGACGCCCGTGCTCCCGTGACGACCCCGTGGCAGACGGACGTGAGCGCGGCGTCGGTACGGCGCTGGAGCCAGACGCTCCAGGTCACTCTCGACGCCATGTCCACGAGCAAGGTGATCGCGTCCGGGTCCGCCAAGGCACGCCCGACAGCGCTTCCCGGAGGCGTACTGGCTGGGACGAGCCCGGGGACGTGGGTCTCATCGCGGCGTCTCGTGGAAGGAGCCAGCTACCGGGTGCGGGTGTACGCGCCAAACCCGTCCCCGAGCCAGCTGGCGCGGGCCGGGACCTCATATCCCGCTGCGCTCCAGCGGGACTACCTGGCGCTGAGCCTGCCTGATCTGGGTTTGCCGATCCCGGTGGTCTTCCCTCCGTTCGGAGCCAGCCTCAACCCCAACAGCGAGACCGGGACCACCCTGGCGGCCTCGCCGTACGCCCGGGTATACACCCTGGCCCAGCGGCTTGAGAGGGGCGCGGCCACGCCCTACGCATACGTCCGCGCCGTCCTGGCCTATCTGGCTCACGGGTACAGGTACAGCCAGACGCCGCCGACTTCTCGCTACCCGCTGGAGGACTTTCTGTTCGTCCACAAGCTGGGCTACTGCCAGCACTTCGCCGGGGCGATGGCGCTGCTGCTCCGAATGGGCGGGGTGCCCGCGCGCGTGGCCGTCGGCTTCACCTCCGGTACGTACGACCAGCCGGGTCACCGCTGGGTGGTCTCAGACCTCGACGCCCACGCCTGGGTCGAGGCCTGGTTTAGCCACTACGGCTGGGTCCGCTTTGACCCCACCCCGCGTATAGACCCGGCTCTGGCCCGGACTGTGCGCTCCAAGGGCGCCGCGGTGGGCCCCGCCTCGTCGAAGGCACCGAGCCATCACCACGATGTCAATGGGGGAACGTCCGGCCGGGGAGGCGGCGCTCGCCACGCCACGGCCCGGGGATCCGGCGTGTCCGGACTCGTGGTCGTGCCGGCGGCGATCCTCGGCCTGATGGTGCTGCTGGCGCTGCTCACCCGGGCCCGAAGCGATGATGACCCGGTCGGCGAGCTCTCGCGGGCGTTCGCTCGGAGCGGGAGGCCGCTCGAGATGGCATCGACCCTGTCCGCCCTGGAGCAGCGGCTGTCGTTCTCGCCGGAGGCGGCGGCGTACGTTCGCGCCCTGCGTCTGTCCAGATACGGCCTCGAGCGCAGCGGAGCGGCCGGCGGCCGGTCGCTGGGGGCCGGCGCGCGTTGCGGCGCGCGCTGGGGACGGGGCTGGGGCCGCTGGGCCGAGCCCGGGCCTGGTGGGCGCTTCCGCCGCGCTGGCACTGGCCCGGCGGTGGGCGAGGGGCCAATCCCGCCGCCTAAAATGCTCGTCATGGAGGACGTCTACGAGCTCTTCCGACGCGGGACGGAGCTGCTCGAGGCCGGGCACAACCACCAGGCCATGATCCCGCTGACCCGAGCGCGTGACCTGGCGCCCGACAAGACATCGATCCGGGAGGCCCTGGGCCGCGCCCTGTTCGGGGCCCAGCGCTACGAGCAGGCCGCTGCCGAGTTCGAGGCCGTGGCCGCCCTGGCGCCGACCAACGACTATCGCACTCTTCTGCCTGGGCCGCTCCCTGCAGATGCTGGGGCGCCACGCCGAGGCCCGCAAGCCGCTGGCGCTGGCCGCCTGCCTCCAGCCCGGACGGCGCGACTACCGCCTTTACCGCGACCGGGCCCGGGCCCGGGCCGCGAGGTCGGGGGCGTAGCCAACTCGGCGGAGGGGGGCCTGGTCGACTGAGTGGACTATCTGACCACTTTCTCGACCAAGCTCCTGGTTTGCGGGCCGAATTTCGGCCCCGCGAGACGCGATCGACGGGGCGCGCGACGGGGGGCGCGCGCAAACGTGATCGCCCCAATGCAGTGCTAACCTGAGCCCTCAGACGCGCCGGGCTCTTCCCGGTGAAGTAGTACCCGGAAGTGGGCGCTCGCCCGCTTTTTTTGTG
Organism: uncultured Solirubrobacterales bacterium; assembly: GCA_963705785.1. GTDB lineage: Bacteria > Actinomycetota > Thermoleophilia > Solirubrobacterales > Solirubrobacteraceae > Palsa-465. Next base: position 7,911 of record CAVPKV010000079.1, on the reverse strand, counting down.
TAGAGATGGAGGAGCACATGACCCCGACAGACCTGCAGACCGAGATTGAGAGCCGGCTGGCCGCGAGCGAGCCGGACGTCGAGGTGCTGCTGGCGGAGGTCTCCGGCAGCACGCTCCGTCTGTTCATCGACCATCCCGACGGCGTGACGCTCGCGCTGTGCGAGCGGGTCTCAGGCCATCTGACCCCCTACCGCGAGCGATTCGCGCTGGAGGTGTCCTCCCCGGGCCAGGATCGGCCGCTGACCAAGCCCCAGCATTACAACCGCTTTCTGGGCCGCCGGGCCAGGGTGCGCCTGCGGGAGCCCAGCTGCGAACAGAAGAGCCTGACCGGCGAGCTGGTGGGCGCCTCTGAGCGCGACGTGACGATCGCGGCCAGCGAGGGCGTGGTCACGATTCCCTATGAGCAGATCGCCCGCTCGAACCTGATCCCGGGAGACTGAAGCATGTCCAGAGAGATCCTCGAAGCAGTACGAGGCCTGGCGGCCGAGAAGAACATCTCCTCCGAGAAGCTGATGGAGGCGCTCGAGGACGCGCTGCTGTCGGCCTACAAGAAGACGCCCGGCGCGGCCCGCTACGCCAAGGTCGAGATGGACCGCGAGAGCTGCGACTTCAAGGTGTGGGAGCTGAAGATCCCGCCGGAGCTCGAGGAGCACCTGCTGGTCGACGCCACCGTCGACCAGGAGCCCACGGTCGATCCCGAGACAGGCGAATTGCGCGAGCCGCCCGAGCCCGAGCTGGACATGGAGAAGCTCAAGGAATACGAGGACCAGATCGAGACTGAGGACGTCACTCCGCACGACTTCGGCCGGATCGCCGCTCAGACGGCCAAGCAGGTGATCCTGCAGCGGATCCGTGAGGCCGAGCGCGACATGATGTTCGAGGAGTACCGCGACCGCGTCGGCGAGCTGATCACCGGGATCGTCCAGCAGTCCGACTCCCGCTACACGCTGGTCCAGCTCCGGGAGCGTGTCGAGGCGCTGCTGCCCAAGTCAGAGCAGGTGGACGGCGAGCGCTACGACCACTCGCAGCGGATCAAGGCCGTGATCAAGGAGGTCTCCAACTCCACCAAGGGGCCGAGCATCATCGTGTCCCGGCGGGACCCCGAGCTGATCAAGCAGCTGTTCGAGCTCGAGGTGCCCGAGATCGCTGACGGCCTGGTCGAGATCACCGGCGTGGCCCGCGAGCCCGGCTACCGCTCGAAGATCGCCGTGGTCTCCCACGTCGACGGCGTCGATCCCGGTGGGCGCCTGTGTGGGCCCGCGCGGATCCCGCGTCCGGATGGTCGTGTCCGAGCTCCGCGGCGAGAAGATCGACATCATTCCCTACAACGATGAGCCGGCCCGGTTCGTGGCCAAGGCGCTGTCGCCCGGCCCGCGTCCGTGAGGTGCTGGTCGACGACGCCGGCAAGCAGGCCACCGTGATCGTGCCCGACGACCAGCTCTCGCTGGCGATCGGCCGGGAGGGCCAGAACGCCCGCCTGGCCGCGCGCCTGACCGGCTGGCGAGTGGACATCCGCTCGGAGACCGAGTTCGCCGCCGAGGAGGCCGAGACCGGCTACGACCAGGACGACGCCCAGGCCGGCCGCTGCGCGGCGATCCTGGCCAACGGGCGCCGGTGTCCGAACGCATCTCTGCCCGGGCTCGCGATACTGCGGCCTCCGGCTCACCAGGCGCTGGCTCACGAGTCGCCTCAGGAGCCGACTCCTCGAGGCCGTCCCGTGTCCGAGGAAGCCACTTCCGCGCCCGAGGAAGCTCCTTTCGCGGAGCAGCGGAGGGCTCTGGAGAAGCTGAGACCGATGTTGAAACTGCCGCGCCGAGGCCGCTGGGGCCGAGGCGCAGCCTGTCGAGCCGACTGTCGAGTAAATGGCCAGACGCGTTCACGAGATAGCCAAGGAGCACGGGCTCACAGCCAAGGAGCTGCTGGAGCGCCTGCAGGCCGCCGGCGTGGAGGTGAAAGCCGCCTCCTCCAACGTGGACGAGGAGGTCGCCCTCCGCGTGCTCGGCGAACGGGCAGCCGACGGCGCCTAGGCAGGCGCCCCCTCCTCCGGAGCCGCCGGCAGCCAACCCCAGAAGCCGGCGGGTGAATCAAAGCCCGGCCCGGCGGCCCAGGCCGAGGCCCCGCCCGCCATCAAGGCCGATGCCCAGCCCGGTCCGCAGGCGGAGGCCAGGCCCACGGCGCCGTCGGCCAGAGTCTCCCGACACTCCAGCTCCGCAGCCATCGCAGCCGTCGGCTCGCGGAGATCATCGCCGGCCCACCCGGGACTCGCTCCAGGGCGAGCGCGCCCCCGGCTCGGCCGGCGGCCGCCGCCGAGTGGTGATCGACTCCCAGGCCTCCCGCCGGTCCCCGGGCGGAGGACCGCCGAGCCAACCAGCCCCCGCGGCGCCAGCGGCGCGGCCGGCGGCGGCGCGGCGTGTACGACGAAGAGGCCGAGTCGCGTCCGGCCGCTCAGACGGCCGTCATCGAGAATCCGGCCATCCGGGTGAACTCGGGCTCCACGGTCAAGGAGGTGGCCGAGTACCTGGACGTGCACCGTCCCGGAGATCATGAAGAAGCTGATGGAGCTGGGAGAGATGAAGACCCTCACCCAGACGCTGACCGACGAGTCCATCGGCGTCCTGGCCGCCGAGTTGGGCAAGGACGTGGAGATCGTCCACACCCAGGAGGAGGAGGTGCAGGAGCCCGTCTTCGCCGACAGCCGAGGACGACCTCGTCCTACGCCCCCCGGTGGTCACGATCATGGGCCACGTCGACCACGGCAAGACCTCGCTGCTGGACGCGATCCGAGAGACCGAGGTGGCCGCCGGCGAGGCGGGCGGCATCACCCAGCACATCGGCGCCTACCAGGTCCATCACGATGGCAGGACGATCACCTTCCTGGACACCCCGGGCCACGAGGCGTTCACGGCCATGCGCGCCCGCGGCGCCAAGGTCACCGACATCGCGGTGATCGTGGTGGCGGCCGACGACGGCGTCAAGCCTCAGACCCAGGAGGCCGTCGACCACGCCAAGGAGGCCGACGTCCCGATCCTGGTGGCGGTCAACAAGATCGACAAAGAGGGAGCCGATCCCACCCGAGTGCGGACTGAGATGACCAACCTCGGTCTCCAGCCCGCGGAGTGGGGAGGTGAGACCGAGTTCGTCGACGTCTCGGCCAAGACCAGGGAAGGGCTGGACGACCTTTTGGGGACGATCCTCGTCATGGCCGAGCTCGAGGAGCTGCGGGCCAACCCGAACGCGCCGGCGTCGGGGACGGTGATCGAGTCAAAGCTCGATCCGGGCCGGGGCCCGGTGGTCACCGTGCTGATCTCCCGGGGCACGCTGGAGGTGGGCGACGCGCTGGTGGCCGGAGCCCACTGGGGCCGCGTCCGGGCGATGCAGGACTTCGTCGGCACCCGGGTCCGCGGCGCCGAGCCGGGCGAGCCGGTTGAGATCCTGGGCTTCGACGGCGTCCCCGAGGCGGGCGAGCACGTCCGGGTGGTGGAGAACGACCGCCGGGCGCGCCAGCTGGCCACCGAGCGCTCGACCCGGCTCCAGCGCGAGGCGCTGGCCCGTCAGGCGGGTCGCAAGGTCTCGCTGGAGGACATCTTCAAGAGCGGTGCCCAGGAGCTGAACCTGCTGCTCAAGGCCGACGTGGCCGGGTCGCTCGAGGCCATCCAGGACGAGATCGCCAAGCTTCCCCAGGACGAGGTGGCGGTGAACGTGATCAGGGCCGCGGTGGGTGGCGTGACCGAGTCGGACGTGATGCTGGCCGCCGCGTCGGACGCGGTCATCCTCGCCTTCGGGGTGCGCCCAGTCGGCGATGCTCGCTCGGTGGCCGAGCGCGAGGGCGTGGAGATCCGCCATTACTCGGTCATCTACCGGGCGATCGAGGAGCTCCGCGACGCCATGCAGGGCATGCTCGTGCCCGAGGAGGTCGAGGAGACGCTCGGCACGGCCGAGATCAGGCAGCTCTTCCGAGCCTCCCGGGTCGGCACGATCGCCGGCTGTCACGTGCTCGACGGCAAGGTGACCCGGGGCTCGCGGATGCGCCTGATCCGCGACGGCACGGTCATCTACGAGGGCGAGATCGCCAGCCTGCGGCGTTTCAACGACGACGTCCGCGAGGTCGCGGCCGGGTTCGACTGCGGAATCGTGTTGCGCGACTATGCCGACGTGAAGGAGGGCGACGTGATCGAGACGTTCGCCACGCGGCAGGTCGAGCGCGAACTCTCGTAGTCAGGGTGGCGTTCCGTCCGTCATGAGCGCGAGCGGCTTTGTCGCCCTGCTCGTGATCGACCTGCACTTCCCAGAGGCCGAAAGCCTCAAGACCAAGCGCCGCGAATTGTCATCCATCAAGGCTCAGCTCCACACCCGCCTGGGCGCGGCCGTGGCCGAGGTCGACCATCAGGATCTGTGGCAGCGAGCGCGGTTGACCGCCGCCCTGACCTCGGGGTCCCTATCCACCCTGTCGGCCGCGGCGGACGGAGTCGAGCGCTGGCTCGAGAACCGTTGCCCGGCCGGGGTCGCAGTCCAGCGCGTCATCGCTTCGGTGGAGGATCTCGAGCCGTGAGCAGCGTCCTGACAGCCGCCTCTCCGAAAGAGGTTTAGGATGGCCACAGGCCGCATGCGTCGCGTTGATCAGGCACTGCGGGCCGTACTCAGCGATGCGATCACCAGGGAACTGAAGGATCCACGGATCGGATTTGTGACCGTCACCGGAGTCAAGACCAGCCCAGACCTCAGGCACGCCCGCGTATTCGTGAGCGTGCTGGGCCAGGAGCCCGAGCGGGCGGAGACGCTCCAGGGGCTCGAGTCGGCGCACGGGTACCTCCAGGGCCGGATCGCCAGCGAGCTCTCGCTGAAGCACACGCCGGCGCTCTCCTTCCAGTACGACGAGTCGATCGACCGGGGGATGCGGATCTCCGAACTCCTGGACGAGTCGGAGTCCGATGGCTGAGAATGGTCGCCGCTCGGGGCGCGAGCAGGTACTTCAGGAGCTACGGGCCGCCGAGAAGCTGATCGCGGTCACACACGAGAACCCGGACGGGGACGCGCTCGGATCGCTGGTGGCGATGACCCATGTCCTCACGGCCCTGGGCAAGGACTGCCGGCCATTCATCGATGAGCGGGAGCTGCCCTTGCCCCGCGAGTACCGGTTCCTTGACACCGACGGCCTGCTCACCTCGCCTCCGGAGGACCTGGCGGAGCGAACCGTGGTCTTTCTGGACTGCGGGAACCTCGAGCGCAACGCGGCTGAGGCGTTCCGCCACCCCGGGATGCACACGGTCAACATCGACCACCACCACGACAACACGATGTTCGGGACGGTCAACCTGGTCGAACCGGCGGCGTCGTGTACGGCCGAAATCGTGTGGGACCTCATGCACCGCCTCGGAGTCTCTCCCACCCGGGCGATCGCCGAGGCACTGTACGTGGGGCTGATCACGGACACCGGCCGCTTCATGTATGAGAACACAGGCGAACGGGCCCACCAGATGGCCGCCGAGCTGATCCAGTTGGGGGTCGAGCCCGGCGCGATCTACCGGCAGGTGTACGAGAACGTCCCCTACGGGAAGCTGGCGCTGCTGGCCCGGGGGCTGGCCAAGGTCGAGCGCTACGACTCCGGCCGGCTCACCGTGACCGAGCTGAGCGCCGAGGACTTCGCCGCCGCCGGGGCCGCCGAGAGCTACTCCGAGGGCGTGATCGACCACCTCCGGGCCGTTCAGGGCACGTACGTGGCCGCGTTGGTGCGCGACCGGATCACGGCGGAGGGCCGTCCCGAGCGCAAGGTATCGCTGCGCTCGAGCCACGAGCGCATCGACGTCTCGGCCATCGCCCGCGTCCAGGGCGGCGGCGGTCACCCGCAGGCGGCCGGGTTCGCCACCACCATGGGGTGGAACGAGCTGATGGACTTCCTGCGCCAGGAGATCGCCGCCCAGCTCCCCTCGGGCTGACCCGGCGGGCGGGCCGCGGGCCGATGCTCGGAGAGGCCGAACTGTCCGGGGTGATCCTGTATGACAAGCCCGCCGGGTGGACTCACACGGCGTCGTGGCCGCGGTGCGGCGGGAGCTGGGGCGAGGCGCCAAGGTGGGCCACGCCGGCACGTCGGATCCGTTCGCCACGGGGTTGCTGATCGTTCTGGTCGGCCGGGCGACCCGGACCCAGCGGTTCCTGATGTCGCTCCCCAAGACCTACGAGGTGGAGGCGCGGTTTGGGGCGCTGTCAACGACGGGCGACCCGGAGGGCGAGATCACGGAGACCGGCGTCGTACCCGAGGGCGACCTGGTGCTCCCCGTCGGCCGCGTGCGCCAACGCCCGCCGGCCTCTCCGCCGTGAAGGTGGCCGGACAGCGCGCGTACCGTCTGGCCCGAGCGGGTCGGGCCGTCGAGCTCCCCGAGCGAGAGGTCGAGGTGTACCGCTTCGAGCAAACCTGGCACCAGGAGGATCGGAGGGGGTTTGTGATCGAATGCTCGGCCGGGACCTACGTCCGGAGCCTGATCGCGGGCCTCGGCGATGCCTACTGCCTGGAGCTCCGAAGGACCCGGATCGGGCACCTGGCCGTGGCCGACGCCGATCCCGCCCGGATCATCCCGCTGGATCGGGCGCTGGAGTTCCTGCCCGAGGTCCGGCTCGACGTCGAGCAGGTCGCACTCGTAGCCCACGGCCGGGCGATCGCCGGCGTGGCCAGCGGCGTCGTCCGTTTGAACGGGGAGGAGGGCCTGATCGCGTTGGGCGACGGAGACGGCCGGCGTGTCAGGCCGGTGGTCGTGCTCAAGCCGGCGCGCTAATCTCACCTCCGGGATGCGCTTGTCACGGCTGACGATCTCTCGCTCTCAGTGACGTTCGCGTTGGTGGCCCCAGCGTCGGCGCTCGCGCCCAGTCGCTGGCCATGACCTTGCCCATGGGCTTCCCTCTGGGGGGCATCCGTCGTACACGAGAAAGGTGTCATCTGACGCGGGCGCGGGGACGCCCTCGAACATCACGATCAAGCTGGCGCCCGGGCGGCTGGCCAGTCCCTTGGCCAACCCGTCGTGCGTGAGACGACACACACACGCCCGAGCTGCCAATCGGGACAGGTCGGTGGCCACCAGCTGGACTGCCCCTCTCGATCCGGCCTATCTGGATCCGCCACCCAACATCGCAGACGTGGTGGGAATCGATGTTGTGCCCGCGACGGGACACCCTGACCCACGTCGGCGCGCAGCTGGTTCAGACGGCCTCGGGCAGCGTCCAGACGGTCCTCAACCCGAGCCTGAGCAGCCTGGGCCCCCTGCCAGCCTGGTCACCGGGACCGACCCTGACTGTCAACGGCACCCTCGACCAAGCCGTTCAACCGGATGCCCACGACTGCTCGCCGGGACAGAGCCAGGTCCAGGTGGGCTACTCGACCAAGACCGAAAAGTTTCTCTGGTCCAGGTTGAATTAAGAAGCCTAAATTGAGCCAGGTGTACGGAGTACTGTAATAGGCGAAATTGGCGTCAGGTCCGACACTCAATGATTTTATGTTTGACCCACATTTTAGATGCACTAGCACTATTATGGCTAGCTGTATCTTAATCCCTGCATTAGCTTACGTGTTGTTCGAAGTTACGGCACACGCAATGTAGTAGAAGTCATAGAATGATGGCTTTGGGAGCGACCGACAGATTGTCTTGTATTGTCTCTGTCTGGGTTCTATTCTTCGGGGGAACCCCTTTTCTTGGGGCATTCGCCTAGCCCTGCCTTTTCGGCCGTCGTATGAGCCAGCTTCCTACCAATGAGCTGTTTCTAGTCCCGACGGACTTCGGAGCTATATCCCGTCCAATGTGGTGCCTTCAATCTAACAGGTTACTGTCGTTTGCAAAACTATTTGAGAATCGGAAAATTCCGAAACGCTCGCACACGCACCCCACGAAACATTATATGATGCGTGATGCTGTTGGTAGGACTCTG
>CAVPKV010000078.1:0-9050 GCA_963705785.1 uncultured Solirubrobacterales bacterium | reverse complement strand
TCGACATCCAGCGCGACGATCGCGAACTCATCCCCGCCGATGCGTGCCACCAAATCTCCGTCCCGCACGACGCCCCGCAGTGCGTCGGCCACCACGGTGAGCGCGTGATCCCCGCCGTTGTGACCATGTCGAGTATTCACGTCCTTGAAGTGATCCAGATCGATCAGCACCACCCGAGTCGGTCGCTCTGTCGCCGGGCCAAAGTGGATTGATGAAAGTGACTGGCCAGCGCACGCCGGTTGGCGAGCCCGGTCAGCGGGTCGCGGAGCGAGTCCGCGCGGGCGCGGTCGCGCAGGCTCTCCAGCTTCGCGCGCGCGGCCAGGATCGTCGTGCCAACCACCATGAACGCGAGGACGAGCATGATCGTCCAGCCCAGAGGAGCCCGGCCAGCGCTCGGCCGTCGTAGGCCAGCGGTAGCAGCGTCACCGCCACCGCCCCCGCCGAGCATTCGCACACCGGTCTTTTGGGGCATGAACCACGCCGCGAAGACCACGCTAAAAAGTTGGGATGCCCGCAGAGGCGAGCTCGCGCCGCCCGTCGAGGCGACCAACGCCGATATGTCCGCCAGCGCGAACACTCCGCCCATCGGGTAGAGGAACATCAGCCGCGGCTCGTTCGGGATCATGGCGTTCAGCACCGCCCATGCCAGGGCCAGGCCACTGCAAGCCAGCACGATCCGTGGCGTGCTTTTGGCTTATGCCCGGGAGCGCGAGGTACAGCGGGCCGATCAGGGCCTGCGCGATCCACATCCCGATCGAGATCCGGACGGGCAGAAGTCGCGAGCCCAGCGCTTGCGCGGCGGTGCATTAGTGACTAACGACACATTCGACGTATCGGACCTTCAGCAGATCGGCTTTACAACCCAGGGGAACGCCCGACGTTCGGCAGCTCAGATCCGTGGGCCGATCGCTCAGGCTGCGTGCCGGCAGGAGGCAAGGGCCCCGTCAGGGCCGGAACTCCGCACAGCGGGGGTCCGTTCAGCCCGTCCGGCTGGCCCTGCTGGATGCGCGTTGCCTGGGCCGCACCGTGCGGATTGGCCCCGATGCCGCGCTGCCCGCGTCGGAGCAGGAACGTGAGGTACGCGTCGACCTCCCCCGGGTCGACGCGCAGGTCGTTGTGGTAGGCGCCTGGAAATGTGCGATTGTCAGCGCCGCGAAGCCGTGGGGACATCGTGTCCGGTCCGACGTAGAACGGGTCCCCTTCAAATCCGTCGTAGACGGTCATCCAGCGGGTTGGGGCAGGTCTCACGAACTGGGCCACGTAGTCCCGGTCGAGTGCGCTTGGAGCCGTCCGCGTTGGAAGTCCGGCGTAATAGTTACCGAGCCCGTTGTAGGACAGGGCGTACATCTCCTGCATCGTGTAGCCGGTGTCGTTCTGGAACCGCTGCATCACGTCGAGCCAGTTTTGAGCGTCGGCCTTGACTGAGGCTGGGCTCAGCTTGCGCCGTGGACGGCCGGCACCGGGGCGCGGCCGCTCCGGCCGCGGTGGCGCAGGTCAGCAGGACGACCGCGGCGAGCGATCCGAGGGCCCCGCTATCGCCGCGGATGTCCGCACGCCGCGGCCCTCCTCCACCGCTCCCGGAGCCAGCCGTCAAAGGACGGACTTGTCCAGCCCAGGCCCGAGTTCGCCGGCGCCTGGCCGAGCGGCCTGCCGCGGTAGACGACTCTTCCCGAGGGGCTCTGGTAGGTCAGCCAGGGACGGCACCCTGCTGCCCGACGCCCGACGCTGTAGTTGCACACGCCGCGTGGAACGCTGTCCTCAAGCTCAGTCCGACTCTCGAGTCCGGTGAATCCGTACGGGAGAATAGTCAGAATGGGAAATCAGCGGCCCCAGCCGGGCACTTCATCATGTTGTCCGAGTAAGGCTTCGCCTGCCGTGATACGGGGGCTTGCGTACGGTGGGAATAGGCTCTGACACGCCTGCTGGCTTGGAATTGGCTGGCCGGCGCCGTCGAAGCACCGTCGACCGCTGCCGATGGCCTGTCGGCGAGGAACCTTCTTGGGTAGCGACCTCCGGGATGATCGGCCCCGATCTTGGCCAGCCAGCGGTTCATGAGGTCGAACGCCTTAACCACGTACTTGGCGTCTCCGGCCAGTGGGACCGGCGCCAACCACAGAACCTGGTTGTCGTGGCGGCCGGTGGCGTGGTCCAGCCGGGCCCGCGCCGCGTAGCTCCGGAAGTCGTCGTGGATCTCCTCCGTGTCATGCCCACGGAGGTCGATGATCGGAACGCCCGCCATGTTGTTGTATTCGTTGATCGCGCCGCTGCGGTACAGGGTGGACACGGCCACCGGGTCGGCGGCCGTACGCGCTGCTTGCGCCTGGTCGTCGATCGTCAGCCCACCGACCCTCGCGTTCAGATCGGCGAACTGCTGGGGCGTGATCTGGCCTGACATCAGCGCGCTCAGACCGTATTGGACGCCGGCGTTGTCGTAGGGGCTGTTGGCGAAGCCGTGCCCGATCGCTCGCTCGGGCCGCGTCCACTCCGAGGCCGGACGGCGTCCGAAGACGTTGACCATGTAGTCCTCAAGGTCACAGCGCACCCCGCCAGGATTCGACGATGCGCTGTAGACGCCGGTCGATGGCACCCCGCACGCGGGACCCACGTTCGATCCGTTGCCGCTCGGATCCGCGAGCTTGTTGTAACCGTAAACATTGACCCACGACTGGCACGAGGAGATCGACTGGCCTCCCAGGACAGCGGCTTCCTGCGCGGGTGTCCACAGATCCGTCGCTGCCGCGTCGGAGTCCAGATAGCTCAGCAGCAGCTGGCAGTCGATCGGCTCCATCGTGGTCGACCAGTCATCAGGGAAGCTGCATTCGACGATCTCGCCCTGGTAGAGCCCCGGGTAGGCGTTGTTGGTCTGCTGCTGGAAGATTGAGCCTCCCGAGCAGCCGGTCGCGATCGTGTATCTGATCGGACCGTAGCCATCGACGAAGTGCTCCTTGAGCATCTCCGCCGTCTCGGCTTGGGTCACCAGATTGCAGTTGTCACCATTGTTCAGCAGCGAGTCACTCGCCACGGCAAATCCCAGGGCAAGCGCATTGGTATCGGTGACGCCGGGACTCGATCCCTCGTCGTGACCCGTACCGCAACTGGCCCCGCCAGGAATCTCCAGCTTGCCATTCCAGCCCTGCTGGGAGGCCCACGGCTTCCAGCCCCGGCCGGGGTGATACAGCGCTGCGATCTGGTACTGGCCGCGGTTGAGTGACCCAGTCTCGATGCGGATGATGAACGGCACCGTCTTGCCCTGATCGGTGGTGGTCGTGGCTATCTGCCCCGACGCCGGCGGATTTCTCGGGTCGTACGTCTGCAGCAGGGACGCGCACTGGCTGATGGTGCACTCGGAGGCGTTCGACGCGCCGGCGGGCATGTACTCGTAGGAATACTTGGGGCGCATGTCGCAGCCGCGGTCGCGGGCGCCGGCGTCGCACGACCATGGCTTGGCCTGGGGCCCGGAAAATACTGGCCCCGACTGCGGATGGTCAGTGATAGTCATTGCGGACGAGGTGCCGTCCGGAAGGCTGGCCACGACTCTGTTCCGGCCAAGCCGAAGCGACCCGAGCAGACCCTCGAACTGGCCATTGGCCCGCACCGCAAACTCCTGGGAGACATTCCGGCCGTCGAGGGTCACCGTGACCCGAGAGGGATGCGTCCGCGGTGGTAGCACGATGGAGGTCAGGGCCTTGCGGCCGGCGACGAGATCGGCCCGTGTGGAGAGGACCCGGATCTGCATGGTCCCGGCCTGTGCCGTGGCCGCCGCGAATCCGAACGCCAGGACCGCCCCGGCCCTTACTACTGGTCCCAACGACAACCTTCTGGCCACGTGTCCTCCCTTAATTGGAGCCGCGCGGGGCGGAATCGCTTCGCAGATCGCGGCCGTGGCCCGCAAACTAGTGCCGAGGGAGGCCGATCGCGGGAGATTCGTACGAATTTAGTCCGCGGTTGGGCGCCGGGAAGGCCTGGGCTGCCTCATGAGCTGGGAGGGCCGTTGGTACTGGCGTCAGACCTCGTGGGCTGCGCTAGATTTCAGCCCCGCGGTTTGCGCTAGATGTCAGATACGCAAATAGAGCCAGGCTCCACCGTGGCGCGTTTGTCTCAATCGCGTGTCCCCACTGGAGACCCCGGAACCCGGGGGACGACTGACAGCGACGGCCGAGCTGGCCCCACACTTGCGGTAAGTGGCCTCAGCGTTTCCTTTGGTGGGATTGTGGCCTTGGAGGGCGTCTCGGTCGAGGTCTCCAAGGGCGAGGTGCTGGGCGTGATTGGTCCGAACGGCGCTGGCAAGACCACGCTGTTCAACGCGATCTGCGGGTTCGTCACCCCGGATGCGGGGACGATCACCTGGGGGGGCGCCTCCCTCGCCGGTATCCGGCCCGATCGGTTGGCCCAGGCCGGGATCGCGCGGACGCTGCAGGGCGTGGGGCTGTTTAGCGGCCTGACGGTGCTCGAGAATGTGATGGTGGGCGCGCAGCGCTTCCGGCGGGCAGGGCTGGTGAGCGCGCTGCTCGGGCTCCCACGGTCGGACTTCGACGAGAAGTCGCTGCGCGAGCGCGCGCAGTCGGCGCTCAACCGAGTCAGCTGCGAAGAGTTCGTCGAACGCCTGCCCGGAACGTTGCCGTACGCGATCCAAAAGCGGGTCGCGTTGGCCCGGGCGCTGGTGGGTCAGCCCGAGCTGCTTCTGCTGGATGAACCTGCTGGGGGGCTTGGAGCCAACGATCTCTCGGAGCTGGGCGAGCTGATCGACGCCCTGCGCAGCACGATCGCGGTGATGCTGGTTGATCACCACATGGACTTGGTGACGTCGGTGTGTGACCGGCTGGTGGTGCTCGACTTCGGACGTGTCATCGCCGCCGGCGAGCCGCCGGTGGTCAGGAACGACCCGGCGGTGCTCGAGGCTTATCTGGGCCGGTCGACTGGTGAGGGTGTAGAGGAGACCTGATGCTGGCGGTTGCCGGTCTGACCACCGACTACGGTCCCGTGCGGGCCGTCAATGACGTCTCACTGGAGGTGGGCGAGGGATCGGTGACGGCAGTGCTGGGGGCCAATGGCGCCGGCAAGACCTCGTTGCTCCGCACGATCACGGGCCTGGTCCGTCCTACGGCGGGGACGGTGACGTTCTGCGGCGAGGACATCACCCGGGTGTCGGTCGAGGAGATCGCCCGCCGAGGGCTGGCGCACGTCCCGGAGGGCCGGGGCGTAATCACGGAGCTGACGGTGTCCGAGAACCTGCGCCTGGGCGGGCTGTGGCGGGGAAGGCAAGCCGCCCCGCTGCGCGAGATCTACGACCTGTTCCCGCGCCTGGAGGAGCGCAGCGGCCAGCCCGCGTCACGGTTGTCCGGCGGCGAGCGGCAGATGCTCTCGATCGGCCGGGCACTCATGGCCCGGCCTCGCGCCCTGCTCATGGATGAGCCTTCACTCGGCCTGGCGCCCCGGCTCGTCGTCCAGATCATGGAGCTGGTCCGCAAACTGGCCGACAACTTCGGATTGGCGGTCCTGCTCGTCGAGCAGAACGCTCGCAGCGCCCTCTCGGTCGCCGATCGTGGCGTCGTGCTGAACCTGGGGCGTGTGGTGGCCGATCAGGAGCCGGGGAAGATCGCCGCCGATGAGCGCCTCCGCCACGCGTATCTGGGGTTCTGAGGCCATGACCAAGTTCATTGACCTAACGCTGAGCGGGGTTTCCATTGGAGCGGTCTATGCGGCCGTCGCCCTCGCGCTTGTGCTGATCTGGCGTGCCACCCGGATCGTGAACTTCGCCCAGGGCGCGATGCTCATGATCACCACCTTCATCGCCTCTGCCGTGATCACCTCGACGGGCTCGTACGTGGCCGGATTTGTCGTGGCAGTCGTAGCCGGACTGGTCTTCGGGGCGGTGGTGGAGCGCGTCCTGATCCGGCCGGTGGAGTCCGCGCCGCCCATCAACGCGGTGATCGTCACGCTGGGCCTGTACACGGTGCTGATCGCCGTCGCCGGGATGATCTGGGGCAACACTCCCCGCGCGTTCCCGGCCGCCTTCTCACTGCGGGGCTACCGGGTCGGCAGCACCGACCTCCTGTTCGCGCCCAACGACACCTTCACCGTGCTGGTCGTGATCGGAATGGCCGTAGCGCTGGCTCTCCTGTTCAAAGGCACCTCGCTCGGGCTTCGGATGAGAGCCTCGGCCTTCGCGCCCGAGGTGGCGCGGATGCTCGGCGTCAGGGTCGGTCGTCTTCTGACCCTGGGCTGGGCCCTGGCCGCGGTGGCCGGCGCCGTTGCCGGCGTTCTGGTGGCCCCCTCGACGTTCCTGGGGCCAAACAGCTTTGACCCGATCCTGATCTCGGGCTTCGTGGCCGCCGTACTGGGGGGGCTCGACAGCCCGCCGGGCGCCCTGATCGGGGGACTCGTGCTCGGTCTGGCGCTGTCCTACGTTTCAGGCTATGAGGGCTCGGCGCTCGCGCCGCTGGCTGCGCTGGTAATCCTCCTGCTCGTCCTACTGCTCCGACCCAGCGGGCTGTTCTCTGCCACCACGGAGCGGCGGGTATGAGGTCCTCGGCGCGGTTCACGCTCCTGCGTTCGCTGGGCCTCGTCGTGCTGACCGGGGTGATCCTGTTCCTGCTCACGGAGTCGGTCAGCGACTACCGCAACTCTCAGATCGCGACCGGGGCCTACTTCTTCGCTGTGCTGGCGGGGCTGACCATGCTGGCCGGGGTGGGCGGCCGGATTTCCCTGGGGCACGGAGCTTTCATGGCGGTCGGTGCCTACACCGCGCTGCTGCTCATCGGCAAGGAAGGCTGGGCGCTGGCGCCCGCTCTGGCCGCCGCGGCCGCGGCGGCCGCGGTCGTGGGCCTGCCTGTGGGGCTCGCCACCACTCGTCTCCAGGGGCCTTACCTGGCCGGCGCGACCCTCGCTTTCGCGATCGGCCTGCCCGCCTTGGGCGACAAGTTCTCCGGCCTGTTCGGCGGCGAGAACGGGCTCACAGTCAACCCTCCGACACCTCCCTCTTGGCTCGGCTCCGACTTCAGTCTGTTCCGCTGGGAGGCCTGGATTGCCTGCCTGGGGGCGCTGATCGTGCTGTTCGTCCTCTACAACCTTGTGCACAGCTGGCTGGGCAGGTCGCTCCGAGCAGCGCGGGATGACGCCATCGCGGCCTCGCTGTGCGGACTGCGTGTGGGTGGGCTGCAGACGACGGCATTCGTCATCAGCGCCGCCTGCGCTGGCCTCGGCGGGGCGGTTCTCGGTGCCGCCGTACAGCAGCTCGCAACACCGAGTGCGTTTGGAATCACACTCTCGCTCTACCTGCTCGCCGGAGTCGTGGTCGGCGGGCTCGGGTCGCTCGGAGGCGCGATCTGGGGGGCCGCCCTGCTCGTGCTGCTACCGAATTGGAGCAACGATCTGGCCAACAGCTTCTCGCTCTCAACCAACGTCAAGGACAACCTCCCACTGGCCATCTATGGAGCTGCCCTGATCGGCTTGATGCTGCTCTGGCCTGGGGGGATTCAGGGAGGACTGAACGCGGGCGGGCGGGCGATCTTCGCGCTCCTTCGCCGACGCCGTCGCCAGCCCGCAGGCGTACCCGCTACGGAGGCCGCATCGGACCAAATCGCCACCCATCGCTCTGTATGACCTTGAT
The DNA here is from genome assembly GCA_963705785.1 of uncultured Solirubrobacterales bacterium. Taxonomy (GTDB): domain Bacteria; phylum Actinomycetota; class Thermoleophilia; order Solirubrobacterales; family Solirubrobacteraceae; genus Palsa-465. The sequence goes on along the minus strand of CAVPKV010000078.1, from coordinate 1,441 downwards.
CTGTGATCCAGTCGACCAAAAGAAGGAGGGAATAAGGTGAGACAACGCGTCCTTTTCGGGACGGCCGCGGCCGCACTGGCCATTCTCGTTGGAGCCTGCGGCTCGAGCGGAGGGTCGGGCAGCGGAGCCTCGAGCAACGTGCCGGGTGTCACCGCCACCAGTATCACCTTCGGCACCCACCAACCGCTGACGGGCCCGGCCGCGCCCGGCTACAGCGAGATTGCGCCGGCCGCTCAAGCGTACTTTAACTCTGTGAACGCCCACGGGGGCGTGTACGGACGCAAGATCCACCTGATCATCAAGGACGACGCCTACAACCCCACCAACACTGTCAATGTTGTCCATCAGCTCGTGCTTCAGGACAATGTGTTTGGCATCTTCGACGGCCTGGGCACGCCAACTCATACGAAGGTCGTCGGCTTCCTGAACTCAGAGAAGATCCCCGACCTGTTCGTCGCCTCTGGCTGTCCGTGTTGGGACAACGGAACGACTCAGCCAGAAACGTTTGGATGGCTGCCCAACTACACGATCGAGGGCAAGATCCTGGGCCAGTACATCAAGCAGCATTTCGCCGGCAAGAAAGTCGGGGTCCTGTACCAGGACGACGACTTCGGCCAGGGCGGCCTGGCCGGCATCCAAGATGAGGTGCCCGCCGCAGACATCGTGTCCAAGCAGCCCTACCAGTCGGGCACGATGACGCTCGCGCCACAGATCAGCGCCATCAAATCCTCGGGGGCCACCGTCTCGTCGACTTCACCGTGCCGATCTACACCGCGGTCGGGCAGCTGACCTCCTTAAGCTCGGCTACAAGCCCCAGCTGGTGATCTCGAACGTCGGGATCGACCCGACCACCGTCGGGAAGCTGCTGGCCACGGTCTCCAAGGGCAAGGCGTCGGGGACGGGGCTGATCGAGGGCGCCATCACCGATGGGTACATCCCATCGCCCACCGACATGACGAACCCCTGGATCCGGCTGTTCCTGAAGATCCGGGCCCAGTACGACGCCAACACGCCGTTCGATGGCAACGTCGAATTCGGCATGGCCAGCGCGTACACGCTCGTGCAGGCACTCAGGGCCGCCGGTAAGAATCTCACCCGGCAAGCTGTCGTGAACGCGGTGGACACCGCGGGCGCGTCATGGAAGGGACCAGGTCTAGTTCCATACCGCTACTCCAAGACCGAGCATGGCGGGTTCGGCGGTGTCGAGATGGGCCAGATCCGCAAGGGCAAGATCGTGCTCTTCGGCTCGCCGCTGACAACGAGTCCGGCGAAGGCCAGCCCGATCACTCCCTACAACGGTGGCCAACCGGCGCCGCCGGCCAGCGGGATTCCGGGCAACTGATGTAGACGCAACGATCGCGGCGGCGGCGGCCGGGGTCGGCCCGGCCGCCGCTCCGTGCCCGGCCGCCTGGAGGCGCCGCGCTGCGAGTTGCCGCAGGCT
>CAVPKV010000077.1:0-9092 GCA_963705785.1 uncultured Solirubrobacterales bacterium | reverse complement strand
TATGCTCAATGTAGAACTGAAGAGATGAAATGAGCTAGAATCATTGCCACAGGGTTACAGCTGCAGCTGTTGCACGAAAGAAAGACGAGAGGGACGCTGTTTGAGCTCCTCTAAATCACCAGTGTCCTAGCCTTTCACATCTGCAATATCTTCCTGGAATGGAATAACTTTCATATAAGACCGTAGGCGAAATTTTCAGGGATACACTCTTCCCTAGATATCACTACTTCCGTTCTAACTGTCAGGCCTGGAGAGATTGGCTGGTTCTTTCAAGAGAATCAGGTGCGACGCCTGATGGCTGGTAGGTCCCTATGCCGCTCCTCGATAAGTACTATCAAGTACCAGCTGACGACAAGAATATAAATGACAACATGACGAATAGAGGCAACAGGATCACTAGTGACGACAAGAATAACAACATTCCATTCTGTCACGGAGACAAAAAGAAGAAACAACCCGGGGTTCTCTCGATTCTCTTGTATTGACGAAAATCTAAGACTGAAGAGAAAAGAAAGCAATAGCGTTCTCTGCCAGATATTTATGTACAGTAGCGCGTAGCCTAAGTTCGCGTAACACAAGTGCATTGGGTTAGCTAACCATCGGGCTGATGTAATGCCGGTCCTAAGTGCCCATGCTAACTGCCCATGCTAACTGCCCATGCTAACTGCCCATGCTAACTGCCCATGCTAACTGCCCATGCTAACTGCCCATGCTAACTGCCCATGCTAACTGCCCATGCTAACTGCCCATGCTAACTGCCCATGCTAACTGCCCATGCTAACTGCCCATGCTAACTGCCTATGCTAACTGCCTTTATGTTTTCTCGTGACACATTCCTCTGATTTGTAATTACCTAAGAAGCCCTAGTGAGAGATAGAGACCAGACGAGTATGGGTTGTACCCGTCATCCTCGTTCCGCGGCCAGCTTTCTGTTCGGGGACGTCTTCCGGGCCCTGAATCCGTGGCGGGCCGCCGCCCGGGCGGCGGCCTGGCTGGGCCGGCGAGCGGGTCTGACCAGGACCGCTCCACTGCGGTACCCGGCCCGCCTGGGGCAGTGGCCGGCGGCGGCTGGAATCCTCGTCTTTGCCTGGGTCGAGCTCGTCTATCCGAGCCGCGATGTCCCGTCATCGCTGGCGGTGCTGGTGCTGGCCTGCGGCGGAACCCAGCTGCTGGCCATGGCGGCGTTCGGGATCGAGGTCTGGGAACGCCACGGCGATCCGTTCGCCGTCTACTTCGGGCTGTTCGCCAAGCTCTCCCCGCTGCGCTGGCACGGCGGCAGGGTCTCGCTGCGCAACCCGCTCCAGGAGGTGACCAAGCTGGAGGTGCTTCCGGGGACGCTCGCCCTGCTGGCGATCATGATCGGGAGCACATCGTTCGACGGGTTCTCCCAGAGTGGCGCCTGGCTCGAGCTGCTGCCCGGGTGGCAGGCGGACCTCAGCGGCCTCGGCTCCGTGGGGGCACTCGAACTGGTCGACACGCTGGGGCTGATCTTCATGATCCTGCTGGTTGCGGGCATCTACCAGTTCGGGATCCGCGGCATCTGGAAGATCGACCCGCGCCGCAGCCGTCAGGACCTGTCGCGGCGCTTTGCCCACACGTTGGTTCCGATCGCGCTGGCCTACATCACCGCCCACTACTTCACGTTCCTGATCTTCCAGGGCCAAGCGATCGGCTACCTGATCTCCGATCCGCTCGGAAATGGCGCCAACATCTTTGGCACGGCCCACGCCTCGATCGACTACGGCTTCGTCAGCGCCGCCCATGCTTGGTACGTCGAGGTGGCAGCGCTGCTGGCCGGCCACGTGGCTGGCCTGGTGCTGGCCCACGACCGGGCCGTGGGGCTGTTCCGGGACAGCTGGGACTCGGGTGCCGCCCGCGTCGGTCCTGGCGGGGTTTTGGTGCTGGTGCGCCGGGCTGACGACGCGATTCGGTCTCAGTATTGGATGCTGGCCGTGATGGTGGCCTTCACCGGACTGGGGCTGTGGCTCCTGTCGGAGGCCGCATGATCACGTACGCCCATCTGGGCCACTGGTACAGCGCCTTCGGCTTTCTGGTGCCGGCCGTGCTCGTGGTCGTGTGGATCCGCTATCAGGCCCGCCGGGAGGCGCGCCGGCAGGAGTTCTCCCAGTACTGGACGCTCGAGCTGAGGGGCGGCGAGTGGCGTGTGGTGGCGATGGGCCCCGCGCCGGCCTCCCGGCGCCAGTACAGGTCGCGGCTCCAGCTGACGCCGCCGCCCTGGGCCGATGCCGACGAGCGCGACCGTGGGCCGGCGTATGTTCATGAACTCGTGAACGCCCCGGCCCACGACGAGGACGAGCCATAGAACCGGCGTTTCCGAGCTCACGCTGGCGGGCGCTGAAGCTCTTCTGGTACGAGCGAGTCCGGCCGACCTGGCTGGACGTGCGGCCGCTCGTCCTGGCCCTGGCGACGATCGCCGTGTTCGTTCTCGGAACGATCGGCTTTCAGCAATACATGTCCGCCCACGGCCGCCCGGGCTCGGTGATCGACTCCTTCTACCGAATGCTGACGCTGTTCGAGCTCGACGGCTACGACGTTGAGCCGCCGATTCCCTGGGCCATGGAGGTGGCCCGTTTCCTGGCGCCGGCGTTGCTGGGGTACGCGGTCTTCCGCGGGGTTATGGCGGTGTTCCGCAGCCAGTTTCAGCTCGCCGGGATCCGCCTGCTGACCCGGGGGCACGTGGTGGTGGCCGGGCTCGGCGAGACCGGACTGCGCCTGGCCGCGGACTTTCGCTCCCATGGCTTCCGCGTGATCGCGATCGAGATCGACGAGTCGGATGGCCACATCCAAAGCGCCCACCAGCGGGGCATCATCGTGCTCCCCGGCGACGCCCGGGACCCGCGAATGCTGAGCAAGGCCAGGGTCGACCACGCCCGATATCTGATCGCCGTGTGCGGCGAGGACGGGCGCAACGTGGAGGTCGCGGTGTCAGCGGCCAAGCTGACCGCCGGTCGTCCAGCCGGCGTTCTGCACGCTCTGGTCCACCTGCAGGAGCCCGGCCTATGGCGAATGCTGAAGGCCGAGGCCATCACGCGGCTGGGTCATCGGGCGCTCCGGATGGAGTTCTTCAACGTCTTTGAGACCGGCGCCCGGATCCTCCTGGATGAGCGCCCGCCGTTCTCCCTGGCACCGGAGCCGGACGCCCCGCGGCGGCCGCACGTGCTGGTCGTCGGACTGCAGGGGCTCGGCGACGCACTGGTCCTGAACGTCGCCCGGCGCTGGCAGAACAGTCAGCCCGCCCCGGGCGAGGAGCTGCGCCTGAGCATCCTCGTCGGAGAGGCCGAGCAGGCCCGGACGCGGCTGGTGGCCCGCTATCCGGAGCTGGAGCGGATCTGCGATCTGCGATCTATCTCGGCGCCCGTGGGCGTCGAGCTCCAGCGAGGCACGCTCGACGTGGACCAGACGGGCGGGCATCCGGTCAGCGCGGTCTACATCTGCCTGGCTGCACGAAGCCCAGGCGCTCGAGGTGGCGCTGGCGCTCCGGGCTCGTGCCGGAGTTCGGGGCGGTGCCGTTCGCCGTGGCCGTAAACGCGGCCGGCACGGGATTGGCCACGATCCTGCACGACGATCCGGAGACGACGCACGGCGTGTACGGGTTCGGCGTGCTGGAGCGGGCGCTGGGGGTGGAGCCGCTGCTGCGCGGGACCAACGAGGCCCTGGCCCGGGCCAAGCACGAGGAGTACGTGCGCCACCAGCTGGCTCGGGGGGCGACGATGGGCGAGGGATTGATGGTCCCCTGGGATGCCCTGGACGAGGAATGGAAGGACGCCAACCGGGCGTTCGCCGACGGGATCGGGGCCCAGCTGGCCGGCGCCGGCTGCATCCTGGTCCCGGCTCCGCTGATCGACCCCCGCGGGCCTCTGTTCTGCTTCACGGCGGAGGAACTGGAGCGCCTGGCCCGCTCCGAGCACGACCGCTGGGTGGCCGACAAGGCCCGCAACGGCTGGCGCTACGGCCCGGACCGCGACGACGCGACCAAGATCCATCCCCTGATGGTGAGCTGGGAGGCGCTGGACGACACCGAGCGCGAAAAGGACCGCGAGCCCGTCCGGGAGGTTCCGCAGATGCTGGCCCACGCCGGCTTTGAGATCGTCCGCCTGAGCGAACTGGGGGGTTCCAGCGAGGGCCTGTGGCCGGGCGGCGGGGCGAGCGCTCAGTCGGCCAGTCCGCGTTCGAACGCGGACTTGACCCCGGCATCGAGCGCGTTTAGCCGATACAGCGCCAGCGCCTCCGGCGAGTGAAACCTGCCCTGGGGGGCGGCAGAGGGGCCGTGGTGGCAGAGCACGCAGTGCAGCAGGGCTAGCCGGCGTTCGCCGTCCAGCATCCCGGACCGCTCGGAGAGCATCCGCTCGCCGATCACCAGGTGCCCGAGCAGGCGCCCCTCGTCGGTCAGGCCGATCTCCGCTCCGTAGGTGAACTCGCGGGTCCGCCCGAGGTCGTGCGTGATCGCCGCCGTGAGCAGGAGGTCGGAGTTCAGACGCGGATGCAGGGAGGAGATCTCCTGGGCCAGCGTGGTCACGGCCACCGTGTGCTCCAGCAGGCCGCCCATGTACGCGTGGTGGCCGGCCCGGCTGCAGGGTGCCTGGCGCCAGGCCGCGCGGAGTTGGCCGTCCGCCAGCAACTCATCCAGCAGTGCTTTGAACGGGCGGTCGTAGACCTGGGCGGCCAGATGTTCCAAGAACCCCTCGAGCTCGTCCAGGTCGCGGTAGGCCGTGGGCAGGAACGCGCTGAGCTCCGCCCCGGGGCCGGGCTCGGTCCGATGGATGTCCGCGACCTCCACCACCAGTTGGTCGCGGAAGCGCTCGACCCGCCCCGCCACCCGGACGAGGTCCCCGCGCTCAAACCGGCCGGCGAGCGCATCGGCGTCGCGGAACGCCCGGGCCTGGACCGAGCCCGTGCGGTCGCGCAGCTCGAGCGCGAGATAGGGGGAGCCCGTCTTGGTCATGAGGCGGTCCTTGCGGGTGCAGGCGAACACCCCGTCGACCTCCGAACCCGCCCTCAGCAGCGCCACCGTCCCGCCTTCGCGGGAGGGCGAATCGGCGGCTCCGGGCGCCACGGCGTATCGCTGGGCGGGCATGTGCTCATCATGTACGGTGAGTCGGATGCACCCCCTGCAATGGGAGTACCGGCCCGACGGCCTACGGGCACCGGCACTGATATGCGCCTTCAAGGGCTGGAACGACGCCGCCGACGCGGCCTCGACCGCCCTGACCTTCATCGCCGGCACGCTGGGCGCCCAGCGCTTCGCCACGATTGACCCGGAGGAGTTCTACGACTTCCAGGCCACCCGCCCGAGCGTCAAGCTGGTCGGCGGGGAGACTCGGGAGATCGTGTGGCCCACCGTCGAGCTGTTCGAGGCTCGGGTCCCTCGGGCCCCGCGCGACCTGATCCTGCTCGTGGGCACCGAGCCCTCGATGCGCTGGCGGACCTTCACGGGCGTGGTCGTCGAGCTGGCCGAGGCCCTGGGTACCCAGCTCGTGGTGACGCTCGGGGCTCTGCTGGCCGATGTCCCCCATACGAGGCCGGTCTCAGTCACGGGCCTGGCCTCCGACCCCGTCCTGATCGCCCGCCTAGGGCTCAACCGTTCCTCGTACGAGGGCCCCACGGGGATCGTCGGAATCCTGCACGCGGCCTGCCAGCGTGACGGCCTGCCGTCGGCCAGCCTGTGGGCCGCGGTTCCGCATTACGTGGCCGCCAGCCCCAACCCCAAGGCCTCGCTGGCCCTGGTCCGCAAGTTGGAGGGCCTGGTGGGCGTGGCCGTCGACGCCTCCGAGCTCGAGGAGGCCGCGGCCGAGTACGAGCGGCGGGTCAACGTGGCCGTCCAGAGTGACCCCGAGGTCCAGGCGTTCGTCGAGCGTCTGGAACAGGTGACGGGCGAGGACTCCGTGGACGAGGGCGCGCCGCTGCCGTCGGGCGAGACGATCGCCCGCGACCTGCAGCGGTTCCTGCGCCAGCGCGGGGAAGAGCCGGGCTCGTAAAGACGGGGGCGGTTCGGGGAGGCGCGGTGGGGCGGCGCGGGCGGTTCGCGGGGGCGGGGCGGGGGCGGTCGCGGAGGCGGGAGCGGTCGCGGAGGCGGGGGCGGTCGCGAGCCTGGTTGGACAACCACAGAGTGACAAAGCGCCGATCTCGCCCGACGCTGCGTGACTTTAGTGCGGCTATGGCGACCACAGCGGGCAAAGCTCCGGGCGATCCGGGCGCCTTGTGACGTTATGGTCGCTCCGCTCGCGCCTCCGGTCGCTCCGCTCGCGCCCACGCGCCCTCGCCACCCCGCGCCCGCGCGCCCGCGCGACCCCACCCCCACCCTTCGACCCTAGACGAGCCTTACCCCCCACCGGCTCACGTGCATCTGCCCAGGCTCGAGCCGGACGAGCCCCTCACCGCTCTGGAGCGCGTTGGGCGGGCAGGTCATCGGCTCGGCCGCCAGTCCCAGGCGCCGGCGCGGCGGGGCCAGCGTGTCCCCGGTGTAGAGCTGGAGCACGCTGTAGCTCGAGTCGCACCACAGCTCTACGGTGTGTCCGTCCGGACCGCTCAGGCCCACCCGGGCCAGCCCGTCGGGGTCGCGCTCCAGATCCGTGAACGGGTCGTCGATGCACACGTCCTGGAGCATCCGGGGGGAGCGAAAGTCCAGGTCGGTCCCGTGGACGGCCTCGGTGCCGGTGGGGAGCTGACGGTCGGGGTCGGTCAGGATCCGAGTGCCCGCCTTCACGTGCAGCCGGCACTCGTCCAGCTTCCAACCCGGCCCGGCCGACAGATAGGGATGTTGCCCTGAGCCGAACGGGCAGACCCGTGGGCCGACGTTGGTCACGCTCGTCTCCACGGTCAGGCCGTTGTCATCCAGCGAGTAGCCGATCGCCACGTCCAGCGGGAACGGCCAACCCTGCATCGGATGGAGCCTCGTTCCCATCACCACCCGGTCCCGGTCGCGCTCCAGCGCTCGCCAGTTGCGCCAGCGGAGCAGGCCATGAATGGCGTTGCTCGCCTCCGGCTCGGTCAAGGGCAGCCGGTACTCCTGGCCGTCAAACGAGTACCGCCCGTCCCGCAGCCGGTTGGGCCACGGGATCAGCGGCATCCCGTGGGCGCCGTCGCACATGCTCTCGGCCGGATAGGGATCTAGCACGGGCCGCTCGCCGACCTCGTACTCGCGGATTCCGCCGCCCACCTCGACGATCGTGGCCCGCTGGTCGCCGTGGACGATCTCGGACTGCTCCCCCGAGGGGAGGGCCACGGCGCTCACCGTTCGGCCACCGCGGGATCGGGGAGGACGCTCACCGTTCGGCCGCCGGGCACATCAGCCGGTAGTCACACATGGAGCAGGCGGCGTAGGACGGCGTCGGCTCGAAGCCCTGCGACAGGATCCCGCCGGCCACCTCCATCGCCACCTCTCTGATCCACTCCGAGCGATCGCCCTGGTCGGCCGGGACGCTCACCTTCTGGTCGTCCAGCACGTAGTAGTAAGCCTGGCTGGTGCAGTCCAGGCTCCAGGCCTCCCGGGCCCCGACGGCGTACAGCGACAGCTGCACGTCATCCAGCAGCTGCTCCGAGCTCTTGGGGCGGCCGGTCTTGTAGTCGATCAGCTCGTACTCCCCGTCCGGCAGCCGGTCCACCCGGTCCACCCGGCCCCGCAGGAGGTGCGGACCGAGCTTGAACGTGAACGAGCGTTCGAACCACACCGGCTTTGAGTTCTCGGAACGGAAGCGGTCCCAGTAGCGCTCCAGAGCGGCCGCGGCCTTGCCCCGGAGCTGGCGCTCCTCCTCACCGTCGCCGAACCCGGCCCGGCGCCACCCGGCGTCCAGCAGGCCGAGAAGGACAGGAAGCCCACCTTCCCGCGTCCCGGTCCCTCCCTCCCGGGCGTGGAACCGCTCCAGCACCTGATGGACCAGGATCCCGAAGCGCTGGTGGATGGTGGGCTCCTGAGGGATCCGGAACACCCGCGCGAACTTGTACTTCAGCGGACACGTCCGGTACGTGTCGATGTCGGAGGCCGAGAGCAGGACACCCTCGCCGCGCTTGGGCAGGAACGGCTCCAGCGACGGCTCGTCCCGGGAGGCGATCGCCTGGGCCCGGCGGCGCACGTCGCGCTCGGCGTCCAGCAGGAAGTCATCCAGCGCCGAAGAGGTCAGGATCTCGCGCTGCTCGGCCGTGACCGCCTGGAGGATCCTGGCGTTGACGTCCCTGATCGCCTCGGCCAGGCTCTGGCGCTCCGGGCGCTCGATCAGGGCGGCGAGCTTGAGCAGCTCCAGGTAGCGGACGATCGCGTGGGACACGTCCAGGTCGGTGTCCAGGCGGAGCTCGCCGAGGCGCCCACCGACTCGCATCGTGGACTCGAGCACCTCGTCGCGGAGCAGCCGGTAGGTGGAATGGAGCATCTCGGCCGGTCCGAACAGCTCCTCGTGCTTGTCCTCCCACTCCGCGCCCAGAGCGACCCTGGCGCGCTCAATGCCGGTCAGTGGCCGGAGCGCCGCCCCGCGCTCACCCTCGCTCGGGTAGGTCAGCACGACCCGGGTCCCGGCCCTCGTGATGGCCTCATACAGCGCCCGTCTGAGCGCCAGGTCCGGATCCTGGGGCCGGCGCCGAGCAGCGTCAGCCGACAGCAGCGCGCTCGGGATCGGATCCGGTGAGGGCAGGGCCAGCCCGCCGTGCACGCCCAGGACGTAGACGTGCTGGGCCCGGACGGCCGCGCAGACATCCAGTGAGACGACCTGGACCGCCCGCTGGGTCGACTGCTCCAGCTCCTCCTGCTCGCGGGCGCCCGAATCGGCCACGGCGGCGATGTAGCGGGCGAACTGGCGCGGGGTGGCCTGGGGCGAGCGGCGGGCGTAGGCCGCGGCCAGCTCCCCGAACCGGGCCAGGGCCCGGAGCCGCTCGACGACGTCGGCCTGGGCGGCGAACAGCTGATGGCGGCGCAACCCGAGCCGGTCGATCAGGCGGTGGACGTAGAGATCGGGCCGGGTGGTGTCGAAGGCAGACATGCCTGCTCGGTAGAGCTTGAGCAGGACGCGGATCCGCTCGCGGGCTTCGGGCGGGACCTGGGGAGCCTCGGTGGCCGCGGCCAGCGCGGCGATCATGTCCAGCTT
>CAVPKV010000076.1:0-33867 GCA_963705785.1 uncultured Solirubrobacterales bacterium | reverse complement strand
GTCCGGCTTCGCACCGCCGATGCTGCTCGCGCTGGGCACCCGGCTGGCCGCGCGCTCTCCCTCGATGGGCGTCCACACCGGCGTGACGAACGTCCCCGGCCCCCAGAGCCCCTGCAGACGCTGGGCCGGCGGATGCTCGAGTCGTTCCCCTTCGTCCCGTTGATCGGCCGTGTCCGGACCTCGATCGCGATCTTCTCTTACAACGGAGGCCTGTACTTCGGCGTCACGGGGACTACGACAGCTCGCGGGACATCGGCGTTCTGACCACCGGCATCGAGGCTTCGATGCGGGAGCTGCTGGGCGTGCTCCCGGCCGTCTCAGAGCCGATTCCCAAAGCCGAGCACGACAAGGCTCCCAGCAAGCCAGGTTGACATTCGGCGCCCCCACCGGTAAGAATTCTGAACCGGTAAGGTAAATGAACCAGGGAGCTCCGCCACAAGACATCTGATCGGGCCGCGCAGAAGCTCGCGCCGCTGGCCCGCGAACTGGCGCCAAAGACCGAGCGGGAGCGCCGTCTGCCCGACGAGCTCGTGGCTGAACTTCGCGCATCTGGGCTGCTGCGCGCCGGGGCGCCCGCCGCGGTTGGTGCCGCCGAGGCGCCACCGGCGGAGATCCTCAGATCCGCTGAAACCGTCGCCCGCGGCGATGCCTCTGCGGGTTGGTGCGTCTCGATCGCGGCCACGAGCAGCCTGCTCGGTGGCTGGATGCCGAGCGCGGGGCTCCAGCAGGTGTTCGGCGACCCGGACCAGGTCGCCGCGGGGGTGTGGGCGCCACGGGGGAAGGCCCAGCGGGTTGACGGCGGCTATCGCGTGAGCGGAAGATGGAGCTTCTGCAGCGGGATCATGCACTCGAACCACATGTTCGGCGGCTGCATGGTCGAGGGTGACGCGCCCTCACCCCGCGTGCTCGGGATGGCCGTCAGCGAGCTCGAGGTCACCGACACATGGCACACGAGCGGCCTTCGCGGCACCGGCAGTCACGACGTCGTCGCCGACGATGTGTTCGTCCCGCAGGAGCGGAGCCTGTGGCTGCTCGACCCACCGGCCGCCGACGGGCGCCTTTACCGGTTTCCGATTCTGGCCTTCTTTGCGCTCTCGATCGCCGCCGCCGCGCTCGGCAACGCGCGCGGATCAATCGACGACCTGATCGAGCTTGCGACGGTGAAGGTCGGACAGGGTTCGAGCCGGACGCTGGCCCAGCGACCGGCCACATGGTCCGCGGTCGCCCAGACAGGAGGCGTCGCTCCGAGCCGCGCGGGCGCTTTTCTACCAGGCGATCGACGAGGCATGGGACGCGGCGGACTCGACCGAGCCGGCATCCACGGATCTGCGGCTGGGGCTGCGGCTGGCCGCCACGCACGCCGTCCGGACGGCGGCCGATGTGGCCCGCGAGATGTACGACCTCGGCGGCGGTTCGGCCATCTACGACAGCTCCCCGCTGCAGCGGCGGTTCCGGGATGCGCACTCCGCAACGGCGCATTTCCAAGTCAACCCCGCGACCTGGGAGCTCACGGGCAGACTGCTGCTCGACCAACCCACCGAGACCGCGATGCTATGAGTGGCGAGCTCGGCGTCGTCATGCCCTACTGGCTTGATCGCGCCGACGAGGAGGCGATCGAGATCGCGCTCGCGGCCGAGCACGTGGGGATCGACACCGCGTGGATCGGCGAGCTGGTGTCCTTTGATGCGTTTGCCCTCGCCACCGCGGTCGGCCTCCGGACCGAGCGACTGCGGCTGAAGATCGGGCCGCTCGCCGCTGGGGTCCGCAGTCCCGTCGCCATCGCCCTCGGCGTCGCATCGGTCGCCACGCTCACCGACCACGCCGTCGACGTGGCCCTCGGGGCCTCGAGCCCGATGATCGTCAGCGGCTGGCACGACCGGCCCTGGACCCACCTCGCGCCGCGGATGCGGGAGACCGTCGTGGCGCTGCGCGGGCTTCTGGACGGCGAGCGGATCGACGTCGCCGGCGAGCACGTCCGCAGCCGGGGTTCAAGCTACGCCGGCCGCAGCCCGGGGCGTCGATAGCCGTCGCAGCCTTTGGCCCGAAGATGACCGAGGTGGCCGCCCGCCACGCCGACGAGGTCGTGCTGAATCTGGTCACGGCCGAGCACGTCGCTGCCGTCCGCGGGCTGATCGACGAGTTGGCGCGCGCGGGCGATAAGTCTCCGCCGCGGTTATCGGTGTGGGTTCCCGCCGCGCTTGACCCAGGCGCAGAGGCGATTGCACAGCTTCAGAACCAGCTCGCCGTCTATCTCGGCGCCCCCGGCTACGGCGAGATGTTCACCAAGCTTGGATTCGAAGACGTGGTCGGCCTGGCCCGGGCGGGGTCAGCGGCGCGCGGAGCTGGCACGCGAGGTTCCGATCGAATTGATCGACCAGGTCGGGGCGCTTGGGACGGCCGACCAGGTCGGCGAGCGGATCGCGGCCTACCACGCCGCGGGTGCCGACCACATCGGAGTCGTCCCGAGCACGGCCGAGGATCCGGCCGGTCGGGGCGTGCTGGCAGCGCTCGCACACCAGGCGGTGACCCAGTGAACCGGACCCGCCGTCCCGCGCACCTCGAGCATCGCTTCGACGGTGACTCGGTCAGCCGTGCGCTGGCGCTGATCGGCGACCACTGGACGCTGATGATCCTTCGTGAGGCTCTGTTCGGCGTCCGTCGCTATGGCCAGCTGGCCCGCAACCTCGGCATCCCCCGGCCGACACTCTCAGGACGTCTGCGCTCGTTGGTCGACTCCGGATTGCTCGAGCGCGTCATCTACGCCCGTGCCCCGGACCGCTACGAATACCGGCTGACCGAGGCAGGTCGCGACCTCTTCGGCGCGGCCGCGATGCTGATGCGCTGGGGCGACACCTACCTCGCCGGGCCTGAGGGTCCGCCGATCGTCCTGCGCCACCAAGAGTGCGGCCACGTGGCCGAGCCGACGCTGACCTGTCGAGAGTGCGGCCACGAGATCACGCCCTACAACGTCACTCCCGAACCAGGCCCCGGCTTCCGGGATGAGGAGAGCTCATGAATCTGACCAACCAGCAATTCCGCCTCGCCAGTCGACCCACCGGGCTCCCGACACGGGACACGTGGGAGTTGACCGAGGAGTCCGTCCCTGACCCCCAGGACGGGGAGGTCGCGGTCGAGGTCCTCTACACGTCGATTGATCCGGCGATGCGTGTCTGGCTGAACCAGGGCGACTCGTACATGCCGGCGGTCCAGATCGGCGACGTGATGAGGGCCATCGGCGTCGGCCGCGTGATCGGCTCCAGCCGATCCCCAGCTGGCCGAGGGAGACCACGTGTCCGGAATCTTCGGGATCCAGCGCTATGCGGTTCTCCCCGGCAAGTCGCTGACCAAGTTGGCCGGCGGCGCGCCCCTGCCCGCTTACCTGAACGCCCTTGGGATCCCGGGCATGACCGCCTACTTCGGGCTATTTGAGATCGGGCGCCCCGAGCCTGGGCAGACGGTCGTCGTCTCGGCCGCGGCCGGATCGGTGGGCTCGTTGGTCGGGCAGATGGCCAAGGTCAAGGGCTGCCGGGTCGTGGGCATCGCAGGCGGCAGCGAGAAGTGCCGGCTGCTGACTGAGGAGTACGGCTTCGATGCCGCGGTCGACTACAAGGGCGAGCAGAGCGTTGCTGCGGCGCTGCGTGAGCATTGCCCGGACGGGATCGACGTGTTCTTCGACAACGTCGGCGGAGAGATCCTGGAGGCGGCGCTGCGTAATCTCGCCCGCGGAGCTCGGGTCGTCCTGTGCGGGGCGATCTCCCAGTACAACGAGGGCGCCCAGCAGGGTCCTCGCAACTACATGGCGCTGCTGATCAAGCGCGCCCGGATGGAGGGATTCGTCGTCTTTGACTACGCCCGACGCTACGCCGAGGCGGCGCAGGAGATCGCCGGTTGGATCAGCTCGGGGCAGCTGACCACCCGCGAGCACATCGTGGACGGGTTGGAAACGTTCCCGGAATCGTTGCTGATGCTCTACCGAGGCGAGAACACCGGCAAGCTGATGCTCAGGGTGAGCGAGGGGTAGCTGCGTCGTCAACCCGCGGTGGCGCGGGCCTCCGCGATCAACTCGCCCAGGGCGCGACGCTGGCGCCCGTCGGGATCGAAGTTCGCCTCGGCCAGCCAGGCCTCGAAGCCGGCCCGAACCGGCGGCCATTCCTGGTCGACGAGCGCGTACCAGGCCGTGTCGCGGTTGTGGCCCTTGATCACGAGGTGCTGGCGGAAGATCCCCTCGAAGCGAAGGCCGAACCGCTCGGCCGCCCGGCGTGAGGCGGCATTCAGGGCGTTGCATTTCCACTCGAGGCGGCGGTAGCCCAGGTCGTCAAAGGCGTGGCGCATCATCAGGTAGATCGCTTCCGTGGCCGCCGCCGTGCGCTGAAGGGGAGACCCGAACCAAATGTGGCCGATCTCAATCACACCGTGCTCGGGCGTGATCCGCAGGTACGAGGCCACTCCCTGAGGGCGCTCCTCGGGGAGGCGGACCAAGGTGAAGAACAGTGGATCATCGATAGCCTGAGCGGCCTGCAGCCACTGGTGCAACGCCTGTGCGTCCGGATATGGCCCGTCGGGCAGATAGGTCCAGATCGCCGGGTCGCCGGCCGGTGGGTGCGAGACCTCGTGCAGCTCCTGCCCATCCACGGGATCGACAGGTCTGACCACGACGTATCGGCCTCGGAGAGGCTCGCGTCCCGGGCGCACGACCGGCGCCCAGTCAACTGCCGCGCCGAGCGGCTTCTCATCCTCACCAGTCATGCACTGGAACCCTATGCTGGGCCGATGATCGACGCCGAGCTGGTCCTCAGGCGCTCCAGGCGGCCGCTGGTCATCGGGATGGGTGGCGGAGGCGATGTCGTGGGCGCGCTGGCCACGGCGGAGCTGGCCAGCCGTTACGACGGATCGGAGCCGATGCTCGGCGGCCTGGCCTGGGAGCGCCGACCGATCGACCCGCTCCCTGGTCCCCGCAGTGTGGTCGAGATCGAGCACGGCGAGGAGTTCGCCCCCGGCGTCGTGCTGGCCGGCGCAACAGACCCGGGTGCGCGACCGCGAGGTGTACTTCGCCGAATCCAGAATGGCCGAGTTCCTGGGCCAGCCGACGGTCCTCATCACGCTTGAGGAAGGGCCGGCCGCCATCGCCCGAAGCCTGGATCAGGTGGCGCGGAGGCTGGAGCGTGACCTGCTCGTGTTCATCGACGTCGGAGGGGACGTCCTGGCCGCAGGCCACGAGCCAGGGCTGCGCAGCCCGCTCGGGGACGCGATCATGCTGGCCGTCGCCGCCCGGCTGGTCCAGGCCGGCCACGCGGTGCTCGGGGGGATATTCGGGATCGGCTGCGATGGCGAACTGACCCCCGGTGAGGTCCTGGACGCCCTGAGCGAGCTTGCTGGTGCGGGGGGACTGGCCGGAGCCCGCGGCCTGACCGATCCGGTCGCGCGACGCCTGGAGGAGGCGATCCGCGTGATCCCAACTGAGGCCAGTGCCCACGCGGTCCAGGCGTTCAGGAACGCCGCCGGGACCGCATTGATCCGCGGCGGCGCGCGCTCGATCGAGCGCACGGCGGCGGCCAGCGTGACGTTCTACTTCGACGTGTCCGTGGCCTACGAGCACCTGGGACGGCTGGCTCAGGCCGTGGACGGGGCGGCTGATCTGGAAGAGGCCAACGACGCACTCAACGCCCTGGGGGTGCACACCGAGCTCGACCTGGAGCGCGAGGCGGTCAAGCTCGCCGCGGGCTGAGTCGCTTCAGGCGTCTCCGTCCAGGGCGGCGCGCAGAGCCTCGATGTCGCTGGAGCCGAATACGACCCGATTTCGCGTGGCCACGTAGACAAGGTCGACGTTGACCCCAGCCTGCGCGATCCGGCGCGCCAGGTCGGCCAGGACGCCCGGGCGATCCTCGACCTCAACCACGACGACCTCACGCTCCCGCGTGACCGCCAGATGGGAGATGGCCAGCAGGTGCTTGGCGGCCTCCACGTGGGGGACAAGGATGTGGAGCTCGGCCCGCTCACCAGGTCGCAGGCAGGTTGCCGCGGCCAGGTTCACGCCGGCGTCGCTGATCGCCCCGGCAGCCTCGGCCAGGGCTCCGGGCGTGTTCTCTATGTCGATGACCAGGTCGAACGCCACGCTCAGTCAACGCCACCCTACAGCGACGCCGGAGGCACTCCAAGCTCGAAAAAATCCTCCCCACGATCCTCCACTGTGAGACGATCGCTCGCACACGGTGTCGTCCGGGTGAGACCGGCACCGATCACGGCCGATTGGAGGTTGGGAATGGGGTTCCTGGACAAGCTCAAGGGCACGGCCAAGCAGGCGCTCAACCCGGTAGGCCAAGCGGGCGACCGGGACAAGATCATGAAGCTGAACAAGGTCGGGGTGCTGACGCCGGCCGTGGTCGATTCGATGAGGGAGGTCGGCACCCAGCTTGGGGGCGGTCACCAGATCGAGTTCGACCTGACCGTCCAGCCCGACGGCGGCGAGAGCTATCAGGCGCACGTCTCACAGTCGCTGCACGACGCGACGCTCCAGGGCATCGCGGAGGGCGGGAAGATCACCGTCAAGGTCGATCCGGACGACCCGCAGTCGCTGCTCGTCTGGGGCGCCGCCGGCTGAGCGGACTCGATGGCGAATCGGGTGACGATGTGTCACTCGATTCGCCAGGTCCCTCCTGAGACCGGCGGTTATTGAAGCGTCAGCCGGAAGACCGGATGATCGGGGGCAATTCGACGCAGCTCCTCGTCGGGCGAGTCCGGGCCGACGCCGCCGAAGAACACGCCGACCTCCCACTTCCACTTCTTCAGGTACCCCCGGAGGACCGGCGTCTTCTCGTCGTCGGACAGCTCGGCGGCGCGGAAGGCGGCGGTCCGCCTACCCACCCGCAGGCGTCCCTCGCCGCTGGCTCGGAGGTTCTTCACCCATTGGGTGTGGCCGCGCGGGGCCACGAGGTAGTCGGCGCCCTCGTGGCGGAGCAGGTTCACGGGCGTTTGGCGCCACTGGCCCGACTTGCGCCCACGAACCTCCAGGATCCGGGACCCGAAAACGCTCACGCCGGCGCGGGTCAGCCAGGCGACCAGCCGGTTGAACACGTTTGTGGTGAACCAGCCGGGGCGCTGATAGTGCTCGGTCATCGCCAACCTCCCTCGGGAGCGCACCCCGTGTGTCGGCGCCCTTTAGGGAAGTAGCGGCACCTCAGCGGGGAGCACCAGGACGGAGCTCCCGGCCCGAGCCAGTTCGGCGCGAACATCACCGCCGACGACTATATGGCCTGAGGTCGCACCGGGCTGGGAGCCGACCACGATCAGATCCACAGGCTCGGTCGGGGATTCGGAAATCGACGCGCCCAGCTTGTCGGCCAGCGCGCGCGCCGTCTGGCGGGCCACATCGTTGACCACGCCGGCGATCGGGACGGAGATCGCCCGAATCGTCTGTCCCGAGTTGGTCCGCAGCCCGGCCGCGGCGATGGCCACAGCCACAGTTCCGCCGTCCAGCAGGTGCTGGGCCGAGGTTCCCGGCTCGACATGGCCCGGCGAGGTCCGGTAGTCCGAGCCGAAGATGATCAGAGACGCCCCCTCGGCGGCGGCCAGCTCACCCAGCCGGTCGCCTGTCGAGGCGCCGAGCACCACGTGCCGGGGTATGCCTGGGTCGCCGAGCAGGGCGGCGCCGCGCTCCAGGCGCTGCTCGGCGTCGTGCTGGGCCAGCTCCTCGCGCCGGGGATCGAACTCGCGGGCGTGGCGCACATACGCCAGGCCCAGCGAGAACCCGGCCGGGGCCAGCATCTGGCCCAACCCCAGCGCGTCGTCGTCGTTGACGGTGCCGTCGTAAGAGATGATCGCCTTGGCGGCCACGCGGCAATGATCCTCAGCGGCCCGCTGTCAGGGCATCGGCCATCTGGATAGGGATGCCCCGGGCGGCTCTATCCAGCTGGAGCCTAGACGTCGCCAATAACCGCCCGAGGCCCTCCATCTCATTCAGGCTGGTACTCGTCGATGACCTCGTAGACGCCCGAGACGTGCTCGTTCTCCACAAAGGCGGAGATGCTGTCCACGCGCTGGTTCTCGGAGGCGTCCGACTCCTCCCGCCAGCGCCGGTAGTCCTCGAGCGTCATGTCGAACAGCCCGAACGAGATCACCTCGTCCTCGTCGCGGATGTTGCGCGCGTGGTAGGCCCGCTGGAACCCTGGGGGCGGGTCGCCGCCCGGATCCCAGGCCTTGCGGAACTGCTCCCAGGCCCCCGGCTTCAGCCGCCGGGCCGTGAACATGATGACCATCGTTCACCTCCGATCGAGTGCGCCGAGTTGTTCGGCGGCTCGATCATCTCATGCCTCAGGCCGGCGGGGCATTTCAATTTCCCGGCCCTGAGCGCGATGATGCGGGCCATGGGTCCCGAAGGCGAAGCGGTGGATGACGTCCTGCGAGCGGTCGGAGTGCCTGAGGAGGCGATTCAGCGAGCGCACGGAAGGGAGGACCCGCTGAGCGTCTTCTTCGAGTCGATGCCCATCCGCGGAGCGGCCGACCGCACGGTGAGCCCCGCCCAGCTTCAGGCCGAAGGCGGAATGCCGGTCGCGCAGTCCCGGGAGCTGATGCGGGCCTTCGGACTGCCGCCTCCCGAGGCTGACGAGCCCGCGTTCACGCCCGCTGAGGCCGAGGCGCTGGCCGAGCTCTGGCGCCACCAGGACGTGTGGCCGTTTGACCTCGGCATACAGATCGCCCGGCTCTATGGGCGGCTGCTGGCCCGGATCGCCCAGGCCTCGGTTCAGCAGTGGCTGGCCGTGGCCGAGCCCCGGCTTCGGGCCTCCGAGCCCGATGCGGCGCGGCGCACGATCGCCGCCGCCGACTCCTTTGACCGCCTGCTGCCGGTGGCCGACGCGCTCCTGGCCGGCGTGCACAGGCGCTGGGTGGAGCGTGAAACGGCTCAGATCGCTGTGCGAATAGCCGAGTCCGGGCCGGCCGCCGCGCTGCTGAGTGGGGTGGCCGAGGTCTCAATCCTGTTCTGCGACCTGAAGGACTTCACCGCCTTCGCCGACCGCCAGGGGGATGGTGCGGCCGTGAGGATGATCGACAGCTTCGCCACCACGGTGATGAATCAGCGAGGTGAGGAGGCGGGCCTGACCAAGCTGCTGGGCGACGGCTTCATGGTCGTCTATCCGGATCCGGCACCGGCCGTGAGAGCTGGCATGCGCATCATCCGGGAGATGCGCTCCGTCAACAGGCCCGGTGTGCACGCCAGCGTCCACCATGGGCCAGCCGTGCCCCGCGAGGGTGACTATTTCGGTAAGGCGGTCAATCTGGCGGCGCGGCTCCTCGTCCTGGCCGACCAAGACGAGCTGCTGGCCACCACGCCGGTGGTCGAGCGTTGCCCGGAATTCGGCTGGGAGCACTCCGGGTCAGAGCGGGTACGAGGCTTCTCCGACGAAGTGCAGGTGTACAAGCTCAGGGCCGACTCGCGGTGACCCGGCGCCAGCGGCTGACGCTGATCGCGGCGATCCTGGGCTCGGGCGTGGCCCTGATCGACGGCTCGATCGTGAACGTCGCGCTGCCGTCGATCGAACGAGACCTGGGCGGAGGCCTATCGGCTCAGCAGTGGGTCAGCAACGCGTACCTGCTCACGCTGGGGTCGCTGATCCTGATCGGCGGCTCGCTCGGCGACATCTACGGCGAGCGCCGCGTGTTCTCGATCGGCGTGGCAGCGTTCGGGGTGTTCTCGATCGCCTGCGCGGCCGCGCCGACGATCGGCGTCCTGCTGGCCGCCCGGGCGCTCCAGGGCGCGGCCGGGGCGCTGCTGACCCCGAGCTCGCTGGCCGTGATCGTGGCCGCCTTTCCCAGGGAGGAGCGAGGCGCGGCGATCGGCGCCTGGACAGCCTGGGGCGCCATCGCCTCAATCGTCGGACCGCTGGGCGGAGGACTGATCGTGGACAACGCATCGTGGCGGCTGATCTTCGCCATCAACCCTCCGCTGATCGTGATCACGCTGCTCCTGATCGCCGCCGCGGTGCCGCCGGGCACCGCTCGAGCCGAGCGCCGGGTGGACGTGCTGGGAGCTGTTCTGTGCGTGGCCGGGTTGGGCGGCGTGGTATTCGCGCTGATCGAGCAACCTCACTTCGGCTGGGGAAGCCCGGCGATCCTCACCCCGCTGTTGGCCGGAGCCGGGGCGCTCGCGCTGTTCGTGACCCACGAACGCCGGACCCCGGACCCGATGATCGAGCTGGCACTCTTCCGACGGCGCAACTTCACGATCGGCAATCTGGAAACGCTGACCATGTATGCGGGGCTGTCAATCCTGTTCTTCTTCCTGGTCATCTTCCTCCAGGAGGTGGCCTCATACAGCGCCGTCAAGGCGGGTCTGAGCACGCTGCCGGTGACGGTGGTCATGTTCACCCTGTCGCGTCGGTTTGGTGCCCTGGCCGGCCGGTACGGACCCCGCCTGTTCATGGGGCTCGGTCCGCTGGTGGCCGCCGGCGGGATCCTCCTCCTGTTGAGAGCGGGCCTCCACACGTCCTACCTTTCGGACCTCCTGCCGGCGCTGGTGATCTTCGGCGTCGGTCTGTCCATGACGGTGGCTCCGCTGACCGCCACGGTGCTGGCCGGGGCCGACGAGCAGGACGCCGGGATCGCCTCGGCCATCAACAACGCCGTGGCCCGAGTCGCCGGCCTGGTCGGGATTTCCGTTATCGGCGTGGTCGTGGCGGGCGGGCTGAACGGCGATACGTTCGCCCACAACGCGGCCAGCGTGCGGGCGTTTCACCACGCCATCCTGATCTGCGGGGCGCTGGTGGCGGCGGGTGGAGTGGCCGCGGCGATCGGGATCGTCAACCCCCGCCTCCGGGTGCCAGCCGAGGGATGTGCGGGCGGTCAGCTGGTCGGCGTGCCCAAGCAGGCAGCCGGGGTGGCGACTACAGCTGGCGCGGCACTCCAGTCCCAGCCCGCAGCATGACGTCAAGCAGGGGGGTGGGGGTCCAGCGGGCGAGCACCGCCTGGATGCGCGCCGGGGCTCCGACGACGTAGCGGGCCCGCGGGCGTCGGGCGGTCAGGGCCCGCTCGATCGTGGCCGCGACGGTCTCAGCGGGCTTGGCCATCCGCTGGGAGCGGGGAATGCTCTTGCGAAACCCATCGATGTGCTTGGCGTAGAGGTCGCGATGAGCGGGTGAGAGCAGGGCGACGGTGCTATCCAGTTCCTCGTCTGCCTTGTGCCACATGTCGGTGTCGGTCTGGGCGGGCTCGACGACAGCGACCCGGATCCCCCACGGGGCGACCTCCATCCGCAGGGCGTCGGCCACGGCCTCGAGCGCGAACTTGGAGGCGTTGTAAGGACCGGTCAGCGGCGTGGACACCCTCCCGGACAGCGAGGAGACGAACACGACTCGCCCCCTGGTCCGGCGTAGGCGGGGCAGCAGCGCCTGGGTGACGGCCACCTGGCCGACGACGTTCACCTCGAGTTGCCGGCGCAGCTCGGACAAGGGAACCGCTTCCAGCGGGCCGCCGACGACGATCCCGGCGTTGTTCACCAGGGCATCCAGATCGGGGGGAAGCGCCTGCTCCAGCGCGGCCACCTGCTCGGCGTCGGTCACGTCGACGACCACGGGTGAAATCCGCCCGGGCTGGGCGCCGGTCAGCTCCTCGCCGTCCTGGGCTCGGCGGACGCCGGCGAACACGTTCCAGCCGTGCTCGGCCAGGCGGATCGCCGTGGCCCGGCCGATCCCTCGCGTAGCTCCGGTGACCAGCACGCTTGGCATGGCGGCAAACCTATCGCGGGCAGCGAACCAAAGTTCCCGCACTCGCTGCAGGCGGTCGCCCACGAGGGCTCCGGGGCGCCGCCGTTCCACGACCTATGCTCGGGCGGGTGCCTCCTGAAGCTGGGTCCGCCGCCGCCCCCTGGGAGTTCTACGTTGTCCCGCACACGCACTGGGACCGCGAGTGGTACCGGCCGTTTGAGTATTTCCAGCTCGGGCTGGGGCATGTCGTGGACGGCGTCATCGACGTCCTGGAGCGCGATCCGGAGTTCACGTCGTTCACGCTGGACGGGCAGGCGATCGTGCTCGAGGACTACCTGGAGGTTCGTCCCGAAAATGAGAGCCGCCTGCGGACGCTGGTGGCCGCAGGCCGGATTGAGCTCGGGCCGAGCTACATGCTGCCCGACGAGTTCCTGGTCGGCGGCGAGCCGCTCGTGCGAAACCTCCTCATCGGCCGGGCGGTGTGCCGGCGGTTCGGCGCCGAGCCCACCCTCACGGGCTACCTGCCCGACAGCTTCGGCCACCCGCTCCAGCTACCGCAGATCCTGGCCGGGTTCGGGATCCGGAGCTTCGTCTTCTCGCGCGGGATGGGCGACGAACTGGACGAGGTCGGAGTGGTGTTTCGCTGGCGGGCCCCGGACGGGAGCGAGGTGCTGGCCTTTCAGCTGCTCGACCACTACGGCAACTTCGCGTTCGTCTCCGGGGTGGACGACGGGGAGCGCCGGGTGCGCGGAATCCTGGAGCGTTTCGGCCCCTATCTGGATCGGGCCGGGGTCCGCCGGGTGCTGCTGTGCAACGGCACCGACCACGTCTCGGTGGCGCCGGACCTACCCCGGTTGTGCCAGGAGCTTCAGGACCGCTTCGCGCCGAGCACTTTCCGGATCGCCAAGTACGCCGATTACGTTGACGCGGTGGGGGAGATGGACCCCCCGGCCTGGTCGGGCGAGCTCCTGGGAAGCCGGATCCAGAATGTGCTCCGCGGCGTCAACTCCGCCCGGCTCTACGTCAAGCGGGCCAACGAGGAGGCCGAGCGACGGCTGCTGGAGGTGGAGACGCTCGGCGCACTGCGCACCCTCCACGATGGCTCGGCCTTCCCCAGGCATGATTTTGATCTGGCCTGGCGCCAGCTCCTGCGCTGCCAGCCCCACGACACGATCTGTGGTTGCTCGTGTGACGAGGTCCACCGCGACGCCATGGCCCGGTACGAATCGCTGCACCGCACGCTGGGCACGCTGCAGGACCGGGCAGTGAGCGGAATCGGCGTCGACGGAGCGCCATCCGGATCGGTGGGCGTGGCCAACCTCCTGCCCTTCCGGCGCCGCGGACTGATCGAGCTCCCGGATGGCCGCGAGTCAATCGTTGAACTTGACGGGCTGTCGGCCGGGGTGATCGAGCTCGCGCGGCCGGCGCCGGGCGGGCCGGCCGCGGAGGGGGCCGCGATCGAAAGCGACCGCTTCCAGGTCGAGGCCACGGCCGCCGGCTCGCTGAGCCTCGTGGACAAGAGCACCGGGCGCCGCTTTGAGGGCCTCCACACGCTCGAGGACGAGCCGGACATGGGGGACCTGTACAACTTCTGCCCGGTGGCCGGGGCGGCAATCTGGCGCAGCCAGGAGGCGGCGACCCGCGTCCTGCGCGCCGGACCGGTGGTCTGGGAGCTGGAGGTCCGCGTCGAGGCGACGCTCCCCGCCGGCCTGGACGAGGACCACCGCCCGCTGGCGCAGCGGGCGCAGCTCGCGGTCTGCACGGTGGTCCGCCTGGTCCAGGGGAGCGGCCGCGTCGAGTTCCGGACCACGATCGAAAACGCCGCCCGGGACCACCGCCTGCGGGTCGGGTTTCCCGTCGGGCCTGCGGACGGCGTCGTCCGGGCTGAGACGGCATTTGCCCTCGCCCGGCGCCCGGCCCAGCCACCGCCCCCGCGGGCCCGCTGGACAGAGCCCCCGGACGCGACCCAGCACACGCTGGGAGCGGTGGCGTTCGGCTCGGCGGCGCTCCTGACCAAGGGGCTGCCCGAGTACGAGGTTCGGGAGGCGCGGGATCAGGGTGAGCTATGGCTGACGCTCGTGCGCTCCGTGGGGGTGATCTCCCAGCCCGAGGGAGCCCTGGCCACACGCCCCCATACCGCGGGGCCCCCGGTCCTGACGCCGGAGGGCCAGTGTCTCGGCCGCCACCAGGCCGGGTACGCCCTCCTGCCCGACGGCAACGCCCTGGACGACGCGGCGCTGCTCCGGGAGGCCCAGGACTACCGGCACGGCTTTCTGGTCACCGATCCGATCACCCTGGAGCCGACCCTGTCGCTCCAGGGTGACGTGGTGTTCTCGTGCCTGAAGGGGGCCGAGGACGGTGACGGGCTCATCCTCAGGTGCTTCAACCCAGGCACCCGGCCGGCCACCGCCAGGATCGCCGGAGCGGTGAGCGTGTGGCGAACACGGTTGGACGAGACGGGCGAGGAGCCCCTGACGGAGGGCCAGCTCGAGCTCGGGCCCGGAGAGATTGGGACCGTCCGGCTGCGCTCGCGCCCTGAGGGGTGATGAGCCCCCTCTCGGGTGGCGAAGCGGGCGACCGCTCGGGTGGCGACGCGGGCGATTAAGCACCATATGCATGCCTTTCATCCCACATCGCCCCCGCATCCGGACCACACGCGTGCGCTCACGGCGGTTTGAGTCCGAGCCTGCCGGATAGCTTCCTAGAGGAGCGCGATGGATCCAGAAGGCTCGACCTTGATCATGCGGGGAAGTCCCGGGCTGCCGTCCGCCGAGCGCGGGCGCCGGCTGGCGGGCCGCTACCTGATCGGGGAGATGATCGGCCGGGGCGGTATGAGCACCGTGCACCGGGCCGGCGACGAGGTCCTGCACCGGGACGTGGCGGTTAAGATCCTGCTGCCGGCGCTGGCCGAGGGTGATCCGGAGCACGTGGCTCGCTTCGAGCGTGAGGCGCGGGCGGCCGCCGCTCTCCATCACCCGGCCGTGGTCAAGGTCTACGACACCGGTCGGGATCGGGGCACCCACTTCATCGTCATGGAGTACGTGGCCGGGCAGAGTCTCGACCGGATACTGGCCGCTGGCCCGCCGCTGGAGCCTGAGGTCGCGACGCGGATCGCCAGCGAGGTGGCCGCTGGGCTGGCCGCGGCTCACTCCGCCGGCATCCTTCACCGGGACGTCAAGCCCGCCAATGTGATGCTCACGCCCGAGGGCGAGGCCAAGGTCCTGGACTTCGGGATCGCCCGGGCCCGGCAGGATCCGACCCTCACCCAGCCGACGTTCGCCATCGGGACCGCCGCCTACATGTCGCCCGAGCGGGTTCTGGGGCGGCCCGGCCGACGAGCGCTCGGACATCTACTCCCTTGGCTGTCTGCTGTACGCGATGCTCGCGGGCAGGCCCCCGTTCGTGGCCGAGAGCACGCTGTCCGTCCTCCACCAGCAGGTCCACGCGGAGCCGGTGCCGCCCACGAGACTCGGCGCGAAGATCGCTCCTCCGCTGGAGGCGCTGGTCATGCGGATGCTGGCCAAGGAGCCGGGCTCACGGCCCCAGACCGCGGCAGAGATTGCTGGCCGGCTGGCCGCCCCGCCCCCAGCACCTCCCACGGCTACCTCCCGGATCCCCCGCCGGCGCAGGCGGCCACTGGCTGCCCTGGTGCTGGTCGGCCTGCTCGCGCTCGTGATCGCCCTGGTGGTTTCCAGCCCCGGCCGGCCCTCCGTGGCCGCCCACCGGTCAGCCAGGCGCACGCCGGCGCGCCACGCGACCGTCCGCGCATCGCCCATCGTCACTCACGCCACGCCGCCCGCCCCCACGCAACCCGCGGCTCCCAAGACTCCGCCGAACAAGCCGATCCCGCCCGGTCATGGCGGCGTCCCCCCTGGTCACGAACCCGGGGGCCCGCCGGGTCATAAGGACGAGCCCCCGAAACCGCCGAAAGGCCCCAAGGGGCACAAGGGCGATGCGGGTGACTGACCGCTACCGCGTGCGGTGCAGCCGGGCGCTGGCGTCGAGCGCGTTCTCCAGGAGCTGATAGCCCCAATAGGTGAGGTCGTAGGAGTCGACGCCGAATGGATGCGTGAATGCCCCGCTCGGATTTGGCAGCAGCGATCCGATGATCCGGACGCGGCCGCGTCCGACCCGCACCGAGCCCAGGCTGGTGTGCCCGGTGCCGGTCGTTCCGGCGCTGTCGCCGCCGGCCGCCCGCCAGGCGCCGGCTGAGACCCACCACGCCGGCGCCGTGTCAACCGACGTCGACGAGCTGAACGTGTTGCTGATCTGGTAGCCGAGCGGAACCGGCTCATAGGTCTGGGAGGAAAGCTCGCGGGCGCCACGGGTCAGCGGGTCGGTGTGGCTGGTTGGGGTCACGTAACCCGCGTACACGGCGCCGTGGCCGATCGCCGACGCCGGCACGATGTGCCACGCCTCCAGGTCTCGGAGGGCGCCGTCGGTGACCACAACGGTCCCACCCGAGGACGCGTAGCGCCGGATCGCGGACAGCGCCGCGGGGCTGTCCAGATGCGGATCTCCGGCGATCACGATCGCCCGGTACGGGCGCAGCCTCGCCGCCGAGTGGATCCGCCAGGCATCCAGCGGCGTGACGGCAGCGTTCGATTCTCGGGCCAGGTCGGTGAAGAAGCGGTTGGTCGACGCCGGATAAGGGGCCGACGGTGGCCTGACACCGTGGGGTCCGATCGGGGCCACGGCGCGGCCCCGTCCCCGGCGCAGAGCGAATCGGTTGCGCACGTAGGCGATCGGCCCGGGCAGGCGGAGTGTCGCTCGCTGCCGCTTCATTGCCGCGGCCATCGCTGTCGACACCAGCACGCGCAGCGAGTGAACGTTGGACTCCTCGACCAGCGGGTTGTAGCCGAGGTAGGTGTTCTCCTGGCCAGGTTCGCCGTTGACCCACAACTCGACGGTGTCGGCCACCGCCCCGAGCCCGGTCGTCTGGTTGGCCATCCAGTCGGCGTAGTCACCGCTGACCTGGTAGCCGTAGATGTCCCACGTGGTGTCCCACAGGCCGGGCGTGTAGACCTGGTTTCCCGTGGCGGCCCCAAGCTGGTGCAGCGGATCCGCCGACGAGGTCCGGGCCAGGTTCCGCAGGTAGCTTGTGAGCACCTGCGTCTGGAGCAGCGTCCGGGTCAGGTCCATCTGGTCGGCGCCCATCAGGATGTCCAGCATCAGCTGCTTGGCGGGTGGGTCGCGCACCTCGGACGAGCCATGGACATCGAACGCGTAGGCGAACCGGACGCCCAATTTGCGGTGCAGGTAGTTGCCGTTATACGACACGTAGCTGCGGATTTCCGGGTCCACCAGGGGGAAGGAGGTCTCATTCTGGAAGCCCACCACGGGCCACTCGCGGTTGAGGTCATGGCCGGCCTGATTCCACCGCGTGAACGTGTACAGCCCCGCGCCGGCCCCACCGTCCGCTGGGCCGGGAGGATGCTCCAAGCCGTCAGGCACGTCCCCGTGCACCCAGCCGTCGGGATTGGCGAAGGTGAACACGACCAGCTCGTGGCGGAGCTGGTTGACCACCGCCGGGCTGCGGGATTCGGCCAGGTCCTCGGCGACCCGGGCGAAGCCCTCGGCGCCGTCGCGCTCGTCGCCGTGAATCGACCCGTTGAAGTAGAGCCCGGCGCGCTGCGACAGCGGCCGGCGGTCCGAGAAGTCGCTGACCAGCACGTCGTAGAGCGGGTAGCCGCCCGCGCTGTGACCCACCCTGACCACATGGATGCGGCTCGAGTAGCGGTGAGCCAGCGTGCTCATGGCCGACTGGAAACCGGGATAGGTAAGAAAACCGGCCGCGTTCTGAGGCTCGGGAATTACCCGCCCTGAAGCTGCCGTCGAAGCGCCCGGCCCAGCCAGGAGCCCGGTGCACAGTGCGGCCAGCGCGACGCAGCGCCTCATCGGTCACTGAACGTTGGCCGGCGGGATTACTGTCAGGTCAGCGCGGCGGGCTCGGGCGTTCGCATCCGGTCCACCAGCTCAAGCAGTGCCTCGTTGATTTCGCCCGGGCGCTCCAGGGGTCCCATATGGCCCGTCTCCGGCAGGATGATCAGGCGCTCGAGCTGCGGGAGCATCTCGGCGATCCGCCTGGCGTGCGACGGCGGGGTCAGGCGGTCGTTCTCACCGGCCACGACGATCGTGGGTACCGTGAGCCGGGGCAGCGCGTCGTAGAGATCGATGGCCGAGATGGCGATCCCGACATCGGCCCGGGCCCTGGGCGGCATGGCCAGCAGCATCCGTTCGTAGAAAGCGATCTGGGCGGGCGACGCGGTTGGCCCGAAGGCCACCCAGCGGATGATGGCGTGGCTGATCGGGGAGGAGAATCTGGGCAGCGGCGCCCTGCTGCCCAGAAAGCCATGCACGGCCACGCTCTGGTTGATCGCCTGGGCCAGCTTGGGCACCGGCAGGATCAGCGATTCGGCGATCAGGTCGCCGACACCGGTGTTGAGCAGCGCCGCGGCGCCGACGCGCCGCTCCACGTCGTGGTCCTTGGCCCAGGCGGCGATTGACATCCCGCCCAGCGAGTGGCCGGCGATCAGTGCCCGCTGGCCCTCGGGGACGACGGCCTCCAGGACGGCCTCGAGGTCCTGGCCGAAACGGGCGATCGTGTAGTCGCCGGCAACCGGCGCTCTGTCCGTGGCCGCGCAGGTCGTAGGCCACGACCTGCAGGCCCCGGCCTGAGAGCTCGCGGATCACGTGGATCCAATAGGTCAGGTTCTCGGTCCAGCCGTGGGCCAAGACGACCGGCAGGCCGTCCGACGGCCCGAAGCGCTCTGCATAGAGCCGAGTGCCGTCGGCTGAGACGACCTCGATCGGCGCTCCCGACGGCGGGTCCTGTAGCTCGCGGCCGGCCGGGTCGTTGGCGATGCTCTGGCTGAACCGCCGCTGGGTGATGGCCAACGCGGCGACGGCCGCCGCGGCGCCGCCGCCCCCCCAAAGCAGCCGATTACGAGACGGACGCTCCATGCCGGCAAGCGTACCCATAGGATGCGGCCCGATGCGGATCGGCATCCTGACAGGAGGCGGGGATTGTCCAGGCCTGAACGCGGTGATCCGGGCTGTGGTGCGCAAGGCGGTCGATCAATATGGCGATCAGGTGATCGGGTTCCGGGATGGCTGGCGAGGGGTCCTGGAGGGGAGTATGAGCGAGCTCACGCTGGAGTCGATCCGGGGGATCCTGCCCCGGGGAGGGACGATCCTGGGCAGCTCGCGGACGAACCCGTACAAGCGTGATGACGGGGTGGAGCTGGTGAGGCGCACGCTCGATGACTTCCGCATCGAGGGGCTGATCGTGATCGGCGGCGAGGACACGCTCGGAGTGGCCAACCGCCTCCAGCAGGAGGGGGTCAGGGTGGTCGGGGTCCCCAAGACGATCGACAACGATCTGGGCGGGACCGACGTCACGTTCGGCTTCGACACTGCACTCTCGATCGCCACCGAGGCGATCGATCGGCTTCACACGACTGCGGAGAGCCACAACCGGATCCTGATCGTCGAGGTGATGGGGCGGACCGCGGGCTGGATCGCTCTTCACAGCGGGATCGCGGGCGGGGCTGACGTGATCCTGATCCCGGAGATTCCGTTCGACATCGACGAGGCGTGCCGCCTGATCAACCGCCGTCATGAGCGCGGGCGGTACTTCTCGATCGTGGTCGCGGCTGAGGGCGCGGAGCCCAAGGAGGGGACGATGACCGTCGGCCAGGCCGGCGCGATGGACGAGTTCGGCCATCCCCGCCTGGGGGGAATCGGCTACGTGCTCGAGCGGGAGATCGAACAGCGAACGGGTTTCGAGACCAGAGCCACGGTCCTGGGCCACGTACAACGGGGCGGGACGCCCACCCCGTTTGACCGCGTCCTGGCCACGCGCCTGGGCCTGGCCGCGATCGACGCCGTCCACGACGGGGCCTGGGGCAGCATGACCGCGCTCCACAGTAATCAGATCGAACTCGTGGCACTGAGCGAGGCGGTGGCCGAGGTACGGCGGGTTCCCGTGGAGGAGTACGTCCGCTACGGGGTGCTGTTCGGATGACGCCCCGATGTCCACGCGGCAACAAAAAGTACGTTTGGCATTCACCCGATCTGTTTATGCTGAGACTGGAGAGCTTTGACCGTCGCTGACACCACCACCACCCTGGACAAGCTGTGCGTGGACACGATCCGGACCCTGTCCATGGACGCCGTCCAGAAGGCCAACTCCGGCCATCCCGGCACGCCGATGGCCCTCGCGCCGCTGGCCTACGTCCTGTACACGCGCGTCATGCGCCACAACCCCAGCGATCCCGACTGGATCGACCGGGACCGGTTCATCCTCTCGGCGGGCCACGCGTCGATGCTCCTGTACTCGACTCTCTATCTCACGGGCTATCCGATGACGCTGGAGGACATCAAGCACTTCCGGCAGGTGGGGTGGCCCACGGCCGGCCACCCCGAGCGCAAGCACAGCCCGGGGATTGAGGCCACCACGGGCCCGCTGGGCCAGGGGATCTCAATGGCCGTCGGCCTGGCCCTGGCCGAGCGGATGCTGGCAGCACGATTCAACCGGCCCGAGCACGAGGTCGTCAACCACCACACGTTCGTGATCGCCTCTGACGGCGACATTCAAGAGGGGGTGTGCTCGGAGGCCTCGTCGCTGGCCGGACACCTCGGTCTCGGACACCTGATCACGTTCTACGACGACAACAAGATCCAGCTGGCCGGTCCGACATCGCAATCGTTCTCTGAGGACGTGGCGATGCGGTACGAGGCCTACGGCTGGCACGTCGACCGGATTGAGGACGTCAACGACCTCGAGCGGGTCGAGCAGGCCACTCGCGATGCCATGGAGGTGGAGGACCGCCCCTCCATGATCCTGGTGCGCTCACACATCGGCTACGGCAGCCCCCACAAGCAGGACACCTCCGCGGCCCACGGCTCGCCGCTCGGGGAGGAGGAGGTGCGGCTGACCAAGGAGGCCTACGGCTGGGATCCCGACAAGCAGTTCTACGTCCCCGATGAGGTGCTCGGGCACTTCCGGCGCTGCTGCGAACGCGGCCGGACGCTCCAGTCCGAATGGGAGGAGCGCTTCGGCGCCTACCGCGGCCAGTACCCGGACGAGGCCGCCCAGCTCCAGATGATTGACGACAGCGCCATGCCCGACGGCTGGGACGACGGGAAGCTGCCGCGTTTTGACCCGGGAGATGACCCGATCGCCACCCGGAAGGCGTCGGAGAGCACGATTCAGTGGGCGGCCGCGCGCGTACCCCAACTGGTCGGGGGCTCGGCCGACCTGGCCACCTCGACCAACACGGACATTGCCGACGGAGGGGACGTGGAGAAGCGCGCCTACGGGGGTAGGAATCTGCGCTTCGGTGTCCGCGAACACGGCATGGCGGCAATCGTCAACGGACTCGGCCTCCACGGCTTCCGGGCCTACGGGGCCACCTTCCTGACCTTCTCGGACTACATGCGCGGAGCCGTGCGGCTGTCGGCATTGATGAAGCTGCCGTCGATCTGGGTGTGGACCCACGACTCGATCGGCCTGGGCGAGGACGGCCCGACCCACCAGCCGGTCGAGCATCTGGCCGCGCTTCGGGCCATCCCCCGTCTCAACGTGATCCGCCCGGCCGACGCCAACGAGACCGCCCTGGGCTGGCGCTTTGCCCTGCGCTCGCTGGAGGCGCCGACGGCCTTCGCCCTGTCGCGCCAGAACCTGCCCATCATTGACCCGGCCTCGATTCCCGACGATGCGATTGAGCGCGGGGCGTACGTACTGCGAGATTTTTTTGAGTCCCGCCCACCCGAGCCCGAGCTGATCCTGATCGGGACCGGCTCGGAGGTGTCACTGTGCGTGGAGGCGGCCGACCAGCTGGATGGCGTCCGGGTGCGCGTGGTCAGCATGCCCTGCATGGACACGTTCACCGAGGCGTCGCGGGAGTATCAGGACCAGGTCCTGCCGCCGAGCTGCCGGGCCCGGATCGCCGTTGAGGCGGCCAGTCCGCTGGGCTGGGACAAATGGATCGGACCGGACGGAGCCTTCGTCGGCATGCGGACGTTCGGCGAGTCCGGTCCGGCCAAGGACGTCTATGAGCACTTCGGAATCACCGCGTCAAGGGTGGCCGAGATCGGAAGGGAGCTGCTGGGACGATGAGCACCGCTGCGCAGGTCAACGAACGGCTGGCCAAGCTCACGAGCGCGGGGGTCAGCGTGTGGCTGGACCAGATCCGGCGCTCACTGGTCGAAGGAGGCGAGCTGGCCCGGATGGTCGAGGAGGAGTGCCTGCGCGGGGTCACGGCCAACCCATCGATCTTCGAGAAGGCCATCCTGGGCTCAGACGATTACCAGGAGGACCTGGAGGCGCTCGCCCGAGAGGACCTTGAGCCCCAGGAGATCTACGACCGCCTGGCCCAGAAGGACGTACAGATGGCCTGCGACGTCCTGGCCTCGGTTCACGAACAGCTGAGCGGTCAGGACGGATTCGTGTCCCTGGAGGTGGCGCCCGACATCGCCCACGACACCGAGCGCACGCTGGATATGGCTCGCGTGTATTGGAGCGCTGTCGACCGCCCCAACCTGATGATCAAGATCCCAGGCACCCCCGAGGGTGCCCCGGCGATCGAACAGGCCATCTACGAGGGCATCAACGTCAACGTGACACTGCTGTTCGCCGTCGAGGCCTACGAGCGTGTGGCCGAGGCCTACATCCGCGGCCTGGAACGCCGGCAGAGAGAGGGGCTGTCGCTGGACGTGCGCTCCGTGGCCTCGTTCTTCGTCTCCCGGGTCGACGGCAAGGTGGACAAGCAATTGGAGGAGCTCGGGCGGACGGACCTCGCCGGCACCGCGGCCGTGGCCAACGCCCGGGCGGCCTACCGGCGATTTCAGGAGATCTTCTCCGGAGAACGGTGGGAGGCGCTCCAGCAGGGAGGTGCATCGGTCCAGCGGCCCCTGTGGGCCTCCACCGGAACCAAGAACCCCGCCTACTCGGACACCAAGTACGTGGAGGAACTGGTCGGACCCCACACGGTCAACACCATGCCGATGGCCACGTTGCACGCCGCAGCCGACCATCTGGAGGTCACCGGCCCGACGGCCGAGATCGATCCCACTCCTGCCCTGGATGCGCTGGCGCAGGCCGGAATCGACATGGATCAGGTCACCGCTGAGCTGTTGGTCGATGGCGTCAAACAGTTCGAGGACGCCATGAACCGGCTGCTGGCCGGTATCGAGCAGGAGCGCGGAGCCGTGGTCACCGGGCAGCCGCCGACGATCGACGCCAAGCTCCCGCTCGAGGCCCAGGACCAGGTGGCCGAGCGGATTGACCGGGCGATGGCCGAGAGCGTGGCCCAGCGGGTGTGGCGCCACGACGCGTCACTGTGGGGTGGTCCGGGGGTCCCCGAGATCGAGGATCGCCTGGGCTGGCTGACCCTGACCGAGGGCATGAGCACCCACGTCAGCGCGCTGCGCGCATTTGCCCAGGAGTGTCGCGCCGAGGGGTTCACCGACGCCGTTCTGCTGGGGATGGGAGGCTCCTCGCTGGGACCCGAGGTGATCCGGCGCTCGTTCGCCCCGGCCGGCGCCCCGGCGGACGGCCTACGCCTGCAGGTGCTCGACTCGACCCATCCGGACGTCATCGCGGCCGTCCAGGAGTCGCTCGATTTGGAGAAGACGTTGTTCATCGTGTCGTCCAAGTCCGGGGGCACGATCGAAACGTTGTCCCACTACCGCCACTTCGCCCAGCTGGCTCAGCCCAACCAGTTCGTGGTCATCACCGACCCTGGGAGCCCGCTCGAGCGTCTGGCCTCCGAGGACGGGCTGCGCCGCACGTTCCTCAATCCCCCGGACATCGGTGGGCGCTACAGCGTGCTGTCGGAGTTCGGCCTGGTCCCGGCTGCCGTGATGGGAGTGGACGTCGAGGTACTGCTGCGCGGCGCGCAGGTGGCCGAGCAGGCCTGCGCTCACTACGACTCCAGCGCGTCCAACTCCGGGCTGTGGCTGGGGGCGGCGATCGGCGAGCTGGCTCGCCGGGGACGCGACAAGCTCACCTTCATTGTCTCTGAGCCGATCAAGAGCTTCGGGCTGTGGGTGGAGCAGTTGGTGGCCGAGTCCACCGGCAAGCACGGACGGGGAATCCTGCCCGTGGCCGACGAGCCGCTGGGGGAGCCCGACGTGTACGGCGATGACCGCGTGTTCGTCTACCTCCGGGACGCGGATAGCCCGGACGAGGACGTCGACGCCGCCGTGGACAAGCTGGCCGTGGCGGGGCACCCCACGATCACGCTGGCCACGCATGGCCCCGAAGACCTGGGACGGATCTTCTTCCTGTCGGAGTTCGCCGTGGCCGTGACCGGCTGGGCTCTGGAGATCAACCCCTTCGACCAGCCCAACGTCCAGGAGGCCAAGGACAACACCAAGCGGGTGCTGGATGGGCTCCCCGACCGGCCGGTCCCGGACCTGGCCGAGGCCGACGATCCGGCGCTCCGCGAGCTGCTGGCGGACGCGGGCCCGCCGCACTACGTGGCGATCATGGGCTACCTGCCCTATTCGGACGAGTTCGACGACGCGGTGGCGGACCTGCGCGTGGCCATCCGGTCGCTCACCGGCGCTGCGGTCACGTACGGCTACGGCCCGCGCTTCCTGCACTCGACCGGCCAGCTCCACAAGGGCGGGCCACCGACCGGGCGCTTCCTCCAACTGACGGGCGATTCGGCGACGGATGTGCCGATTCCCGACGCCGCGTACACCTTCGGGACGCTGATCGCCGCCCAGGCGGCCGGCGACCTCCAGACCCTGCGGGACCACGGGCTGAAGGCCGAGAGGGTCAGGCTGGAGGGCGATCCCGGGCAGGCGGTTCGGGCCCTGACGGATCGCATCACAGGCCTGTTGTCGGCCGGCTGATGAGCGTCGCCGTCGAGCAGTTGGAGCAGGAGAATCCGCTGGTCGAGGGGCTCGAGCGACTCCCCGTTCACGCGACCACGCTCGTGATCTTCGGCGCCACGGGGGACCTGGCCCATCGCAAGCTCCTACCGGCGCTCTACAACCTGGCCCACGAGGGCGCGCTGCCCGAGCGCTTTGAGCTGGTCGGCGTGGCCCGGCGCCAGCAGAGTCCCGAGGACTTCGCCCAGATTGTCCGGGAGTCGATCGGCCGCTTCTCCCGCCAGACGCCCGACCCCAAAGTCCTGGACGGTCTGCTCAAGGACATGAGGTACGTCTCGGGGACGTTCGACGACGACAACGCGTACTCGGAGCTGGACCGGGTTCTCAAGGAGTTCGACGAGCGGGCCGGGCACGCGATGAACCGGGTGTTCTACCTCTCAACGGCCCCCGACTTCTTCCCCGTGATCGCGGGCAAGATCGGCGAGGCCGGCCTGACAAGGTGCGACCGGGCCGACGTCCGGATCGTGATCGAGAAGCCGTTCGGCTCAGACCTGGCCTCGGCCCGGAGGCTCAACGCCCAGCTGCTGGAGGTCTTTGACGAGTCTCAGATCTTCCGGATCGACCACTACCTGGGCAAGGAGACGGTTCAGAACCTGATGGCGCTCCGCTTTGCCAACACGCTGTTTGAGCCCGTGTGGAACCGGAACTTCGTGGACAGCGTCCAGATCACGGCGGCCGAGGACATCGGGATCGAGGGGCGGGCCGGGTATTACGACCACGCCGGCGCGCTCCGCGACCTCGTCCAGAACCACATGCTCCAGTTGCTGGCCCTGCTGACCATGGAGCCGCCGGCCTCGTTTGAGGCCAACCGGGTGCGGGACGAGAAGGTCAAGGTGCTGGAGTCGATCGTCCCGCCGTCCGTGGAGGAGGTCGCGTCGATGGCGGTGCGTGGCCAGTACGGCCCGGGCGATGTGTCGGGGAAGCACGTGCCGGGCTACCGCGAGGAGGACGGCGTCCCGCCGGACTCCCGCACCGAGACGTTCGCGGCGCTCCGGCTGGCCGTGTCCAACTGGCGCTGGGCGGGCGTCCCGATCTACCTGCGAACCGGGAAGCGCCTGGCCCGCAAGGTGACCGAGATCGTGGTCACGCTCAAGCCGGTGCCCCACATGGCCTTCCAGAGCACGGGCTCCGTGGGCGTGCAGCAAAACCAGATCATCCTCATGGTCCAGCCCGATGAGGGCGTGTCCGTGTCCGTCGGAGCCAAGATTCCGGGAGCTCGGATGCGCATCCGTCCGGTTCACATGGAGTTTCACTACGGCACCTCCTTCGTCTCCCAGTCCCCGGAGGCATATGAGCGGCTGATCCTCGACGCCATGCGGGGCGAGGCGACGCTGTTCACCCGCAACGACGAGATCGAGGCTCTGTGGGGAATCATCGACCCGATCCTCACCGCCTGGCACGAGGACACCAGTTCCGATGTGCCCCAGTACGAGCCCGGCTCCCAGGGGCCTGACGAGGCTGGCACGCTGCTCGCGCCGGGCCAAGCGTGGCGGCGGCTGTGAGCCGCCGCGTGGTCCCCGCGGGGCCTCCATGAGCGAGGACGTCTGGTCTGAGCAGGGCACCACCCCGGACGCGATCGAGTCGGCGCTCCGGGAACTGCTGCGCCAACGCCACGCCGCGAACCCTTCATTGGCTCCCGCGCGCGTTCTCAACCTCGTCGTAATCGCTGATCGCGACTGGCTGGGCGAGGTCTCCAATCGTCTGGAGCGCGTGGGCCGCTACCGGGCGTCCCGGACGATCCTGTGCAAGGTCGAGAAGGGACGGGAGCGGCTGGACGCGGTCATGGTGATGAGCTACAACGAGGCGCCGGGGGGGACGTTGGGCGTGATCCATGAGAAGGTCGAGATCGACCTGGGGCCCGAGCACCTTCCGCGCCTGGACACGATCGTCGATCCGGTGCTGGCGGCCGAGCTGCCCACCATGTTGTGGTCGCCCCACGGCTTTCATGAGGCGATCAGAACGCTGTTGCCGATGACCGACGTCGTGCTGGTCGACTCGGACGACCATGATCAGGACGATGTCGGCCTCTCCCGAGCGGCCGAGTTGCTGGAGCGGGCGTACGTGGTGGACCTGGCCTGGCTTCGCACGACCCCGTGGCGGGAGCGGCTGGCGGCCCGCTTCGACCCCTGGGACCGTCGCCTGGCGCTCGCCTCGCTGGAGAGGGTCAGCATCCGCCATCACCCGCTGTCAGGCCCTAGCGCGGCGCTGCTGGCCGGCTGGCTCAGCTCGCGGCTGGGGTGGGCGCCGGCCCGCCTTTCCTCGCACAACGGGGACGGGATGCAGGGCTCGTTGACGACGGCCGACGGGGGCGAGGTGGAGGTGGAGCTCCAGCCCTTTGAGCAGGAGGCACCCGGGCTGGCCGGGGTGACGGTGAGCTGGTCAGAGGGGTCGCTGTCGCTGGATCGGGGTCAGGGCGGGCTGTGCGCCCGCGAGTCGTTGTCCGACGGGCGCGAGCTGACCTGGCAGATCCTGGGGTCGTCCCGGGGGGAGGGCGGGATCCTGGGCGAGGGCGTAAGACAGGCGCTCCTGCGCGACGGCACGTACGGGCCGGCGCTGGACATGCGCTGGAGCTGCGGCCGTGAGCGCCGGGTGGCAGGCGCGGAGTCGGACCTGAGCCCCCGATGACCCTCGAGATCGACGTGGTGGAGGATCCGGCCCGGGCGTGCGCGGCGCTGCTGCTCAGCGCGGTGATGGCCGGGGGGCACGTCGTCCTGACCGGTGGCTCGACGCCGCGCCGGGCCTACGAGGAGCTGGCCGAGGCCGTGCGCGAGCTCGATGTCGATCTGGGGGAGACGGAGTTCTGGTTCGGCGACGAGCGCTGCGTGCCGCCCGACGACGAGCGGTCCAACTACAGGATGGTCCGGGAGGTGCTGTTCGACCCGCTCCAGGACCCGACGCGGCCCGCCGTGCACCGGATCCAGGGCGAACTGGGCCACGAGCGGGCCGCCGAGGCCTACGAGGAGGAGCTCCGCGAGGCCGGAGCGCTCCCGTTCGAGCTGGTGCTGCTGGGCTTGGGCCCGACGGTCACACGGCGTCGCTGTTTCCTGACCAGCCCACGTTGGACGAGCGCTCCCGCCTGGTCGTGGGAGTCCCCGAGGCCGGGCACGAGCCCTTCGTGCCCCGGGTGAGCGCTGACCCTGCCGGCGCTGGCGCCGGACACGCCGTGATGGTGTTCCTGGTCACGGCGAGGCGAAGGCAGACTGCCGTGGCCGGCGCCTTCGGTCCCGACGCCGAGCCTGACCGCACGGTCCCGGCGTCGCTTCTCCCGCCGCTGGTGGACGACGTTCACGTGCTGCTGCGATCCGACCGCGGCGGCCGCGCTGCCCGCCGGGGGCTGATGCGCGCCGTCATCGGGGTCGACCTGGGCGGGACCAAGGTCGCCGCGGCCGCGCTGCTGCCGAGGGACGGCTGAGCGACTCGGTTATCAAGACGACCGATCTGAGCTCAGCAGCGAAGCTGTGGTCGATCAGCTCGTGGCGCTGGTCGGCGAGACCCGTGCCGACCGAGCTCGCGGGGTGGGCGATCGGCGCCCCGTCGGTCGTCGACTTTGAAACCGGCCGCGTCGTGTCGTCGGTGAACGTGCCGCTGGCCGACGTCCCGCTGCGCCATGTGCTGAGCGACAGGCTGGGCGTGCCCGTGTTCGTCGACAACGACGCCACTGTGGCGGCGCTGGCCGAGGCCTTCGACGAGCAACTGCGCCCGGTGGCCCTGAACCTGGTCATGCTCACGATCGGCACGGGCGTTGGCGGCGGGATCGTGCTCGGCGGGCGGATTTACCGCGGCTCCACCGGAGCGGCCGGCGAGCTCGGGCACACGATCGTCGGGGCGATACAGAGGGACCGGTCGCGCCGGCACCACTTCCCGCAGCCCGGGTCGCTGGAGTCGCTGGCTGCCGGGCACGCCCTGGACCATCTGGGCGCCGAGCTGGCCGAGGCCGAGCCTGACTCCGCGCTCGGCCGCCTGCGGGCCAGGGGCGGCCGGTCACCGGCGTGGACGCGGTGGACGCTGCCCACGACGGCGATCCGGGGGCGCTCCGGGTGGTCGAGGTGTGGGCGCAGCGGGTCGGCATCGGGGTGGCCAACGCGATCAACACGTTCGACCCTGATGAGGTCGTGATCGGCGGCGGCGCCGCGCTGGCCGGCGAGCTGCTGCTGGAGCCGGCGACGCGAGTCGCCCGGGCATACGCCGTTCCCGGCCTGGGCGAGCGGACGAAGATCCGCCTCGCCCGCCACGGCGTCCGCGCCGGAGTGCTGGGCGCAGCGCATGCTGGCCGTCCAGGAGCTCGAGCGCAGCGCCAGGTGGGCCGCGCCATCGATCGCCGGGGTCCACGGAGTCGTGATCCGCCTGTCGTCCTCAACCGTCCCGTTTGGAGGTTTCACCCGATGATCGTGGCCTGTGGTTTTGACCATGCCGGCGTCCCGCTGCGCGCCCGGATCCTGCTCGCCTGATCGCGGCCGCGGGGCACGAGGTCCTCGATCTGGGAACCGACTCGACCGAGCCGATCGACTACCCGATCAAGGCGCTCGAGGTGGGCCACGCGGTCCTGTCCGGGCGGGCCGAGCGCGGGATCATCGTGTGTGGGTCCGGCGCCGGTGTCTCGGTCGCGGCCTGCAAGATCGACGGGGTCAGTGCCGCCACGTCCACGACACCTACACCGCCCATCAGGCCGTCGAGCACGACGGCGTCAACGTGCTCTGCATGGGCGGGCCGCGTGATCGGCGTCGGAGGTCGCCGCCGAGATCGTCGCCGCGCGTTCCTCGGCGCGCAGATCTCCGACGAGGAGCGCCACGTGCGCCGCCGGGCGAGGTCCTGGAGATCGAGCGGACGCGGGGTGGGCGCTGAGTGGAGTTCGTTCTCGTCCGCCACGGCGAGACCGAGTGGAGCGCCAACGGGCGGCACACGAGCCGCACCGACCTTCCGCTGGTCGAGGCGGGGCGCGAGCGGGCCCGGACATCGCCGGTGGCGCTGCGCGGACCGCTGTGGGCGCTCGTGCTCTCCAGCCCGCTGCGCCGGGCCCGGGAGACATGCGAGCTGGCGGGCCTCGGCGAGCGGATGACGATCGACGAGAGTCTGCGCGAGTGGGACTACGGCGACTACGAGGGCCTGACCACGCCCGCAGATCCGCGAGCGAGCGGCCGGACTGGGATCTGTGGCGCGACGGGTGCCCCGGCGGCGAGATGCCCGGGCAGGTGGCCGCGCGCGCGGACCGCGTGCTGGCAACGGCTCGAGCGGGCGGAGGGCGACGCGTCGCGTTCGCCCACGGTCACATCCTGCGGGTGATCGGCGGCACGATGGCTCGTGCAGCCGGCGGCTTCGGCGCCCGCCTGGCGTTGTCAGCGGGCGCCCTGTCCACGCTCGGCTTCGAGCGTGAGACGCAGGTCATCGCAGCAGTGGAACGCCCCCTGACCCCGGACACAGGAAGGATCAGCATGCAACTTGGAATGGTCGGACTCGGGCGGATGGGCGCCAACATCGTCAGGCGGCTGATGCGCGCCGGGCACGAGCTGCGTCGTCTACGACGTCAACCCGGACGCTGTCGCGGCGCTCGCGGGCGAGGGAGCGACCGGCGCCGACTCGATGGCCGATTTCGTGGCGAAGCTGACGCCCCCCGGGCGGTGTGGGTGATGGTGCCCGCGGGCGACATCACCGAGCAGACCGTCTCCGAGCTGGCCGAGCACCTGGAGCCCGACGACGTGATCATCGACGGCGGCAACACCTACTACCGGGACGACATCCGCCGGGCCAAGGAGCTGCTGACCACGCGGGATCCACTACGTCGACTGCGGCACCAGCGGCGGCGTCTGGGGCCTCGACCGCGGCTTCTGCCTGATGATCGGCGGCGAGCCGCAGGTGGTCGACAGCGCCTCGACCCGCTGTTCGCGTCGATCGCGCCCGGGCGTCGGTGCGGCAGAGCGCACCCCGGGTCGCGACGGGCGATCCGGGCCAGGCCGAGCAGGGCTATCTGCACTGCGGCCCAGTGGGCGCCGGGCACTTCGTGAAGATGGTCCACAACGGGATCGAGTACGGCCTGATGGCCTCCTACGCCGAGGGGC
The DNA here is from genome assembly GCA_963705785.1 of uncultured Solirubrobacterales bacterium. GTDB lineage: Bacteria > Actinomycetota > Thermoleophilia > Solirubrobacterales > Solirubrobacteraceae > Palsa-465. The sequence goes on along the minus strand of CAVPKV010000076.1, from coordinate 3,215 downwards.
TGAACATCCTCCACAACGCCAACGCGGGCAAGGCCACGCGGCAGGCCGACGCGGAGACCGCGCCGCTGGAGCAGCCCGAGTACTACCAGTACGACCTCGACGTGGCCGCGATCAGCGAGGTCTGGCGGCGGGGGAGCGTGGTCGCCTCCTGGCTGCTGGATCTGACCGCCGAGGCGCTGCACGAGTCCCCGACTTTGAGGACTTCTCCGGCCGCGTGTCGGACTCGGGCGAGGGCCGCTGGACGGCGATCGCGGCGATCGACGAGGGCGTCCCCGCCCCGGTGCTGACCACGGCGCTGTATTCCCGCTTCGCCTCCCGCGACCTCGACCGCTTCGGCAACCAGGCGCTGTCGGCGATGCGCAAGGCGTTCGGAGGGCACGCGGAGAAGTCGGGGTAGGGGAGAGGGGCTGGTCCGTGGACGCCTTCCGTCCGATCCGGGCAATACACTTACTTCGCTTAGCGGGCGTGCTGGAATCGGTAGACAGGCACGGCTCAGAACCGTGTGCTCGAAAGAGCGTGGAGGTTCAAGTCCTCTCGCCCGCACTGTTCCCGGCCCGGCTTGTCCGTCGGACACCGGGTCCGAACACCGTGGGCTATTGCTTGGGTCCGATGAATTCGTCCAGGCAAGCCACGTGAGCCTGACGCGAGACGTAGATAGTGTGCTTCCCTGAGCGGGTCCGATGAAGGCCCATGAGGTGAATTAGCCCGCGCAGCAGTTGGTCAGGGGACCGGCGGACGAGCGAGACTTGCCACGAGGTAAGCGTGATCTCGCGGTCCTGCTTCTTCCCGGGCCCGTGTTGTGGAAGCAGACAAGGCCACGCCTTCGAATAGGACGAGACATCGACGCAGTTCTGGGCCCGGCGGGGCGTGACGGCGACGTGCCCGGCCGTGATAGTTCGTGTCGCATCGCTCGCAGCCTGGATGATCCCTGGATAGGCGGAATCCAAGGTAATCCGTAGCCTGTAGACACTCCGCGGGTGGCAAGAGATACATCCATCTCCGAGATAGAGCCCCAGGAGGTACACGTACGAGGCCGGCAACCCGCTGAAGTCGTGACCGTCTTGTCTGCAGAAATCACAGCGCGGGAGAGCGCGAGATGTCTCCGCGTCACATCGGGAGTGGGCTGGGACGTACCCGGCTAGCCAATCGCGGACGGTTGACAGCGGGAGGTTCGTGCGGTTCGCGATGCGGCGCGCGCCCAAACCGTCCTCGCGAAGACTGAGCACCTCGGCGACGGCAGAACGGGTGTGCATCGAACATATGTTCGCGTACGGTACGGACGGAACCTAGGCCGTCCAGCCCGGTCTACGAGCGTCTGAGGCCTACGTGCCCTTCGGAACCGTGACGTTTTTCGTCGCGACGTCGCGCCCGTCGCTCTGCAGCACGACCTCATAGCGGCCCGGCGGCGGGATTCCGCGACGAACCTTGAGTATGACCCGCTGTGCATGCGGTCCCAGGAGCCCGAGCGTGTGCCGCGGATTGATCTTCTCACCCTGGCGCAGCTCGACGGCGACCCCGGGAGTCTTGCCGCCCTTGCTGACAACGTCGACGACGATCCCGTGCTTCTGATGGCTGACCCGGGCGGAGAGGATTTCCAGGCGGGTGGGCGGGGTGCTCTTGGGCGGGATCGTTCCCGCGCCGGTCTTGGAGCACGCGAGCCGCGCGGCGTCATCCCCCGCGCGACCGAGCTTCGGCAGCTCCGGGAAGTGGGTTTCTGCGCCTTAATCGCCCCCAGATCCAGGAAATCGAGCAGGTTGTTGGCGTTGGCATCCCGCTTGGTCATGGCCGGGAGGTTCCACTTGTGCTCAACGAAGGCCAGGATCGACGTGTGGTCGTAGACGACGTGACTGACGTGGTTGGGCTTCGCGTACGGCCCGATCAGCATGGACGGGACGCGGAAGCCGTACCGGGCAAAGCCGTCATACGTCTTCTCGCCCGGGTTGACGTCGGGCCCGATCGAGTCGGGTGCGAGTGCCTTGGGCGGGGGACATGGTCGTAGTAGCCGCCGTGCTCGTCGTACGTGAGGATCAGGAGCGTCTGGCGCCACTTCGGTGAGTCCCGCAGCGCATCGATCACCTGTCCGAGGAAGCCTTCCCCGATCGTCATATTCTGCGGGTTCTCCTGAGATTGGGTGCCGTAGTCCGGGTCGAGCAGGCTGAACTGCGGCAGCTTCCCGGCCTTGGCGTCGGTGAAGAACTGGGAGATGTGGGGAGCGTTCGCTTAGAGAAGGCACCGTCGTTCGCCGGGTACAGCTCCATCGTCGCCCCGGTGGGAAAGCTCGTGTTGTAGTCCGCCCAGGTGATGCCGGCGCTGCTCAGGTGGGTGAAGATCGTCCCGTTCTTGGCCGGGACGCCGAGGAGCGAGTTGGGCACCGCGCCACCCGCGCCCGTCCCCACGTCGCCCGTCATGCCCTGAGACGTCGCGGCGATCAGGTAGCGCCGGTTGGGGTCGGTGTCGGTGAGCAGGCTGGAGAACCACCGGTCCCCGATCGGGAACGTCTCGGCCAGGGCGTAGGTAAGCGGCAGATCGGCAGCTGTCCAGTAGCCCATCGCCACGGCGCCAACCGTCTCTGACGTACCGGAACTGATCACGGTCCGGACGAAGCCGTCGAGCTTGCCTCCGTCGTACTGGTTGTGACTGGCGGTCCATTCTTGACTTGGCCGGCTGTCCTGCTGGCAGGTCGTTGGCATCCGGAACGCTCGCTGGAGGCGACCATCCGAGTAGGGGTTGGTGGCCGTCGGAAGCCCATCCTTGGCCAGCGTGAAGCCGTCGCCCCGAGGGCGCTGACCGTGCCCCCGTCCCAGCATCCCCAGGACGTTGTCGTAGGAGTGGTTCTCCATCATCAGCACGACCACATGCTCGATCTCCGGGATCGTGTCCGTGCCGGGGGTCAGGGCCGCGTTGGGCAGTGAGCCTGGCATACGCATCGTCGTCCGCCCGAGCACGCGCAGCGCGTCCATCTCCGAGCCGGTTGGTTGCACGTACGGATGGGCCGGACGGGACCAGGCTCGACGGTGGCCGACCGCCTGATGCAGAGCTCCGGCCGCGATCAGGGCAGAGCCGCCCTCGGCCAGGAAGGTGCGGCGGGTGAGCGCCCTGCCAGTCGTCTTTGAGCCTGCGTCCGGAGTCTTCAAGGAGGGCCAACGTATCAGCGCCGCCTCGCCGGTGTGTCACCGTGCTGTGGCGCCGGGGACGCTGGGTGGAAGCAGACCGAC
>CAVPKV010000075.1:0-32883 GCA_963705785.1 uncultured Solirubrobacterales bacterium | reverse complement strand
TGCGGAATCGCTGGTCGCCCCGGATCGCGTTGTTGCGGATCTCTATGTACGTCCCGCCCGTCCCCCCGACGTGGCCGCTGTCAGGCCCGGCGCCGTGCATGTCGAAATGCCCGCCGTAGGTGGGAGATTGCCCGTGCCGCTGTCGCCCCGGCACTCGACTGCGTCCGTGAGCACCAGGTTGGACGAGGCGACGTAGCCCGTGCCGGCCGAGCCGTCTCCAGAGACATCGTGCTTGTTGTAGTCGAATACGTTGCGGTCGATCAACGCGAACGCGCTGTCTCCGCCGACGACCACGCCGTAGCCATCGCTACATCCGACGTTGTTATGGATGAAGTTGTTTGTGATGTGGATACGGCGAGCGAGCGAGGTGATGAGAGCGTCTTCTGTGGAATGTCGCGGCGGATCCGGCTGGTTGGGCAGGCCGCCAGGCGGCGGCCAATTCGAGTAGGGCACGTTGTGAACGTTTCGCCGGCGCCGGGCCATCCCCCGATGTCGTTGTTGTCAATGAGGACATCTGGCTGGGTCACCTCGAGGCCGTCCGTGATCCCATACTTGTCACCGATCGTGTAGTCCTCGTCGCCTCCCGTGCCGAAGCTGTAGCCGTGGAGTCGCAGCCCCGTGATTCGGTCGCCGGGCCGGAGCGCAAGCATCGCGGTCGGAGACCCCAGGTTCTTGGACATGTAGAGGAGGCCACCCGCATGCCGAGCCGACCGATCGCTCTCCAAAGTGACGCCGTCGGGGACAGTGAGCACACCGGCCTGGGGAACGCCGTAGGTGTTGAGCGCGTCATAGCCGACGAACTGGGTGTGGTGCAGATACAGATTTGCCAGATCGATCCGCGCTGCGTCATCGACGTAGATGTGCCGGCAGCCGGATCCCCAGGGCGTCGACCAGATCCTGGGCGCTGAGCACGTCTGAGCAGGCGGACTGCACCCGGAGGTGCAGGTTGAGGGAGTGCGGCGATGCCCCCGCGCTGGGCGACACCGGCGTCCCGGTGACCGTGATCGAGCCAGCGGACGGTGGCGCGGTTCGATCTGCGCTGACGGTGAGGCTGCTGGCGGTATCAGCGGGATTCGGCGCAAGCTGCGCATGAACCCCTCCAGGCAGCGCCCCGATGCTCAGCTGAATCTGGCCGTTGGAGCCAGCGATTCGTCCGATCGAGACCAGATCGCTGGCGCTGCGCCCGTGTTGCACGGTGATGCTGGCGGACTCCGGCATCAGCGTGAAGTCGGGGGCCGGTGGGGCAGACGGCGTGTCAAAGCTCAGATCATCAATCCCGATCTCCTTGTTGGTGTCGTTGGCGCTCGCCCTGACCTCGAAACCGACGATCCGCGCAGACGGCACCGCGACCGACAGCTGAACGAACGGCTGACCCTGCCGCACCTGTGCCGTCGCTGGTGTACCCACCTGCGCGCCATTCGCGTCGTATGCGGTGAGCGTGACCACGGCACAGCCAGGGGTTGAACTTCCGGAAGCACAAAATGCCACCGCGCCACCGATGTCCCCCACATACACCGAGATATGCGCGTGCGGCACCCCGAACGAGCCCGTGGTGTCCGGGACGAAACCCAACCCCTCGTTGCAACTCGAGCAGTCAATCCGGGCAACCTGCGACCCGGACGACGCCTGACCCGGCGCGCTGTCGATGAACGGCCGCTGATGGCTGTCCCCGGCCCCATCCGGCAACGGCCCAAATACCACCCCCTGACCCGATCCCCCGGCATCGGCGTACTGGTTGTGACCACCGTCCCCGCCACGAGATCATCGAAGTTAACCGTCGTGTCGGCCGCCGCCGAGCCCGGCAACATTAAAGCCAAGCCGGCCACCACACCCACCACCCCGGTGACCTTCCTGCCAAACCGAGGAAAGCGCAGCGCGCCGATCACATCCCCCATCAACCGATCCTTGCAGTTTGTGCGCTTCCGCGCAAGGCACCGTGAAATGCTGCTGCCGTGATGTTGTCGGCCGCGGACCTTGACATCGAGCGCCTGGGCTCGGGCCGACCGTGGTCCTGGTCCACGGAAGCATCGTCGGGGCGGAGCGGAGCTGGCACAAACAGCGGGTGCTGGCGGATCAGTGGAGCCTGTGCCTTCCCAACCGGCCCGGTTTCGGCGCCAGCCCCGGGCTCGAGCGTGGCGACTTTCAGCAGGAGGCTCCGATGATCGCGGAACTGCTCGGAGAGTCGTCGCATCTGGTCGGGCACTCCTACGGAGCCGTGATCGCGCTGCTGGCGGCAGCACTACGACCGGAGGCCGTTCGATCGCTGATCGTGTCCGAGCCGGGCCTGCTGCGGCTGGCAGCGGGTGACCCGGTTGCCGACGCCATGATCGCCCGAGGCGAGGACATGTACCGTCGAGCCCCGGAGGCCACGCCGCGTGACTTTCTGCTGGCGTTCCGGTCCGGAGTTCACTCCGCGCACGAAACCCCGGACCAGCTCCCGGACTGGCTCGAGCGGGGCGCCAAGACACGCCGCCCGGGAACGGCCCTCCTGGCACGCGGAGGTGCCGCTGCAGGCGCGCTTCCCGAAGCTTGGCGGCCATTCCCCCGTGTTCGAGGCGCTGTGCGACCACCTGGCACAGCGACTCGGCGGGGCGGAGCGCACGATCATCTCCGGCCGAGGGCACACAATTCCAGCCACCGGTGACGCGTACAACAACTGCCTGCGCGGGTTTCTGAGCCGAGCGGAGCAAATGGGGGCGCCCGGACACAACCTGTGAGTGACGGTCACAGCCGCCTCAGGCCCACGACGGGTCGGACGCGAGCCGGCCCCCAAGAGCCGCATTTGCAGGATTTTTTGCAAGGGCAGGAGTTGCGGACGGGCGTCGAGCCGCTCCTGTTACGGTGCTCGCAGCCCAGCCTCTCGGGCGACTTTTGACGGCGTCCCTCGGCCTCTCGGGCCAGGTCGCCTGACGCTGCCCACCGATGTCTCGCGCCGCCGCTCACACCACCGCCCCGCGCCGACGATGGTCCCGCGCCCGCGCCATCGCGCTTGGCCTGGCGGTGAGCGCGACTCTGCTGAGTAGCGTCCTGACCTCGAGCAGCGCCGGCGACATACACGCCCAAATCGCCAACCGCCAGTCGGCCGCGGCGTCGCTGAAGGCTCAGATCGCCGCCGATACCGCTCAGCTTCAGCGCACAACCGGCAGCCTGCGCAGCGCCCAGGATCACGTGGCCACGCTCCAGGCCCAGCTCAATACCCGGGAGGCCGAGCTGCGCACGGTGCACAGCCAGCTCCTGAGCGCCCGCAACCATCTGGTCGAACTGGAAAACAGGCTTCACCTGGCGAGCTCGGCGCTGGCCGCCAATCTGGTTGCCAGCTACGAAAACCAGCAGCCCGATCTGGTGACGATGGTGCTGGAGGCCCACGGCTTCAGCGATCTGCTGGAGCAGCTCAACTTCATCCACCGCATCGGCAGCCAGGACGCCCGGGTGGTCGGCTTCACCCGCCAGGCTCGGGTCGCCGTCAGGCATCAGGTGGACAACCTGGCCACGCTCGAGCAGCGGGACCGAGCGCTGACCAACCAGGTTCTGACCCAGCGCAACCAGGTGGCGGCGCTTCAGGTGGCGCTGCTTCGACGCCGGGAATCCGAGCTCCGCGCGAGCCAGGGTGACTCCGCTCGCCTGCGGACGCTCGACTCCCAGATTAACTCACTTGAGGCCAAGGCTCGCGCGCTTGAAGCGCGAGCCGCCGCCCAGGCTGCCCGCGCCGCCGTCACCGGCAACGCCAACGTCGGAGGGATCGCCGTCGACACCGGGGGGATGGTTCAGCCGCCTCCGGGCGCTCCGGCAGCCGTGCGGGAGATCATCGCCGCCGGGAACGCGATCGCCACCCTCCCCTACATCTACGGGGGCGGTCACGCGTCGTTCCAGGCCAGCGGCTACGACTGCTCGGGCTCGGTTAGCTACGTGCTGGCCGCGGCCGGTCTCGTGTCAGCGCCGATGGTCTCAGGTGATTTCGAGAACTGGGGCGACCCGGGGCCCGGACGGTGGGTGACCATCTACGCCAACGCCGGGCACGTATGGATGACCGTCGCCGGCTGGCGCTTTGACACTGTCGCGCTGGCCGAGGGCGGAACGCGTTGGGCTCAGGGCGGCGGCGAGTTCGCCGGGTTCGTCGTCCGGCACCCGCCCGGGCTGTAGCACCACGCCCGCACGCCCGAGCTGGAAGGATCGCTCACATGGATCCCGGGCGGGCCAGCGTGACGGCGATGGGGACGGCGCTGATGCGGGCCGACCACACGCGCAGCGCTCGCCAGCCGCTGATCGACGATCCGTGGGGGGACCGGCTGGTCACCGACGCCCACCGGTCGCAGTTGCGTGAGAACGCGCTCGCCGGGCTGCCGGCCGAAGACCGAGAGCGGCTGGAGGCGCTGGAGCCCCAGGAGCAGTTGGGGGTTCTGCTGCGCCGGCATCCGTCGTACGCGACGATCATCATCCGGACCCGCTACACCGAGGAGATGCTGGCCGCGGCGGTGGGGCGCGGCGTGCGACAGTACGTGATCGTCGGCGCCGGGCTGGACAGCTTCGCCCTGCGGCGTCCGGACTTCGCCGGCGAGGTCGAGGTATTCGAGCTCGACCACCCGGACACGCAGCAGTTCAAGCTCGCGCGGCTCGCCGAGTGCGGGGGCCTGTCGCCGCCTGGGGTCCACTACATCGACGCCGACCTGGCCGCCGAGGCCGTCGACGAGGCTCTGGGACGAGCGCCGTTTGACCCCGGAGCGCCAAGCTTCTTCTCCTGGTTGGGAGTGACGGCCTACCTGACCCGGGAGGCCAACCTCCGCACGCTGCGGAGCGTCGGCTCATGCGGAGCGCCGGGGAGCGAGCTCGTCTTTGACTATGGCGACCAGCGGGCTTACGACAACCCGCCCGACGACGAGGCATCGATCAGGGTTCGCGCCCGCCTGGCCCGGGTGGGCGAGCCGTGGATCTCGGGCTTCTACCCGGCGCAGCTGGACGACGATCTCCGCGCCGTCGGTCTGGAGCTGGTGGAGAACCTCTCACCGCAGGAGCTGGATCAGCGCTACTGCGCCGGGTCGCCCGACAACCTCACGCCGTCCCCGAACCACTACCTTGCCCGGGCATGCGTAACGGAGGAGAGGGTGCGGCGCCAGCCGTTCGGAGACGCCCGATGACGGCAAGCGCCGGGGGCAGCGCATGACGGGACCCGCGTCGGGCCAGCGGCGCGGTCGGCGGATCGCGATGACGCCCGATGAGCTCGACACGTTCCTGGGCAGCGAACGAACATGTCGGGTCGCGACCGCCGCCCCCGACGGTCCGCACCTGACCGCCCTGTGGTTCGTCTGGGACGGGACGTCGCTGTGGCTGTACTCGATCACCCGGAGCAAACGCTGGAGCGACCTGCGCAAGGACCCCCGGATTGCCGTGCTGGTCGACGCCGGCCACGACTACGCCGAGCTCCGGGGCGCCGAACTTCGAGGGCGGGTCGCGGTTGTGGGTGAGGTGCCTCGGACGGGCCAGGCTGACCCGAAGCTGGAGGCGCCCGAGCAGCTCTTCGCCCGCAAGTACCTGGGCACCGACACGATGGCTCACGACGAGCGCCACGCCTGGCTTCGCCTCACGCCTGAGCAGATCGTCAGCTGGGACTTTCGCAAGCTGGGGCTCGGCTGAGGCGAAGCCGCGCCAAAAGTTTTCTCCGGTCCCTCTCGTTAGGTTGGCGTGCGTCGCTGCGCCCTCGGCCTCTGCCTGCTCGCCGCGCTGACCCTGGCCTCATCGGCCAGTGCGGCGGGGACGAGCATGACCAAGCTGTCCAACGTCACGATCAAGGCGAGCGATGGCGTCAACCTGGTGGGCGACGTCTACCTGCCCGGCCAGGGCAAGGGCCGGTATCCCGCGGTCGTGGATATGGAGCCGTACGGCCGCTCGACATCCACGGCCTACGTCCCGCAGGGCTACGCCCGGGTCAACACCGACGTACGCGGCTCGGGGATGAGCGGCGGCGCCCTCTGCCTGCTCTGCCTGCGTGAGCAGGAGGACGTGCGAGACGTGGTCGAGTGGATCGCACGGCAGCCATGGAGCAACGGGCATGTGGCCCTGTACGGGTACTCCTACTCCGCGATCACGGCCCTGCTCGGCGCCGCGCTGGAGCCCAAGCACCTGGACGCGGTCATCGTCGGTCATCCGCCGACCGACCCGTACCGCGACGTCGTGTGGCAGAACGGGCTCTACGACCAGGGTTTCGTCTACCAGTGGTTCGCCGGCCAGACCGCAGCTCAGTCGATCGGGATCGGCTACCAGCCGCAGGTCCTGGACCGAGCCCAGCAGCAGTTCGCGATTGAGACGCGGCTGATCCCCTACGACGGCCCCGTCTACTACGAACGTTCCGTACTGGCGAAGGTCCGCCGGATCAAGGTCCCGGTGTACATCTTCACCGGCTGGGAGGACATGTACAGCCGCGGCGACATGCGGCTGATCGACTCGTTGCGCACTCCCAGCCTGCTGGTCATCAACGCCAGCACCCACCATGGGACTGACGAGGCAGGGGAGCTCGGCGCCCCCTACGGCGGCTCGATCCCCAACCAGGTGAACAACATCTCGGCGCTCAGCGACACCCCACCGCCGGGAGAGGACATCGCCTGGCTCAACCGCTGGGTCAAGGGATCCACAACGGCATCGCGACGAAGCCGCGTGTGCGGTACCTCGATCTCGGCAACGGCACTTGGCATGCCGTTCCCAGATGGCATGCCGCCGATACGAAGCTCACGGACCTGTACCTCTCGGCCCAGAAGAGCGGATCCGCGCCGCTCTCGCCCAACGACGGCACCCTGGCCCCACGGGTCCCGCGGGGCGGAGGCGCCTATCAGGACTCTTACGTGTATGACCCGGCGGCCGGCGTCTCAGTTCCGATGGGGAAGGACGGTCCGGACGGATTCCTGCCCTACGCGCCGCTGGACCAGCGGCTCGACGAACCGCAGGGCCTGACGTACACGACCGCCTCTGACCGGGCCGCTGCATCTGGCCGGCCCTCGGAGCTCCGCTTCTCGGGCGGTGACCGAAGGAAGCGACATGGCCTGGGTCGGCCAGGCTGGAGGACGTCGCCCCGAACGGGAGCGCCTCGCTGATCACGCAGGGCTGGCTGCGGGCCAGCTTCCGCGCCGTCGATCCAAGGACTCGCCGCCCGGCGACCCGTACCTCCCCGACACCCACTCCACGCCGGTGGTCATCGGCCAGACGACGAAGTATCGGATGGACATCTGGGACACCGCCTACACGCTGGCCCCCGGACACCGGCTGCGGCTCTGGCTGAGCTCGTCCGACGCCCCGACCCACGAGCCGCTCGACGTGGCCGGGCGCAACCTGATCTTCCACGACAGCGTCTACCCGTCGCGGCTGATCCTGGGCAGGGCGACGCCCGGCCCACGCCTGCCCCAGGGGGCCCGAGTCCTGCGCGCTGCCGAGCCGGTGAGAGTGGACCCGCGCTAGGCGCCCGGCCGCGCCCTACCGGCGCGCCACGACGATCTCAGCGCTGGCTCGACTCCACCCCGGCACGTTCGCCCTGGCCCGGACCCGATCCACGCGCTCAAACCGAAGCCTGAGCGTGGCTCGGCCGCGGGCGTTGGTGCGAACTCGATGGCCGCGGACGAGAATCACCGCGCCCGGCAGCGGGTACGCGCGGCCGGCCAGGCGGATCACGAGCTGGAAGCCGAGGCGGACCGGCCGGCCGACAACCACGCGCCTCGGATGCGCGATCAGCCTGAGGACCGGCGTCGGCAGCGGCGTCAGGGGATTGCCGGCGGCGATCGAGCCACATCCGCTGGCCGGCGTCACCCCGGCGTAGCGCTCCTGGAGGAACTGAAGCGCCTGGGCTTTGAACTGCGGGACGGCCTCCACGTGGTTGTCGTGGGCGTAGACGTGAAACTGGACGTTGACCTTGCGCGTGCAGTAGGTGTGGGCGAGCTCCTGGACGTCCTTGACGACCATCACGCCGTCACCTCTGCCGTCCGCGTCACCCACGCCCATCAGCAGCGGCTCCTTCGGCGTCCTTCCCCGGCCCATGATCGAGGCGTTGAAGATCCGGACGAAGATCGGGACCTTCTTCCAGTCCTTGTAGCGGGGCTTGAACAGATCCTGGAACCTGAGGCCTGGGTATGCACTCGCATTCAGGCATCCCTTCGCGACCTGCTTGACGATCTTCAGCCCCCGGGCGCTCAGGTAGGTCCGGAAGTGGGAGTCGGTAGGCCCGGGCCAGGCCGATCCCCACGGCCGGGATCGCGCCGGCCCAGTCGCTGCTCCCGCTGATGTAGGCCAGGTTGTGCGTGAAGTCGGCGGGAATCCCGCCCTCGGCGACGCCGATGATGTGGAGCTCGGGGGCATAGGAGGGCTGTTCCTGGGCAGGCCCACTCGCTGGCGATCGAGCCGCCCGAATAGCCGAGCAGGCCCGAACGCCGCCGTCGGCTTGAGGCGCAGGACGTGCTCGGCGGCCCGAATCGCGTCGAGCGTCCCGCGGCCCTCCTCCCGGCCCGCGCCGTAGTCGTCGGTCGGTCCCTCGTAGTCGGAGGTGACGACCGTGAAGCCCTGGTGGACGTAGGCGAAGATGATCGGGGTCTCAGCGGTGACGATCGAGTTGTCCGGCTGGCCGCCGTCGAGCTGATAGGACGGGCGGCAGGTGTCCGACACTCCGTCGTAGGCCGTCTGGTAGGACAGGAGCTTCACCGGTCCGACCGGCGCGCTCTGGGGACGGATGATCGTGGCCACGGTGGCGCTCGGCTGACCGAGCTGATCGGTCGTCCGGTACAGAACCTGGGTAGCTGGATAGGCCGTGGGCGCGCCGGAAACCCCGGTCGTGATCTGACGGGTCCGCAGGACGGTGCCCGGCGGGGTGTGCTTCAGCGAGCCCGAGTACGAGTAGAACGGGTCCTTGTGGGGTGGAGCGGGTGCGGCCGCGGCGGTGGCCGGGAATGCGGTCGCCAGCGCCAGGCCAAACGCCGCCGTGACCAGGACGACTCTATGAACGTTCCCGCCGGCATTCAATGCGGATCTCCCCTGCTCGTCTGACGAGTCGGACTCTAGTCGTGCCGCCGGGACTGGACGCTAGTCGAGGGGCTTCTCGCCGAAGAAGCTGGCCACCGGATTGCCGTTGAAGTTGCCGATCGGCTCATAGCCGGCGTTCCGGTACATCCGCTCGGCGGCCGGCTGACGCGGCCCCGTGTCCAGCCGGGCCACGCTGTAGCCGAGGTCGCGGGCGGCGTCCTCGAGCGCCCCAAGCAGGCCCGTCCAGGCCGAGCCCTCGGCCCTCGGGGACGACGTACATCCGTTTGATCTCACACGCTTGGTCCGACAGGCGCTTGACGCCTCCGCCGCACATCGGCCGGCCCGCCTCGTCGAACCCGACCAGGAACGTGCCCCCGGGCGGCCCCAGCTCCGTGGGCCCCGCCCTGGGCATCCGAGCGTCGTTCAGGTCGAGTCCCTCGTAGAGCGAGGCAACCTCCGCCCGCATCCCCGCCACGAGCGAAGCGGCAGGCTCCTGATCCAGCGGCACGGGACGGAACTCAGGGTCATCCTGGCCCCAGTCTGACGGGCTATCCCGTGAAGCCCGCTCGCCGCGCTGCGGCCTGGTGGGCGATCACGCACGACCCGTGGCTGGATCCTGCTGGCGAGACGGTCACCCGGATCAGCTTGGCCCGCCGGCAGGAGGCCACCTCCAACACCCCCGAGCGCCCCCGGGCGACGATGGCCGCGCCCGCGGCGTGGACCGAGTACCCGTGCCGGTACACCAGCCCTGGGACGGCGATCTGGGTGGTGGCGCCGGCCGGGAAACGCCCCCTGCCGGAGGCCCTGGCCGTGGCGTATGTGAGCCGGAACGTCTTGGTCGACCGGGTGAACCCCCACGACTTCGGCGTACCCGCCACGACCTGCGGATACGGCTCGACGAGTGATCCGGTGATGCTGGACACGACGTTTGCTCCTCGCTTCGACCGGCGCGGATTGACGACCATGCCCTCATTCGGAGCTCCGGTCGGATCGCCGCAGGTGCAATAGGCCCACTCGGTCCAGGGAACCATGAACTGGTCGGCCAACGAGACCATGTGATCCAGGGCGGCGGAGTCCGTCTCCGCTCCATATTCGGTCATGAACGTCGCCTCCCCCGTCCGGGCCACATAGGCCGAAGCGTTCTTCATCGTGGTCTGATTGCTGGCGCAGGTCGTGCCCACCAGGCAGTAGTCATGCCAGGCGAACCCGGCGTGGCGATCGTAGAGCGGACCCACGTGGTCGGCGTAGCCGAAGTTGAACGTCACGTACGGCTCCTGGAAGACGAGAGTCCGGCGATCGCTCGTTCTGATCGCCCGATCCACGTTGCGCTCCAACGAGGTGAGCTCGGCATCGGATGTGGGACAGCCCGCGGGCTCGGCGCAGCTCGTGTAGTCGCTGCCCGGGAAGGGCTCATTCATGATCTCGTAGCCGAGCACCGAGCGCTCGCCCGTGAAGCGCCGAGCCACGCGCGCCCAGGCGGCGACGTAGCGCTCCTGGAGTCCGACTCCGCCGGGGCCCTTGCTGTCGGCCCAGAAGTTCTCAAATGCCCGTTGCAGGGCCGGATTTCCCTCGTAGTTGCGGGGGAAGCCGAGCTGGGGATTGGGCAGCCCGTCGTCCTGGACGGCCCAGGACGGAAATCCCTCTCCCTGGAACCTCTGGTTGTACTGGTCCTGGTGGAAGTCCAGGATCGAGACGATCCCGTAGCGGGCGAGCATATGGACAGTGCGGGCGATGTGATTCAGATACGCCTGGTCGAACACGCCGGGCATCGGCTCAACGGCCTGGAAGATGACCCCCACCCGTACCACGTTGAAGCCGATCGAGTGGAGGAACCGGGCGTCACCGGCCCCGAACCCGGCCGCGGCGGGGTAGTAAGGCGCCAGCTTGTAGACCATGTTCGTACCGTGCATGACCACCACCCGTCCGGTGGCATCGACGATCCACCGCCCGTTGTGACCCAGGGGCAGAGTCGGACCGATCGCGGCTCCGGACGCTGAGGGCGAGAGCAGGCAGGCCAGGATCGCTGCGCCCAGGGCGGTCCACCCGGCAAGTCGGCGGTGACCCGGCCTGTCCATGAAGCGAATCCTGGCAAACACGCGGCCACGAGGTCGCCGTCCACCACTCGCCTATGCAATGCTTCGGCAGATGAACCGCGGGCTTACCCTCGGCGAGGCGGCAAAGGCCATCGGAGTCAGTCAGGACACGCTGCGGCGCTGGGACCGCTCTGGCAAGCTGCATACGCACCGGGATGACCGCAACCGGCGCCTGGTTCCGATCGACGAGGTCCGTAGGCTGGGCGCTCGCCGGCAGCGCCACGCCACCGGAGCCCCCCTTTCGGCGCGCAACCGCCTATCGGGCATCGTGCGCTCGGTTGAGGTGGACGGCGTGATGGCGCTGGTCGAACTCGAAGCGGGCCCGTTCCTGATCACCGCGGCCGTGACCCGCGACTCGGTGGAGGAGCTCGGACTGGTGGAGGGAGTCCGGGCGACGGCGATGGTGAAGGCAACCTCAGTGATGATCGAAAGGGATCCGGCATGAGGAGACGGTGGATTGCTTCCACGCTGGGCGCTCTGGCGCTCGCGGGATGCGGAAGCAGCACGACCAGCAACACGTCCGGGAGCGCTGCCGCGAGCAAGCCAAACCTGACCGTGTCGGCGGCCTCGTCGCTGAAGGACGCGTTCACGGCCTACGCCCAGCAATTCAGCCAGGCCAGTGTCCGGTACTCGTTCGCCGGTTCGGACATCCTGGCCGCTCAGATTGAGCAGGGGATCAAGCCCGACATCTTCGCCTCCGCCAACACGAAGTTCCCCGACCAGCTGTACGCCAAGGGCCTGGTGTCTAAGCCGGTCGTGTTCGCGGCCAACAAGCTGGTGATCGCCGTCCCGGCCAACTCCAAGATCAAGAGCGTGAGCGACCTGGAGAAGCCTGGCGTGACGATCGCCATCGGAGCCGCGGCCGTGCCGATCGGCACCTACACCCGTGAGGTGCTGGCCCGCCTGGGAGCGACGGCCAGCCACAAGATCCTGGCCAACGTCCGATCTGAGGAGGCAGAGGTGACCGGGATCGTGGGGAAGCTCACCCAAGGCGCCGTCGACGCCGGCTTCACGTACGTCACCGACGTCAAGGCCACGAACGGGGCGCTGAAGGCGATCCCGCTCCCGGCATCGCTCCAGCCGGCGGTCGCGTACGGCATTGCGGTCGTCACGGGCTCATCCCATCAAGCTCAGGCGAGGGCGTTTATCTCCGGCCTGCTCAGCGGCGCCGGGCAGAAGGACCTTATTCAGGCCGGCTTCTTGCCGCCGCCTTCACCGTGATTCGCCGGGCGTGGTTCCCAGTGGCCCTGGGGGCCACGCTCGCGACCACGTTGGTCTTCCTGTTCCTCCCGGTGGTGGCGATCTTCACCAACACCGCCCCGGGCGCGCTGATCAGCACCCTCGGTGATCCAGAGGCCACCGACGCGCTGCGGCTGAGCCTTGAAACGACGGTGATCGCGGTGGCCGTGATCTTGCTCGTGGGCACGCCGGCGGCCTACCTCCTGGCCACCCGGCGCTTCCGGGGGCGATCGATCGTGGTGACGCTGGTCGAACTACCGCTTGTCCTGCCACCGGCGGTGGCCGGGATCGGGCTGTTGGCGGCGCTCGGCCCTGACGGGATCCTGGGCGGGGTGCTTCAGGACGCTCACATCATGCTCGTCCTCCAGACCGCCGGCGTGGTCGTGGCGCTGATCTTCGTCTCGGCCCCGTTTTACCTGCGCCAGGCGCAATCCTCGTTTGAAGCGATCGACCCTTCGTTGATGCAGGCGGCCCGGACCCTGGGATCAAGTGAGGCCGCCAGCTTCACCCGGGTCGCGGTGCCGGTGGCGCTCCCGGGCCTGACAGCGGGGCTGGCCCTGGCCTGGGGGCGGGCCCTGGGAGAATTTGGGGCCACGCTGATGTTCGCCGGCTCGTTTCGCGGTATCACCCAGACCGTGCCTCTGGCCATCTACGACCAATTCGCCACGGACTTCCCGGCTGCCCTGGCTCTGTCCGCAATCCTGGTCGCGGTCTCCGCCAGCCTGCTCCTGACGGTCAAGCTGGTCTCGGGCCAGGCCATGGCCAGCCGTGCTGCACGCTGAGCTCGACCACCGCCTCGGCGACGTCAAACTCCGGGTCCGGTTTGACGTCGCGCCTGGTCAGTGCCTGGCGCTGGCCGGCCCGTCGGGCGCAGGCAAGACGACGGTTCTGCGTCTGCTGGCCGGAACCGTGCGCCCTGACCGCGGGCGGATCACGTTGGACGACGAGTTGTGGGTGGATACCGAGGCGGGCGTGTGCTGGGCGCCCGAGCGGCGCCGGTGCGGGTACGTGTTCCAGGACTACGCCCTGTTCCCCCATCTGAGCGCCTGGCGCAACGTGGCCTACGGACTCAGGTCGACGCCGGGTCGGGAGCGCAGGGCGGCTGCCCACGCCCTGCTGGGTCGGTTCGGACTGGCTGACCGGACCGACGCCCGCCCCGCCACCCTGTCCGGCGGCGAGCGCCAGCGGGTCGCGCTGGCGCGGGCGCTCGCTCCGCGCCCCAACGTGCTGCTGCTGGACGAGCCGCTGTCAGCGCTCGATGCCCGCACCCGGGCCGCGGCCGGGCGGGAGCTCGCGGCCACCCTGCACTCGCTGGAGATCCCGGTCGTGCTGGTGACCCACGACTTCGGCGAGGCGGCGCTGCTGGGCGACCGGATTGGCGTGATCGACCACGGCCAGGTGATCCAGGAGGGAAGCCCCGAAAAGGTGGCGGCTAGTCCGGCCAGCCCGTTCGTGGCCGACTTCACGGGGGCGGTCGTCCTGACCGGAACGGCGAGGGCGCAGGCGGGAGAGCTGACCGTCGTCGACCTGGACGGCGGCGGCGTGGCCTCCACGACCGACTGGGGAGCCGGCCGGGTCGCTCTCAGCGTGTACCCCTGGGAGATCACGATCGGCCCGCCCGGCGCGGCACCCGACGAATCGGCTCAGAACCGCCTGTCCGCCCGGATCTCATCTATCACGACGGTGGGAAACCGCGTCCGCCTGGGCCTGGCGGCCGGACAGCCACTGATCGCCGAGGTGACCGGCAAGGCGCGAGACGACCTAAAGCTGGCCGTGGGCCGGGAGGTGATCGCCAGCTGGAAGGCCACGGCCACACGTCTGATTCCGATGTAGGCCTCAGCCGCGAGTCGAACCGACTCTCAGCTCGCGGACCAGGCCCACGTATGGCTGCCGGTCACGCCGCGGAACACCGCACAGCCGCCGCGCATCAAGCTCGGCCGGACCAGCTGACCGTCACGGGCCATCGTCCGTCGGCGACCCAGGAGGGGGATCTGCACCGTTCCCGAAGTGTGCGCCGGGGCCTGGACGGTGATCACGAATGACCGTCTTCCGCGCCGCCGCCAGCGAACGCTGATCGGGCCGCCAGGAGTGGGGACGACTCCCTGGGCCCACGTCACCGGGCCGGGTTCAGGGGCCACCGTCCAGGTCGCGAAACCGGGGCTCGTCGGCCGGACGCCCAGGACGTACTGCGACAGGGCGGGGGTGGGGCCGGTGGACCAGGCGTGGGCCGAGCTGTCGGCCAGCCCGCCACCCTTGGGAACTCCGTCCAGCTGGATCCGCTCCCAGTCGGTGCCGCCCGGATCATGGCTGACCATGGAGCCCCACTCCTGGCGGATCAGAGCCAGCGCGGCGGCCTCGTCACCGGCGGCGAAATCGGCCAGGACGTTGAAGCTGCCCATGTAAGGCGAGATGTCCTGGGTGTAACCGGCCGGAGCCGGGCTGCTCACGTCGAGGGGCCCGAACCGGTGGCGGAGCCGGCGTCGCAGCACACCGATGATCCCCCGGGCTCGGGTGCGGCTCGGGATGCCGGCCAGGATCGCCGTCACGTTGGCGTCCTGAACCACCGCTCCGCGCTCGGTCGTGCTGGCGTCATAGATCCCGGCCCGGCGATCCCAGAGACGGGCGTTGACCGCCTTTCTCACCGCCGCGGCGGCCCGCAGGTACTGCCTGGCCTGGCGCGTATGACCAAGGGCCCGCGCCAGCTTGGCCGCGGATGAAAGCGCCTGGGCGTAGACGGCGTTGACGTAGGTGAGCTGACCACTGGTGACCTCCACGTTCCAGTCGGCGCCGTCCGCCGAGCTGATCATGAACAGCCCGTCGCTGCCCACCTGCTGGGCGTCCCAGGCCATCTGGCGAAGCACCGCGGGCCAGTGCTGACGCACGAAGGCCAGGTCACCCGTGTACAGGTAGTACTGATACAGCGCGGTCATGACGAGCATCGAATAGCTGGCCGACCAGGCCACGCAGCCGTCGTGGGCCACGTTTGGGTTGGGCGTACACGCGCCGGGCAGCGGCCCGGGCTGCGACATCACACCCATCGCCGGCGCGAGCTCATCGGCCGTGGAGGCGGGGTGGTCCAGGAACAGCGCGTCCGAGTCGCGGGCGTATACGGGATCGCTCACGTAGTAGTCGGTCAGGTCGGAGATCACGTGGTCGCCGCTCCACACGGCTCGATCACGCTTGGCTCCATCCAGGATCAGGGAGAGGCGGTTGATCGCCCCGGACTGGACCAGGGTCCCGGGAGTCATCTGGTTGAGGTTGAGGGTGTACGCCCCGGCGTACCAGATCCGGTTCAGCAGCTGATCGCTGGACAGGAAGTGCCCCCGCATGACCGAGGGCGTCTCCCGCAGCGGGGCAAAACGGATGCCGGCGACCCGGAGCGTGACAGTGCCCGGCGTGGTCAATGTGACCTGCTCGTAGCGCTCCCCTCCCTGGATCAGCGCGGCCGTGGCGGTGCCCGGATGGATCGCCGTAAAGCTGTCCGTACGCCGGCCGTTGCCCGAGTCGAATGCCGCCACGGAGGCCGCGCCGTCATGGCCCAGGTTGGCCAGTGTCTCCGAGTAGGTGGCCGCGATCGTCGTTCCCGAGGTGGCCGTGACCTCGAACGTGGCCCGGCCGCCGACGTCCTGGCCGTAGTCCAGGACCAGAGAGGGCGCCGGGCCGCCGGGCGAGTAGGTGAGCGTCGTCCGGCCTGAACCCCAGGAGGTCAGGGCCGTCGGGTCCCTCACCGCGCCGGTCACGCGGAGGACCCGGATCGGACGGACCAGAGCGTGGGCCGGGGCCTCGTCATAGCGGCGCCAGGCGTTGCTCACCGCCACGGGATGGCGGGAGAGCCGCAGCGCGGCCCCGCCACCGATCGACGCACGCCCGGAGGACGCGGCCGCCGCCCATAGAGCGGCGATGCCGAGCCCCGCCGCGGCGGCCGACTTCAGCAGCGATGAAACGTTCATGCGCTCTCCCAACGTGAACTTCATCCTACGTTGAGGCCCCACGGCTATCCTCGCCAGAGAGCGATGAGGCTCGCTCAGCCCGCGGCTTCGGCTGCTGATGGCCTCTACACGCCGAAGGTCCGTCCTCGTGGAGGTCTTCCATTGCCGTCGGTTTTCAATCGGTTCCGAATGCGCCCCTGGCGCCGCGTGGTCGCGGCGGGAGTGCTGGTCGCGGCGGGCCTGACCCTCGCCGGCTGCGGTGGCGCCGAGAGCTCCGCCCGGTTCGGGATCTCGCTCCTGCCCTCCAGCGTCACGGCCCGGGCCCATCTGGCGGCCACCCCGCAGCGGCCCAACATCGTGTTCGTCCTGACCGATGACCTGTCGCTAGACCTGCTCCGGTACATGCCGCACGTGCTGGCGATGGAACGCAGCGGGCTGACGTTCCGCGACTACTTCGTCTCAGATTCCCTGTGCTGCCCCTCCCGGGCGTCGATCTTCACCGGCAGGTACCCCCACAACACCCACGTGTTGGACAACACAGGCCGCAGCGGCGGCTTCAGAGCCTTCTACCGGCGCGGCGAAGAGCTGCACACGTTTTCCCTGGCCCTCCAGCGCTCGGGCTACCTGACGGCGTTGATGGGCAAGTACCTCAACGGCTACCTCCAGAGCGCCAACCCGCGCAAGAAGGACGGGTCGGCAGCCGACGTCCCGCCGGCATATGTGCCCCCGGGATGGAACGAGTGGAGCACGGCCGGCTGGGGCTACCCGCAGTTCAACTACACCCTTAATCAGGGCGGCGTCCTGTACCGGTTCGGCCACCAGTCGGATGACTACCTGACCGACGTGCTGGCCCAGAAGGGCACGGAGTTCATCAACGCGGCGGCGCAGCGCCACCAGCCGTTCTTCCTGGAACTGGCCACCTTCGCCCCCCACTCCCCCTACGTGCCCGCTCCGCGAAACCGCCACGACTTCCCGGGTCTGCAGGCACCGCGTCCCCCGAGCTTTGACCGCCTGCCCACCGACGCTCCGCTGTGGCTTTCCCGCCACCCCCCGCTCGGGCCCCACCAGATCGCCGTCATCAACCGGGTGTTCCGCCGCCGGGCTCAGTCGGTGCAGGCGGTCGACCTGATGATCGCCGAGATCGAGGCGACCCTGCGCTCCAACGGCCTGACCAATGACACGTACGTGATCTTCAGCTCGGACAACGGACTCCACACCGGCGAGTACCGGCTGATGCCCGGCAAGCTGACCGCGTTTGACACGGACATCCACGTCCCGTTGGTGGTCACCGGGCCCGGTGTGCCAGCCGGCTCGACCACAACCGCGACGGCCGAGAACGTGGACCTGGCCAAGACGTTCGCCGCCATCGGCGGCGGGACGATGCACGGGGACGGGCACAGCCTCCTGCCGCTGTTCCACGGGCGCACCCCGCCAGGCTGGCGCAACGCGGCCCTGATCGAGCATCACGCCCCGCTGATCACCACCCTGGATCCCGACTTCCAGCAGCCGGCCAGCGGGCGGCCGACGACGTATGAGGCGATGCGGACTCACGACTATCTGTACGTGGAGTACGCCGACGGAGAGCTCGAGTTCTATGACCTGCGGCGAGACCCGTTCGAGCTGAACAACATCGCGAGTTCACTCACCCTGGCCCAGCTGAGCCAGCTCCATGCCGAGCTGGCGGCAATGAGGCACTGCCACGGGTCGGGCTGCTGGTCGGCCACGCACGTCGCGCCGCTTCCTGGCCCCTGGTGATCGACCGCGCGCCGCGCCCCGCAGGCGCCGCTTCGGCGCCCCACCGGGAGTAGGATGGCTGTCCACATCACCTCTGGGAAAGGGAGGCCCTGTGTCGGGACCAGGCGTGGGGCGCGTGGAAGGGTCATCCGAGCCATCCGACCCCGATCCGCGGGTGACCATGAACATGGACGTCGCGGCCCTGCTGGCCACGGTGCGTCCAGCCGACCAGGAGGAGCTCGCGGAGCTGGTGGCGCAGATCGTGTGCCGGGATGTCGCGGACTGCTGCGCGATCGCGGTTCTGTCCGAGGACGGGCGCACGGTTCATCCGCTAGGTCTCCATGACCGCCGGCCGGGGATGCTGGCTCGGCTCGAGACCCAGCATCAGCTGGCCTGGGAGCCAGCGGGCGGCGTGACCGAGCGCTCGCTCCAGACCCGGGAGCCGATCCTGATCGGGCACGCCGACTGGGACGTCCTGGCCCGGGGCCGACCGCGGGTCCGCCGCGTGCTCGAATGGATTGATCTGGGTAGCGGGATCGTGGCCCCACTGCGCTCCGGGGACGACGGCCTGGGAGTCGTGTCCGTGGGCCGGGCTCGTGGCACCACGGCGTTCACCGCGTCCGATGTGCCTTTCATCCAGGCGCTGGCCGACAACCTGGTACTGGCGCTGGTCAACGTCAGGCTCCGTCAGCGCCTGGCCGCCGAGGGCTCACATGCCCGGTCGGGCGAGGACGATGAGGCGGTCGGCGCCCTGACCGACAGAGAGCTTCAGATCCTCCACCTGATCGGGGAGGGCCTGACCAACCGCGAGATCGCCGAGCGGCTCTACCTCAGCATCAGGACGGTCGAATGGCACCGGAGCAACCTCTCGGCGAAGCTCGGGGCAACACAGCGCTCCGAGCTGATCGCCGCCGGGCGACGGCTGGCCCCCGGGTCGCGGGTCAGAGGTCCGGCGGGCCCTAGGGCAGGACCGCTATCAGCGCGGTGAGCGCGCTTTCCTGGGTGCCGACGGTGGTCAGCTGCTCCGGGGCCGACGTCGTGCGCAGCGGCCGCGCCCAGGAGAAGGCGAACTGGCAGCTGTGAGCCGAAGGGCACAACCCACCGCGGGCCGGCCCGCGGACGGCGTTTCGGACCACCGCCCGGGCCTGGGCCTTGAGGAATGGCTCGAATTCGTGGCTCCCGGTGGCCGCGGTCCAGTCCGCGACGGCCTGGACGAAGATGCCCTTGAAGGCCGTGATGTCGTACCGGTTGCCCAGGCTGTTCTGGGTGCAGAGGGCGACGGCCTCGCAGTGCTCCTGGAGGATGCCGTGGACGACGAACCCGTTGGACGGCCGGAGCACATAGCGCAGGAACCGGGCCGCCGTGCGGTAGTACGAAGGATCGTTGAGCGCGTTGCCCAGCTGGACGAGCGCATCGGCCACCTCACCCTCGCTGTAGGCAAGCGGGCCGCCCGTGCGCGTCTGGCACTGATGCGAGCCCAGGCTGTCCTTGATCGTGCCGGCGCCCAGATTCACCAGCCCGACTCGCTGAAGCCAGGCCAGCGACCGGCGGGAGTCGCTCAGCCACCGCGCGGCCCGACCCGGGTCGTGGAACGTGCTTGAGGTGAGCCGGTACTGCGAGAGCTCAGCCGTCAGCGCCACGTACTCGGCGTTGGTGATCGTCCCGGCCGGGCTCCCGAGCGACCATACGATTCCGCCGCACTGACGCCGCTGGGCCACGTAGGCGGCGTCCTTCTCGGCCACCCTCAGAAACCGGGCCGCGTCACGCGTATCGCGGCGGTAGTACAGCTCGTACTGGGAGGCGTTCAGCCAGGCCAGGCCCCACCACACGCTGTCGTCCATGTACTGGTTGATGAAGTCGAACGGCTGGTCGGTGTGGGGCTGCCGGACACCGCGCCGATAGGTCACATCGATGACGTGCTGGAGCAGGCGGCTGTGGTCATTGGTCTGCTCGGCGTAGTGAACGAGGGTGAGGATGGCCAGCGCCGACTGCCACCAATGCGGACCCACGGTCCCGCCCCACTCGGCCAGCGCCGGACTCCAGCCCACGCGGGCTCCGTCCCCGCCCAGAAGCTCCCTGACGCCGCGGCGGGCGTCCAAGGACCAGATGTGCTGGGAGGGATCGCGCGTGTGGGCCGAGGGACGCAGGGTCGGCGGGTGGTGCGTGGGGCGGTGGGCGCTCCGCGCGGCCGCGGCCGGCGCGAGCGCCTGGGCGACGACCAGATAGGCGATCGCCCCGCCGCCGGACACGGCCAGGACAATCAGCAACCGACGAACAGATGCTCGCATGGAAACCAGGCCCTAGGGGGCCGTCGGAATGCCGTTTGAGGACGTGGGTAGGCGCAATTGAACTCTCACTCGGTGCTAGACCTCCGCCGCCCCTCGAGGGTCGATGATACCCGCCTGGGCTCGGCCCCACGCTCGTGGAACAGCGTCACGTCGCGGCTACGCGCGGGCCGAGGCGCGAGATCTCAGGCCGGCGCCAGCAGGCGATCCAGAGCCGCCGTGTCGTCCGGACTCGGCTGCCAGGCCGCCGCCGCGGCGTTGGCCTCCACCTGCTCGGGCCGGGTGGCGCCGGCGATCACGGACGCGACGGGCTCGCGGGCCAGCAACGCGCCGATCGCCACCTGGAGCAGGGAGACTCCGCGCTGGCGGGCGTACCCCTCCAGAGCCTCAAGCACGTCGAACTGCTCGTCGCTGGCCACCCGGTCCCGGGCCGCCAGGCGGGTGCCCGGAGGCGCAGCCTGACCCCGCCGATATTTCCCCGTGAGCAGACCCGAGGCCAGCGGGAAGTACGGAACGAAGCCGATGCCCAACCGCTCGCAGGTCGGCAGGACGTCGCGCTCCGCGCCACGCACCAGCAGGCTGTACTCGTTCTGGACGGCGGTGAAGCGGGTCAGTGAGCCGGTACGCGCCACCTCGTCCGCCTCCTCCAGCTGCTCGGCGGAGAAGTTGGACGCGCCGATGGCTCTGACCTTTCCGGCCTGGACCAGCTCGTTCAGGGCCTCGAGCGTCTCCGCCACCGGGGTGACCCCGTCGGGCTGGTGGTACCAGTAGTAGTCGATCACGTCGGTCCGCAGCCGGCGCAGCGATGCCTCGAGCGCCTGGTGGACGTATTGGCGGGACCCGCGCGGTCCCTTGCCGTCGCCCATGTCCATCCCGAACTTGGTCGCCAGCACGAATCGGTCGCGCCGGCCCTGGAGCACCTGGCCCAGAAGCTCCTCGCTGGCTCCGCTGCCGCCGTAGATGTCGGCCGTGTCAATGAACGTGACCCCGTGCTCCAGAGCGGAGTCGATGACCGCCCGCGTCCCATCCAGGTCAACCCGCCGCCCGAAGTTGTTGGCGCCGAGTCCGAGGACCGAGACCTTGAAGGCCGCTGTCGCCCAGCGGGCGCGTCGGAAGTTCCGCCATGCCCATGGTGATAGCAGAGGGGCTGAGGGGGGAATTGACGCATGAGTAAACCCACTGGCATAGGATGCAGCCATGCGTGGAGGCAGACTGATGGCGGCTGGAGTGACGGCTGCTCTGGTCGTGGGTGCGCCCGGAGCCCTGGCGGCCACCTCGTCTGGCGTCGGACACGCCTCGGGCACCCAGTCGCTGTACCACGGCGCCGGGCCGCGACCGGGCCCGAGCGTCCTGTACGCGCCGCCCGTCGTCGCCCCCGAGCTGACCAACGCCGGGATCTGGCACGCGCCTCCGATCCTCGTCTCGGGCACGACTGCCTACCGCCGGGGCGAGTTCCTCTACCAGGACTGGATCTACGACGACCACGGCGCCCTCGAGGTGTCTGACCCGAACGATCCCCGCACTTCGGGGGACCTGTTCTCCAAGCCCAATGGCACGTACACGTATCCGACCGGCCCCGGCTATGACGAGAACGCGGCCGACCTGGTCGAGTTCCGGGTCAAGCCGACCGTGCGAGCGACCGCCTTCCGGATCACGCTCAACACGCTCCAGAAGCCGCAACTGGTGGCCTTCTCAATCGCCATCGGCGGGCGGCCGGGCCATGCCGTGGCGTTCCCGTTCGGGGCGAACGTCAAGGCGCCGGCCAGCCTGTTCCTGACGCTTCACCCCTCCGGGACCAGGCTCGTGGCCGCGCTGGCCCACGCCGGCAGCGGCAAGGCCGTGCGCGGACCCGCGCCCTCGGTACATGTCGATCTGCGCCGGCACCAGATCACGATCCTGGTGCCTCACAGGGACTGGAATCCCCATCGGAGCACCGTCCGCTTCGCGATGGGCGTCGGCCTGTGGGACGCGGCCAGCCACAGCTATCTGCTCCCCCAGCAAACGGCGAGTGCCACCACGCCCGGGGGAGCCGGAACGGCCACAAATCCGCCGGCGTTCTTCAACGTGGCCTTCCGCTCCAACTCCCAGGAGCCAATGCCCACGCCCGACGCCGGGGCGGGTGCGATCACCAACCCGCGGTGGTGGCGTGACGCCGCCCAGGGCAACGCGCTGGCCTCGGGCAACATCTCCAAGTTCTTCGCCAAGGTGAGCTTCGCCAAGCTCTGGCGCGGGGTGACCGACAACTCCCGGGTCCCCACGACGGGGCCGCTCGACCGGATCATGTCGAGCCACTACCAGGCCGGGCAGGGCGAGCAGTTCACCAACCAGTGCGGGCTCCAGGGGGCCAGCGATCCCGCCTCCTGCCGACCCGAGTACCTGGGGCAGCTCCAGCCCTACGCGATCTACATCCCCAAGGGCCGCACCCCGCGCGGGGGCTGGGGCCTGACGCTGCTGCTGCACTCGCTGTCGGCCAACTACAACCAGTACACCTCGACCCGCAACCAGAGCCAGTTCGCGCTCCGATCCAAGCCTGCGATCGTGATCACGCCCGAGGCCCGCGGTCCGGACCAGTTCTACGAGGGCCTGGGCGAGGCCGACGTGTTCGAGGTCTGGAACGCCGTCGCCCACCTGCACAAGCTCAATCCGGCCTACACGGACATCACCGGCTACTCGATGGGCGGCTTTGGCACCTTCGACATGGGGGCGCAGTTCCCGGACCTGTTCGCCCGGGCCCAGCCCACGGTGGGCGAGGAGACCGATAACAGTGTCCTCGGGTCGTTCCGCAATCTCCCGTTGCTGATGTGGAACGTCAACGGCGACGAGCTGGTCAACAACGAGGCGTTCATGGCCACCGCGACCCAGCTCGAGAAGCTCGGCTACCGGGTCACCCTCCACGCCCACCTGCCGTGCGCCACGACCGGCAGCACATTGTGCAGCCCGGTTTTGCCGGAGCACCTGGAGCTGGCGATCAACGACTGGTTCAAGCCCGCCGCCAACTTCCTGGGCAGCGCGCTCGTGAACCGCAATCCGTTCCACGTCACCTACGTGGTCGACACGGCGCGGGATTCCCGCAAGTACGGCGTGGTGGCCAACCACGCCTACTGGGTCAGCGGACTGAAGGTCAGGCAGTCGGGTTCGCTGGGGACGTTCGACGCGCTCTCCCACGGCTTCGGGCTGAGCGACCCCAAGCCGTCAGGGGTCAAGGACGGCGCAGGCACGCTGGTCGGCGGTCATCTGGGGCCGCTGCACTACACGAGCCAGACCCAGACCTGGGGCCGGGACCCTCACGCCGCCCGGAGCGACTCGATCACGATCACCGCCACCAATATCGCCACGGCCACCATCAACCTGGCCCGGGCCCGGGTCGACTGCCACGCCAAGCTGACGATCCACAGCGACGGGCCGATCAAGGTCACGCTGGCGGGCTGCGGGCGGACCGTCAGCGGCGGCTAGACCGTAGCGTCGCGCATCAGAGGTTCGGGCGGCACCGAGAGGGGTCACTGATGGTGTCTGGCGAGGACGTGGCACCGACGGCGAAGCCGGGGGGTCGGGGCATGGGTCGCGCGACGGCGTGGGGGGTCCCTTTCGTCACCCACTGGGCCGAGCGTCGATTTCGGGTGACCTGAGGTGCTCTATGCGCCCCTGAGGTCACCCGCTCGCCGGGAAGCGCTAAGTGAGTGACGTTAAGGGCGCGAACCGGGTCGTGATGAGCGTGGCGCGCCGGACTCAGGAGCCACTCCGCTCGCTGTCAGGGGGCACTCGAATGCCGGCGTACTGCGACTCGCGACAGTAAGACCGGGCTCCCTCAGGCGGCGAGGCTCCGCGCGGCCAGGTGCTGGCCGACCTTGCGCTTGACCCGCTGGAGTGCGTTGTCGACCGTCTTGCAGTCGCATCCGATCCGCCCGGCGACCTCCTCGTAGGAGTGGCCGTCGAGATAGAGGGCGAGGACGCGCGATTCGAGCTCCGACAGCGCGGTGGACAGGCACGCCACCAGCGCCCGCAGCTCCTCGGAGCTGATGACCTGATTGACCGGGTCATGGACCGACGAGCCCGGGAGCATCTCATCCAGGGTTGAGTCGTTCTCGCCCGCGTCCCCGGCCGGGGTGCTGGAGAAGGAGACGTACTGGTTCAGCGGGGTGTGCTTGTTCCTGGTGGCCGTCTTGACGGCGGTGATGATCTGACGGGTGATGCACAGCTCGGCGAAGTTGCGGAAGCTCGACTCCCGATCTGAGCGGTAGTCGCGGATCGCCTTGTAGAGGCCGACCAGGCCCTCCTGAATCAGGTCCTCGCTGTCGCCTCCGGCCAGGAAGTAGGAGGAGGCCTTGAGGCGCACGAAACCGTAGTAGCGGCGAACCAAGCGGTGGCAAGCGTCGGCGTTGCCCTGCTTGGCCAGCGCGATCAGAAACCTATCCTCAACCTGAAGTTGAGGGTTAGGGCTAGCGAAGAGTTTGGCCACGAGCGACAGTCCCTTCACTTCCTGCCGCCTCTCAGGCCGCAGGAGTTGTGGATTCGTGGCGCGACACCTCCCCTGGCGCCGCCTGTACCTTCTCCGCGCGGCTATTGCCGTCGGTCCTCTCTCTCCCAGAGGCTGAACCTCCAGTTGATCCTTATCTCCCGGCGCGAGCTTGACAGACGCGAACCACGCTGTCAAGAGCCGGGGCCGTCACGAGCCGGGGAGCAACTCGGGGCCGTCCGGGCCGTCTCGCAGCTCCCAGCCGTCGGCCCGCAGCTGACCGCGAATCCGGTCAGCCTCGGCGTAGTCCCCGGCGGCCCGGGCGCGCTCGCGAGCCTCGGCCCGCTCGCGCACTTCGGCCGGGACCTCGATCGCCTCGGCCTCCAGCAGGTTCGCCAGCCCCAGCACGGAGAGCATCTCCTCCAGGTCGCGGGAGCCCACCGCGTGGGTGCTTCGGTTGGCCTGGGCAACCCACTCGAACACGACCGACAGCGCCCTGGCCGTGTTGAAGTCCTCGGCCAGCGCGTCGAAGAACGAGGCTCGCAGGCTCTCGGACCAGTCGGGCGAAGGCCCCGCGGACAGCTTCCGGGCCGCTTCCCGGATCCGGCGGACGCTGGCCGCGGCCTGCTCCAGGCGCTCCTCGTCGAACTCCACCGGCTGGTGATAGTGCCCGGACAGGAAGTACATGATCAGCGTGTCCCGGCCCCAGCGCTCCACGGCCTCGTGGAGCAGGAAGATGTTGCCCACGGACTTGGCCATCTTGGCCTCGCGCTGGCGAATCATCCCGTTATGGACCCAGGCCCGGGCGAGCGGAGTGCCGCGGGCGGCGAACGTCTGGGCAGCCTCGTTCTCGTGGTGGGGGAAGACCAGGTCGGAGCCGCCGCCGTGGATGTCGAAATCGAGGCCCAGCAGCTGCTCGGCCATCGCCGAGCACTCGATGTGCCACCCCGGCCGGCCCTCGCCCCAGGGCGACTCCCAGCCCGTGTCCTCCTCGGGCTTGCGGGCCTTCCAGAGGGCGAAATCGAGGGGATCGCGCTTGAGCTCGACCCCCTCGACCCCCTCGCCCTGGTCCATATGGTCGACGTCGCGGTGGGATATCTCCCCGTATTGCGGGTAACTACGGACCTGGAAGTAGACGTCGCCTGAGACCGGATACGCATGGCCACCCTCGATCAGCCGCTGGATCAGTTCGATGATCCCGGCCAGCGACTCGCTGGCCAGCGGCTCGTGATCGGGACGCCCGAGCTCCAGGCCGTCCGTGTCAGCGATGTAGTGGGCGGTCATCTCGTCGGCCAGCTCGGCGCTGCCGCGACCCAGGCCTCGAGCAGCCAGATAGATCTTGTCGTTGATGTCCGTAATATTTGTTACAAAGGTCGTCTCATATCCCTCATGGACGAGAAACCGCTTGAGCAGCGAGAACACGACGAACGGACGGGCGTTGCCCACGTGAATCCGGCCGTACACCGTGGGACCGCAGACGTACATGCCGATCCGCCCGGGCTCTCGGGGCTCGATCGCCCGCACCTCGCCGGAGTGTGTGTCATGGAGCGACACGACGCGCTGATCGGTCTCGTCGGGCGAAAATCTTCCCAAGGTGCGCCTACCCTAGCGACCGTCGGCCCAACGGTCTGGACCCGTCGGTAGGCTGCCCGCGCATGCTCCCCCCGACGACCCAGGATGAGCGGCTGTCGGCGGTAGAGCAGGCCTTTCGCTCGCTGCCCGACCGGTATCTGGGCGCCGATCCCGGGTTCGACTCGACCTACCACATCAAGCTGTGCGACCTGGGGCGGACCTGGGAGGTCCGGTGCACGCAGCACGCGGCCCGGGTGCGCGCGGGCGCCTCGCGGACGGCCGCCAACGTCACGCTCACCACCGACACGGATACCTGGATGCGCCTGCGGGAGGGCGAGTTCTCCGGGATTGAGGCGTTCCAGCGCCGCCTGCTTGGGGTGCGCGGGAACCTGGATCACGCCGTGGCCTTTGAGGGCCTGTTCCGGCTCCCGGGCGGACGGCCACCGCTGCTTCAGATCCACGACATCCCGGTTGGTCGCCACCGGATCTCCACGCTGACCATGGGCCGGGGCCCCGACGTGCTGCTGCTCCACGGGCTCGGGGGCACCCGGGCGTCGTTCTTTGAAACCGCGGCCGCGCTGAGCGACCGGTACCGCGTCCATGCCCCCGACCTTCCCGGCTTTGGGTCCTCCAGCAAGCCCTCCCTGGGGGCCTACAACGCCGGCTGGTTTGCCGAGATCATGCTCGGGCTGATGGACGCACTGCGAATCGAGCGCACGCACATCGTGGGGAACTCGATGGGGGGGCGGGTGGCCATTGAGATCGGTCTGATGGCCCCGGACCGCGTGGGCGCGCTCGCCCTCCTGTGCCCCGCGGTGGCCTGGATCAGGCGCGGGCTCCATCCGATCGTCCGTCTCCTGCGCCCCGAGTTCGGTCTGCTCCCGCACGGCTTCAGACGCTCGACCGTGGCCAACCAGTTCTGGAGCATCTTCCACGACCGGGATGCGATCGACCCGGCGGTGGGCGAGCTGATGGTGGACGAGTTCCGCCGCATCTACCACAGCGCCGGGGCTCGATACGCGTTCCTGGCCAGCGCCCGCAACATCTACCTGGAGGCGCCGTTCGGGGCCCGCGGCTTCTATCCCCGGCTGGCCGGGCTGGTCTCGCCGGCGCTGTTCGTCTGGGGCAGTCACGACAAGCTCGTACCCTCGGCGTTCAGCCGCCACGTCCGCAACTGGCTCCCGTCCGCCGAGCAGGTCACCGTGGACGGCTGCGGCCACGTGCCCCAGGTCGAGCGCCCGGACGAGACCACTGCTCAGTTGATCGAGTTCTTCGCGCGGGCCGATCTGGCGGAGTCGGCCCGGCGCGCCGGGGCGGTCAGCCAGCGGGTCTGGGGTTCAGCCCGGGGCTCCGGCGCCGAGGCCGCCTGACCGACGGCGTACGATCCGCAATATGACAGGGACGGGACTGGCCTCGGCCGCGAGCCGCAACGGCCATAGTGACTCCGGGGTCCAGGACCCTCGGCGGGGCGGCGCCGGATCGCTCGTTGGCCGGCTCGCCCGGGCGGTTACCTCGCAGGTCCAGCAGCGGATTCCCCGCGCCGATCTGGACGAGCGCGACCCCGACTACATCCGGGAGAAGCTGCCGCTGATGTGGCTGGCGGCCAGCATCTATTTCCGCGGCGAGGTCCGCGGCCTGGGCAACATCCCCGACTCAGGGCCCGTCCTGCTGGTGGGGAACCACTCGGGCGGCAATCTGACCCCGGACACGACGATCTTCACGCTGGCCTTCAGCACCTTCTTCGGGGTCGAGCGGCGGTTCTACCAGCTGGCCCACAACCTGGTGCTGGCAATGCCCACGCTCGGAGCTCTGCGCAAGTTCGGGACCGTGGCCGCCTCCCCGGAGAACGCCCGCCAGGCGCTCGAGTCGGGCGCCGCCCTGCTCGTCTACCCGGGCGGAGACTATGAGGTGCACCGCCCGTCGTGGGAGCGCAACCAGGTCGATTTCGGCGGCCGTAAGGGCTTCATCCGGCTCGCGCTGGAGCAGGGTGTGCCGATCGTCCCCGTCGTCTCAATCGGAGGCCAGGAGACGGCGCTGTTCCTGACCCGCGGCGAGCGGCTGGCCCAGCTTCTGCGCGTGGACCGCCTGTTCCGGCTGAAGGTGCTGCCGATCTCCCTGGCGCTGCCCTGGGGCCTCAACGTGGGCGACATGCTCGGTCACATCCCCCTGCCCGCCAAGATCACGATTGAGACCCTGCCCGCCATCGACCTGCGCGAGGAGTTCGGCCCCGAGCCGGACATCCAGGAGGTCTACGACCACGTGATCCGCCTGATGCAGGACACAGCCGACGCGCTGGCGGCCGAGCGGCGGTTCCCGGTGCTCGGATGAGGGTCTCGGCCAGGACGCAGGTGGCCGCACCGGCCGACCGGGTCTGGGGGGTCGTGTCCGACCCCGGACGGGCCCTCAGCTACATGTCCGGCGTGACCCGCTGGGAGGTCGAGGGCGAGCAGCGGACCGGTCTGGGCGCGCGCTACCGCGTGCTGTTCCGGATCGGTGCCGCCGAGGTCGGCGGGCTGATTGAGGTGGTGGAATGGGACGAGGGCCGGGAGCTGGCCTGGACGTCGGTGCTCGGAATCGACCAGCGGGGGCGCTGGCGCGTGCGCGAGCTGTCGGGTGGCCGATCACAGGTCGAGCTGCGGATGGCCTACGGGGTCGCCGGGGCGGGAATCTCCGGCTGGGTGGCCGAGCGCGTGGCCGCACCAACCATGTCCGCGCACCTGCGCCGGAGCCTCCGGGCGCTCAAGCGGCTGGTCGAGCACGAGCAGCTGCGAGAGCGAGCGGCCGCTCGGCGCGCCGCCCGGACCGCCTGAGCCGGGCCGCCGCGACCGGCCGAGCCGAGCCGCCCGGACGGCCTGAGGCGCTGCCCCGAACCCTCTGGGTCGTTCACATTTCAACCACGACTCCCCGCATCCGGGATCCGTATGCTCCCGGACCGTGGGAATCCAGGGATTGCCGGTCGGGATCAGGCGTGGCGTGGCGCTGCTCGTCGGCGCCGCGCTGCTGATTGGGCTGTTGGCGCTGCTGGCCTCGCCGGCGCCTGCGTCTCCGTCGAGGGGATTTCGCCGGGACGCGGCCAGCCGACCGCCGATTCGCCACGTGTTCGTGCTGGTGCTGGAGAACGAGTCGGCTTCGACCACCTTCGGTCCCCACTCCCCCGCGCCGTATCTGGCCAAGACGCTCACCTCCGAGGGCGTGTACCTGCCCAGGTACTACGGGACCGGACACGAGAGCAACGACAACTACATCGCGATGATCTCCGGGCAGGCACCGAACCCGCAGAACCAGGCCGACTGTCAGTTCTTCACCAACTTCGAGCCCGGGACGATCGGAGCCGACGGTCAGGCACTCGGAACCGGCTGCGTGTTTCCGAAGAACGTCAGGACGATCGCCGACCAGCTCCAGAGCGCCGGCCTGACCTGGCGAGACTACGACCAGAGCATGGGCGCCGACCCCACCCGGGAGGCCAAGACCTGCGCTCACCCGGCGATCGGGGCTCGGGACAACACCCAGACCGCCACGCCCCAGGACGAGTACGTCACCCGGCACAACCCGTTCGTCTACTTCCACTCGATCATTGACAAGCACGCTTACTGCAACAGCCATGTGGTCAACCTCAGCCTGCTCCCGCACGACCTGGCCAAGGCCAGCACCACGCCCAACTATGTCTTCATCACCCCGGACGTGTGCGGTGACGGTCACGACGCCACGTGCGCCAACCCCAAGCGGCCCGGCGGATTCGCCGGGATCGACCAGTTCCTGAAGGCCTGGGTTCCCCGGATCACCCACTCCCCGGCCTACCGCCAGCAGAACGGGCTGCTGATGATCATCTTCGACGAGGCCGCGACGAGCGACTCGAGCTCATGCTGCGGCGAGATACCCGGGCCCAACAGCCCCCAGCCCGGGGTCATGGGCTCCGGGGGCGGCGACACCGGAGCGGTCCTGCTCTCCCCGTGCATCAAGCCCGGGACGGTGTCGCACATGCCCTATAACCACTACACGATGCTCCGCAGCGTGGAGGACATCTTCCGGCTGCCCCACCTTGGTTACGCCGGGCTATCGGGAGAGCGCCCTTTCGGCTCGGACGTGTTCACGCCGCCGCTGCGTCGCGCGCGGCTGAGCGGCCCCACGGCCGCCACGGCCAGCGCGGCCGCTCCCTCGCCCCGCCCCACGAACCCCATGCCCTCGCCCCTGGTGGCCTTGACGCTGACGTAGCCGGGGTCGAGTCCCAGAGCCTGGGCCAGCTTGGTGCGGATGGCATCCCGGTGCGGTCCGACGGCGGGGGCCTCCAGGACGACCGTCGCGTCGACGTTGACGACCTCCAGGCCGGCCTGCGCCAACAGCTCAACGGTGCGGCGCAGCAACTCCAGCGAATCGGCGTCGCGGTACGCCTCGTCGGAGTCGGGGAAGTGCTGGCCGATATCCCCCAGCGCGGCCGCCCCCAGCAGGGCGTCGATCAGCGCGTGGGTCAGTACGTCGGCGTCCGAGTGCCCCTCCAGGCCCAGGTCGTGTTCGATCTCCACGCCACCGAGGACCAGGCGCCGCCCCGGGACCAGGCGGTGGCAGTCGTAGCCGATCCCGCTCCTGATCGTCGACCGGCACTCCAGCAGGAGTTTGGCCAGCGCAGGTCCAGCGGCGTGGTCGGACCTTGCAGTTGGGCGCGGTCCAGGGCAGGACGTGGACGTACCTCCCGCCCGCTCGATCAACCAGGCATCGTCGGTGGCGGCGGCCAGGGTCTCGTCGGCGCGCTGCGACAGGGCGCTGTTCCAAGGCGACCCGGCGAAGGCCTGCGGAGTCCGGATCGCCCACGGCGTGACCGTCGAGCGTCCGGACCACGTCCGCTCGCCCGGCGCCACCTCCTCGACGTGTCCGCCACCGGCGCGGCGGCCACCACGCGTCCGCTCCGGGTTGAGGAAACTCCGCCACGCCGCCGGAACAGCTCCGGAGGAGCCAGCGGCCGGGCGGCGTCGGCGACGATCACCGGGTCGCCCCCGGCGGAGGCCGCCAGTGCGGCCCGGACCGACTACCGGCGGACCTTCACCCGCCGGCCACGGCCACCGTACCCCGCGGGCGCGTCTCCGAGGGCGTCCGGAGGACAGCGACGACCACGATCTGATCGATCTCGAGCCACGGCCCGCAGCGCGTCCACGCTCCACTGGAGCATCGGCTGGCCGGACAGCGGGACGAGCGCCTTGGGCCTGCCCAGCCCAAGGCGCTCGCCTCGCCCTGCGGCCACGACCAACGCGACCGCCACGGTCGACTCGTCGGCGGCCACCGCCAGCTTGCGGCTGCCGTTGCCCGCGGGGGCCACCCCCATCAAGGCATAGAGGTGTTCCTCCACGTGCTCCTCGTCCAGATCCAGCGCGTACGTGAACTCCGAGGACAGAATCCGCCTGGCCCGGGTGAACATCTGCTTCTCGCCGGTCGACAGCCCCTTTTCGGACTCCCGGATGGCGAGGTTGCGCACCACCTCCGCCAGCTCATAGATGTCGCCGGTCTTGATCTTGTCACGGTTGTGCTTGAACCGCCGGTTCCAATTCTTGGGCATCTCCGAGCACTCGTCGGACAGCACGGCCTGCACCTTCTTGACCGTCTCCTCATCGATCACCCGCCGGAGCCCCGCCAGGGCGGCGTTCTCCGTGGGGACCATGACGGTCATGTCGTTGTGCAGGATCTTGATGGTCAGGTATTCCCGACTCTCCCCGAGTACATCCTTCTTCTCCTTGCGGATCACCTTGCCAGCCCCGTGATGCGGGTACACCACGCTGTCACCGACCTCGAACTCGATATGCGGAAGCGGCTCGATCTCGAGGTCCTCCAAGTGCTCTTCGACTAGTTCTGTGATGATTTCCTCCTTGTCCGGCCGGACGGGCAGCAGCCCGCAGGCGGTTATCAGCTACGTCTGCAGGTAGCGGTCCACGAGGTTGATCTCCTGCTGCCGGCGAAGGCCCTCGCGGATGTCCTTCGCCCTAATCTCGCCGACTCCATCAACGGTCTCGAGCTCGCCGTCGGTGGCGGCGAGCAGTTCCTCCAGACCTCCAAACTCGTCCACGATCTTCTGCACCACCTGCCGGGGTAGGCGGGGGATCCGTTCCAGGATCCGGAAGCCGCGGGGCGAGATCGGGTAATCCAAGGTGTTCAGCTTGCGGTCAAAGCCCAGCAGCTCGGCCAGCAGCCCGAAGTCAAGTAGGTCCTGATGGGCCAGGCGCACCAGTAGCTCGAAGGCCGTGGCGAAGTTCTCGTCGGAGTCCTCGAGCAGGTAGTCATGGACCAGGGCTGCCTTGTCCTGGGACACGCCGACCATCGTCTCGTCCAGCTGCATCTCAATCAGGCGGCCCTCGGTGCCCAGCTCGACGATGAAGCGCTCGATCTCCACCGCCATCCGGGTGACCAGCTCGGCCCGCTGCAGGACAGTGAGCACGTCGTGCAGGGTCGCGCCACCCTCGAACTCCAGGGCGGTCAGCCGGGTTGAGACCTGATCCAGACGGGTGCGGTACTTGTCCAGCGTGGCCAGTCCCTGGTTGGCCTTGGCCAGGACAACCGGGATGTCCTCAAGGATGTACTTGATTCCGTCCACGTACAGCGAGACAGCC
>CAVPKV010000074.1:0-23544 GCA_963705785.1 uncultured Solirubrobacterales bacterium | reverse complement strand
GGAGACGTGTTCCAGGACCCGCCGAGTGACTGGTCGCCCCTGTCGGTCTGGCTGGGCAAGGACGTGGCCGGTCGGGCGATCGGGGCCGACCTGGCCAAGATGCCCCATCTGCTCGTGGCCGGCACGACCGGCGCGGGGAAGTCGGCCTGTGTCAACGCGATGTTGTGCTCGATCCTGCTCCGGGCCACGCCTCACGACGTCCGCCTGGTCCTGGTCGATCCCAAACAGGTGGAGCTCAACCACTATGAGTCGATCCCCCACCTGCTCACCCCGGTGATCACCAGCCCGCGGATGGCGGCCAACGCGCTCCAGAACCTGGTCAAGGAGATGGAGTCGCGCTACGGGTTGATGTCCCTGGCCCGGACCCGTTCCCTGCCCGAGCTCAACCGAGCCCGTGACGCGCGAGGAGAGCCGGCGCTGCCGTACGTCCTGTGCGTGATCGACGAGCTGGCTGACCTGATGATGGTCGCGCCGGCCGACGTTGAGGACTCGATCATCCGCCTGGCCCAGAAGGCGCGCGCCGTGGGGATTCACCTGGTCCTGGCCACCCAGTCCCCGCGGGTGGACGTGATCACCGGGATGATCAAGGCAAATGTCCCATCGAGGATCGCCTTCGCGGTCTCGAGCCAGACCGACTCCCGGGTAATCCTGGACCAGAACGGAGCCGAGTCGCTCCTGGGCCAGGGGGACATGCTGTTCTCCCCGGTGGGAACGTCCAAGCTCCAGCGGATTCAGGGAGCGTGGATTGACGAGACTGAGATCGGGAAGCTCACTGACGACTGGCGCCGCCAGGGTGAACCGGAGTTTCACGAGGAGCTGCTTGAGGAGGTCGTGTCCGAGGACGACACCGGCGGCGGGGAGTCCGAGTCCTCTGCCGACGAGGATCCACTGCTGGAGGAGGCGATCGCGCTGGTGGCCCAGATGGGGACCGCCTCAACGTCCATGCTTCAGCGCCGCCTGCGCCTTGGTTACACCCGGGCCGGGCGGCTGATCGACATGCTGGAGCGCCGGGGGATCATCTCCGGATACGAGGGCTCGAAGCCCCGGCAGGTGCTGATCGGAGAGGCCGATGTGCCC
The DNA here is from genome assembly GCA_963705785.1 of uncultured Solirubrobacterales bacterium. Taxonomy (GTDB): domain Bacteria; phylum Actinomycetota; class Thermoleophilia; order Solirubrobacterales; family Solirubrobacteraceae; genus Palsa-465. The sequence continues at coordinate 22,467 of CAVPKV010000074.1, read as the reverse complement.
CGCATCCTGTCTCATTTGGCGGAAGCTGAAGCGCCGACCCCGGTCGCCGCGCGATCGGATTTGTCCGATGGCTCGTGACGCTGTAGGTTCACCTTCATGATCCGGGCCCGGTGGGCGTTGACGGCTTTGGTGACTCTCGCCCTGCCGGCGCTGTGGGGAACGTCTGTCGGCAGCGCTGCGATTGCCCACAGCGCACGGGCGCACACATTCCAGGTCTCCTACACGGCGTCTGGCCATTACACGGCTGACATCCTTGCTCCAATCGCGTGCGGGAACGAAACGCAGAAGGAGGACACGCACTTCTCCTGGGCGACCCAGTATCCGCTGACGCTGACCTTCGGAAGCCATGGTTTCGGGACCGCGACCGGTACCGATCAGCCGAACTCGGTCCCTGGTGACGACAACAGTTCGACCGTCTCGTTCTCAGGCTGCGCCGGCTCCGCCGACTGCCATGGCGATTCCGAGCCGGCTCAGGGCAGCAAGGCGCAACTCAAGGCCACGGGTGCGAGTCAGGGCGGCCGGAGCACCTTCACGGTGGGGGGCCTGGGAATGGACGGGATCAAGCCGACCGGCTTCAGTGGCACGTGGTCTGCCGGAGATCCCGGGAGTTGCGCGAGCTGGGCCAGCGAAAGCAAGCTTGTCACCGAGGAGTTCAACCTCTCGGCCGAGATTCTGGCCAAGTTTCCGGTCAAATATTCAACGCTCAAGTCTCTGCCGGTCGGCCATTACTTCAAGGTGCACATCTCCGCGGGGCATTACGCGATGCCCAAGCAGCATTTCTGCTCCCCGGACGACGGATGTGAATCCGAGACGTTTGACTGGACCGGCGTGGTCAGGGTCAAGCGGATTTCCTAGTCCGCGCGGGCGTCGGGCGGACAGCGGGGCGGCGCGCGGGCCCGCTGACGTTCCGGAAACCGTGCCTGTCCGCGCTGGGGGTCGTCGCTAGCCTTGAGCCCGCATGGCTGACATCGGCTCGACGCTACGGGAGGCGCGGATGCGCGCCCGGATCGACATCACAGAGGTCGAGACGGCCACCAAGATCAGGGCCAAGTATCTGCGGGCGCTGGAAAACGAGGAATGGGACGCGCTGCCGGGCCCCGTGTACATCAAGAGCTTCCTGCGGACCTACGGGGCCTACCTGGGGCTGGACACGCGGATGCTCACCGACGAGTTCAAACACCGCTACGAGCGACCGTCAGATCACGACCTGAAACCCGTTTCGTCGCTGGCGCGCGAGCGTGAGCGGCGCAGGCGCCCGTCGCGGCTGCCCCCGTGGGCGCCGATCGTGGCTGTGGTCGCGGTGGTCGTGGCGATCCTGTTCGTCGTCGGCCTGACCAGCCCCGGCAACAACCCGACGCCCGCGGCCCACCGCTCGCGCAGGCATCGTCCGGCTCATCATCCCCACAAGGCCGTCCGGCCTGCTCCGCCGCCCAAGCCCAGGACGGTCACCGTGCAGCTCGTTCCCACCGGGCTGGTGTACGTCTGCCTGGTCAACGGAGGGGGGAGAAAGCTCATCAATCAGCAGAACTTCAATGTCGGCCAGACGATCCCGACGGAGACCGGGCGCCACCTGCTCCTGACCCTGGGCAACGACGCCGTTCAGCTGAAGGTCGGCGGTCGTACCGTCCCCGTGGCCGCCTCGCCAAACGCCATCCGCCTGTTCATCACCCCGGCCGGCGTGTCCCATATTCCGCTCTCCCAGAAGCCGACGTGTCCGTAGGCACCGCCGGGCATAGTCAGGGTCCACTCGACCCCCGTCGTTTCGCTGACTCGTGACACCAGACCCTCACAGCCGGCCCCGGGCCGGGGTCCTGGTCACCGGGACTGAGGTCCTGACCGGGATCATCTCGGACCGCAACGGGCCGTGGCTCTCGGAGCGACTGCTGGACCTCGGGGTGGATACGGCCGTGATCCAGATCGTGGGTGACCGGCCGGAGGACCTGGAGGCCGCGCTGCGCTACATGGCCGAGGAGGGCCTGGCCCTGATCGTGACCAGCGGCGGCCTCGGGCCGACGGCCGACGACCTGACGGCCGAGGTGGTCGGGCGGTTCAGCGGCCGTGAGATGGTGCTCGACACTGCCCTGGAGGCCCGAATCGAGGAGATCCTGCGCGGGATCATGCACCGCTGGCCGAACCTCGATCCGGAGGCCATCCGCATCTCCAATCGCAAGCAGGCCGTGGTCCCGCAGGGCGCCACCGTCCTGGACCCCGTGGGCACCGCCCCCGGCCTGGTCGTCCCGCCGCTCCAGGGCGTCCACCCCACGATCGTGGTCCTGCCGGGTCCGCCTCGGGAGCTCAAGCCGATGTGGGAGACGGCTCGGGCGACCGACGCGTTCCGGAGAGCGATTGCTGGGGCGCCCGAGTATCGGCGTGGGATGCTGCGCCTGTTCGGCATCCCGGAGTCGGAGATCGCTGGAACGCTCCGCGCGGCTCAGGCGGAGGGCCTGGAGCTCGATCCGCTGGAGATCACCACCTGCCTGCGCCGGGGCGAGATCGAGGTGTCAACTCGGTATCAGCCCCAGGACCAGGAGGCCTATGACAAGCTGGCCGACTTCATCGCCGCCCGGCACGCGGCCGCGCTCTTCTCCAGCGACGGCGCCACGGTGGACGAGCAGGTGACGAGCCTCCTGGCCGGCCGATCCGTGGCCGTCGCCGAGTCCTGTACCGGTGGGTTGCTGGCCGCTCGGCTCACCGACAGGGCTGGCTCATCGGCGTGGTTTGCCGGGGGCGTGGTGGCGTACTCCAATCGGGCCAAGACCGAGCTGGTGGGCGTGGACGCGGAGCTGATCGCACGCCTGGGCGCGGTGTCCGAAGAGGTGGCGGAAGCCCTGGCTGTCGGTGCGCTGACGCGCTTTCAGGCCGACTTCGGCGTGGGGATCACGGGGATCGCCGGCCCGGACGGAGGAACCGAGGAGAAGCCAGTCGGGCTGGTGTGCTTCTCCGTGGCCACCGCGTCGGACCACGAGAAGCTCACTCGCAGCGTGCAACTGCCGGGCAGCCGCGCCGATGTCCGCGACCGCTCCACGACGGTGGCCATGCACTTGCTCCGACGCGTCCTGGTGGGGTCGGGGGCGTGAGTCAGGGGCGGACAGGGGTGTGAGTCGAGGGCGGTCGGACGTGTGAGCGAGGAGCGAGCGCGGCTGTTCGTGGCGCTGGAGCTTCCCCACGAGGCCCGCGACGCACTCGGCCGCTGGATCGTGCTGGCGATCGGCCGCACGACCGGCCTGCGCCCCGTCGCGGCCGACCAACTCCACGTGACCCTGTGCTTCATGGGCTGGCAGCCGGTGGAGCAGGTCGACGCCGTGGCCGAGGCCTGTCAGCGGCTTTCGGTCAGGGACGCGGCGACGGTTGGCCTTGGGGAGGTCCTGTGGCTCCCGCCCCGGCGTCCCAGAGTGCTGGCAATTGGTTTGGATGACCACGGTGGTCGCGTGAGCGCGATCCAGTCCGAGCTCTCGGGGCTGCTCCAGGCCGGCGGCTGGTACGAGCCTGAGGCCCGGCCCTACCTGCCCCACGTCACCGTGGCCCGGGCGGGGCGGCGCGACCGGGTGAGACAGCTGTCCCTGCCCGCCCCGCCGTCGCTGTCGGCGACGACCTCGCGGGTGACGCTCTTCCGCTCGCGCCTCAGCGCCGCAGGAGCCAGGTACGAGGCGCTGTCGAGCGTCGAGCTCGTCAGTACGGCTTGACGCGCTCCAGGATCTCCTCGCCGTACTTGAGCGCCTCCCGGTCCGGCTCGGGGCTGCTCGGAGCCGGGTTCTGGGCCGGATTGACCGCCTCCCGCCGTTCGTCCGTCCCGCGGCGGCCCGCCGTTTCGCCGGCGGTCTCGCGCGTCTCGTCCTGGTTGCTGTTGGGTCCTTGTGGTCTGGTTGTCATCGGTGGAGGATTTCCGATGGTCGGAGAGTGAAACCGGGTTTGCGCCATTCCGTCCGGCCCGTTCGGGAACATGTGTTCGTGCCCGATAGCGCACGGTTGAAGTGTTGTTCTTCTGTGACGAACGTGTCTTGTTCTGTCACAGCGGTGCCCCGTACGCTCCCGATTCCGTCCGGGAGCCGTCGTACCTTGACGGGTTCAAAGTGATCGCAGATAAGGAGCCGAACAGGACATGAGCGAGCAGCAGAAAGTGGCAGCGGCCCCGGTGCCTGAGGCCAAGTCTGAGCCCAAGTCTGAGCCCAAGTCTGAGCCCAAGCTTGATGCCAAGCGTCAGGCCGCCCTGAAGGGTGCGCTGAGCCAGATTGAGAAGCAGTTCGGCAAGGGCGCCGTGATGCGGATGGGCGACCCCGGAGCTCGCGTGGCTGTGGACGCGATTCCCACCGGCGCGCTGCCGCTCGACCTGGCCCTGGGGATCGGCGGGGTCCCGCGGGGACGGGTGGTGGAGATCTTCGGGCCCGAGTCCTCCGGAAAGACCACGCTCGTTTACCACATAATCGCCGAGGCCCAGAAGCTGGGAGGGGTGTGTGCGTTCGTGGACGCCGAGCACGCCATGGATCCGCTGTATGCCCAGCAGATCGGGGTGGACATCGACGAGCTGCTGGTCTCACAGCCTGATTACGGCGAGCAGGCGCTGGAGATCGTGGACATGCTGGTTCGCTCGGGCGCGGTGGACGTGATCGCGGTCGACTCGGTGGCGGCGCTGACGCCGCGGGCTGAGCTGGAGGGGCAGATGGGCGACCAGACGGTGGGGGTGCAGGCCCGGATGATGTCCCAGGCCATGCGCAAGCTCACGGGCATCCTCAACCGCACCCAGACGATGTGCGTGTTCACCAACCAGATCCGCGAGAAGGTCGGGGTGATGTTCGGCCCCACGGAGACCCAGCCCGGCGGTCGAGCGCTGAAGTTCTACTCCTCTATACGCCTCGACATCCGGCGGATCGAGACCCTCAAGGACGGCGCCGAGGCGGTGGGAAACCGCGTCAAGGTGAAGGTGGTCAAGAACAAGGTGGCCGCACCGTTCAAGCAGGCCGAATTCGACATCGAGTTCGGAAGGGGAATCTCCACCTCGGGCTGCCTGGTCGACTACGGCGTGGAGCACAACATCATTTCCAAGTCGGGCTCGTTCTTCTCCTACGGAGAGGAGCGCCTGGGCCAGGGCCGCGGGAACGCCAAGGCGTTCCTGGATGACCACCCGGAGATCGCCAAGCAGATCGAGGACAAGGTCTATGAGGCGCTGGAAATCAACCGTGACCTGGTCAAGGTGATCGAACACCAGGAGCCCCCGCTGGCGCCCGTCGAGCCGGTCGCGGTTGAGAAGGCGGCCTGAGCGCCAGGCTCCTGGGCAAGCGACAGGACCGCACCGCAATGGGCACTGAGTCGGCGCCTGCCATTGAGCATGCGCTCGCGCTGGCCTACGCCCACCTGAACCGGCGCGACCGCACCGTGGCGGAGATGCGGGCCCATTTGGGCAAGCGGGGCATCCAGGACGGCCTGGCCGAGGCAGCGGTGGACGAGCTGTCTGATCAGGGCTACCTGGACGACGACCGCTTCGCCCGCCTGTTCGTCCAGGACAAGAGCCACCTGGAGCAGTGGGGGAGCGATCGGATCCGCCGGGCGCTGATGGGGCGGGGCATTCCCGAGGACGTGGCCGATGCCGCATTGGGCTCCGACGGCGGGGTCGGCGAGCTCGAGCGCGCGCTGGCGCTGCTGGAGCGCCGGTTTCCGGGCGGGCTCAGCGGCCGGCGCGAGTCGGAGCGCGCGCTGGGCTTGCTGCTGCGCAAGGGCTACGAGTATGAGCTGGCCGCCGACGCCCTGAGCGAGCATCGCCGGCGCGTCGGGGAGGCGGCGTAGATAGAAGCTGTCTCAAAACGATTCGCGCCCGTCTGGCGGCGGCGGATCTTCGCGATGCTGCGTCCTCGGGGGTTCGTCGTAGCGCTGCTACGACTTCACCCCCTGCGTCCTTGCCTCACTCGATCCGGCGCTCGCCAGCCGCACACGCCCGTCTTGAGACAGCTTCTCGCCCCGCAAGAGACGTATCAGCGGATTGCGCCGCGACCCCTGCGGTATTACGATCCAGAAAGCGAACGAATGGCCTGCGGGCCGTGAAACCCCAGCAAACTTGCAGAATTGGATACCAGAGCTAGCGTGACGGCGTTTTCCATTGGGCCTCCCGGCCCACTCGAACATTTCTCCGCACAACCGAACTAGACCGTGATTGACGGGCGCGTGTCGCCTGGCTGGCATCCATGGTGTGTCCCGCACCATTTGATCGCTCCAGATAAATCGACGCACTGAAGGACGCCTGGGCCAGCGGCCCGGGCTGGGCGAGAGGATGGAGCATGGAAATCATCGGTGCCGCAGCGCTCATCGCGGTGGGAATCGTGGCAGCCGCGGTCACATACGGCCGGATGCGCCGCTCGGCGCCGGCCACCCGGCAGGCTCCGGTGGGCGCGCCGGAGCTCGATCGCGACCGGGCCGAGCGGAGCGCCGAAGTGGCGCGACGAGAGGACACAGTCGCGCGGCGTGAGGCAGACCTGGAACGCGAGCGAACGCAGCTCGCGGCCCGGGGTCAGCAGCTCATCAAGGCGCTTGAGCAGGCCTCGGGCCTTTCGGCTTCCAAGGCCAAGCAGCTTCTTCTCCAGGAGGTGGAGGACGAAGCCAGGCATGACGCCGCCGTGCGGATCCGGCAGGTGGAGGAGGAAACCAAGCGGGACGCCGAGCGGAGGGTGCGGAACATCCTGTCGGTGTGCATGCAGCGCCTGGCCGCTGGGCACGCCGTCGAGACCACCGTGTCCGTCGTCCAGCTCAGCTCAGACGAGATGAAGGGCAGGATCATCGGCCGGGAGGGCCGCAACATCCGAGCCCTGGAGAACCTGACGGGCGTGGACTTCATCATCGACGACACCCCGGGAGCGGTGGTCCTGTCCGGGTTTGACGGCGTGCGGCGGGAGATCGCCCGCATGACTCTGCAAAAGCTGCTCCAGGACGGCCGGATCCACCCGGCCCGGATCGAGGAGAGCTACTACCAGGCCAAGTCGGAGCTCGAGGGCCACATGGTGCAGATGGGGGAGCAGAGCGTCCTCGAAGCGGGCGTCAACGGCCTTCATCCAGAGCTGGTCAAGCTGCTGGGGCGGCTGCGCTTCAGAACGAGCTACGGCCAGAACGTCCTGTCCCATTCGGTCGAGGTCTCCCACCTGGCCGGGATGATGGCCGACGAGCTCGGAGCCAGCCCCAAGACGGCGCGCCGGGCGGCCCTGCTGCATGACATCGGCAAGGCTGTGACGCATGAGATCGAGGGCCCCCACGCGCTGGTGGGTGGCGATATGGCCCGCAAGTACGGCGAGACAGAAGCCGTCGCCCACGCGATGGAGGCCCATCACAACGAGGTCGAGCCGCAGACGATTGAGGCGGTGATCGTCCAGGCCGCTGACGCCCTGTCCGGCGCTCGTCCCGGCGCTCGGGGCGAATCGCTGGAGCAGTACGTCAAGCGCCTGCGCGACCTGGAGCAGATCGCGATGCGCCACAAGGGCGTGGAAAAGGTCTATGCCATGCAGGCCGGTCGAGAGATCCGGGTGATGGTGGCCCCCGGCGCGATCAACGACGACGCGGCCACGCTCCTGTCGTATGAGATCGCCCGGGAGATCGAGAAGGAGCTCGAATATCCCGGGCAGATCAAGGTCACTGTGATCAGGGAATCTCGAGCCACCGAGTACGCCCGCTGAGGATCGGCCACTCCGGGTAACACCAGAGAAGGATGCGAGCAGCTCTCCACAAGGTTCCGGCCGCCGTCGCCCTCGTGGCCTGCCTGCTGGCCGCGCCGGCGGCAGCCAAGCCGGGGAGTGCCCATGGTCAGCTGCTGCGCCTGGCCCGCGGCCCGGGGGGCACGCTCAACGCCCGGCAGAGCAACAACTGGTTCGGCTACAACGAGGGCGCGCTCGAGGCCGGGGGAGGGCTGTTTCACTCGATCACCGGCAACTGGACCGTCCCGCGGGCGCGCCAGCACCTGAAGGGCCAGGCCGAGGACTCCTCGGACTGGATCGGGATCGGTGGGGGGTGCGTGAACAGCGGCTGCGGCGCGAGCGACGCCACGCTGATCCAGACCGGGACCGAGCAGGATGTGGCCGCCGGCGGAGCTCCGTCCTACTCCGCGTGGTGGGAGGTGATCCCAGGCCCATCGGTGTCGATCGCGATGAAGATCCGCCCGGGTGACCGCATGCACGCGTCGATCGTGGAGATCCTTCCCGCGTCCGAGCTGTGGAAGATCACGCTCCAGGACCTGACCACCGGGGCCTCACGGAGCATCCGTGTCTCCTACACCTCAACCCAGGACAGCGCCGAGTGGATTGAGGAGACGCCGCTGATCCTGGGAGCGAAGGCCGGGTTCGCCTCCCTCCCAAGACTTTCGTCGCCCGAATTTGATCGGGCCACGATCAACGGCGGCCCGGCTCACCTCAGGGCGGCCCAGGCCATTGACCTGATCAACTCCAGCGGCAAGGTGATCGCCGTCCCCTCGGCACCGGACGGAGACCACGATGGCTTCAACGCGTGCACCTGGGCTCGAGTGTGCGCCGCGCCCAGGCGGAGTTGAGCCGCCGGCCCCCGTTGCCGGATTTGCTCATCGCGCTTGCGCATCGGGTATAAACGCCAGCCGCGGCCGTGGAGGATCGGATCGGCCCCTTCGCGGTGGACCGCCCCTGAGCCGCGTGGTTCACTGAGACACGTGGGCGCGCCGCCGATGACCCGCCGGTTCCTTCCCGCCGCTCTGGTGGGCGCGGTGGTGGCTGTTGGTCTGACCGGCTGTGGGTCGGGCACCAGCCGGTGCCTGGGCGGCTGCGCAGGTCCCAAGTCGGCCAGCCGCATCCCGCCGGCCGTTCCGCGGGCCCATCCCCAGGCAATCCAGCCCACGGCGGGTGTCCAGGCGCCGTCGGTGGCCCCCAGCGATCCGGTCGGAGACCCCAACGCTCACGCGCCGCCGATAGGCGAGGTCAGGAAGGAGCTCCGGCTCCAGTTCGTGGCGGTCAAGAAATCGAACGCCACCTACATCGATCCACTTGTGTACGTGAACCACTGGGGCCGGACGGACCAAGGCGTCGACGCCACGATGCCGGTCGGAGCGCCGATCCTGGCGCCCAGTCCGGTCAAGATTCTGGCCACCATTCCCGATTGGTACGCGGGCCAGCCGCTGGTGTACTGGGAGCTACTCGCCGGTCAGTACGCGGGGCATATCCAGTACGTGGCCGAGCAGATCACCGCCATCGCCCGGCCTGGTTCGTTTCTCCGCAAGGGCCAGGCGATCGCCCGCTTCGCCTCGTCCGGCACAGGGATCGAGTTCGGGTGGTCGACCCCGAACGGAGTCACGCTGGCCCGGGCCACGACGGGATACGAGGAGGGCCAGGTGACGCCAGCCGGGGCCTTCATCCGGGATTGGCTCAACTCGCTGGGGGCCAATGCCGGACCCCCATAGGGTGGCCGTTCAGTGCTCATGATGGTGCGGGAACGCTCCCGGCGCCGTCCACAGTGAGAAGTGGGGGATGAGCGCCACCGCCAGCACCACGCCGGCGACGACCACGCCGACCAGGGCGATCCACCGGCCGGCGGCGCCGTTGGCACTGCCCAGTCCGTGATCCGGTCCCTCGGCCCGGACCGCGTGCAGCGAGCGCCCGAGGCCCGGCAGGTGGCCGAGCACGTGCAGGCCGGTGAAGCCGAGCCAGAGGAAGAAGCTGGCCTTGTGGATCAGGAGCATGACGTGCCGGTTGGCGGGACCCTGGAGCATCAGGACGATTCCGCTGACGAACACCACGGCCGTTGTCAAGACGACCCGGGACCCAGCATCCTCAGCACCAGGTCCGGCGGCCCCTTGGCCAGGTACGTTTGGTCGCTGGTGTAATACCGGACGAACCGGTAGCCCGTGCTGGCGATCTTGAGCACGACCGGCCCGAGCAGCGCCAGCCCCAGGAAAAGGTGCAGCCAGATCAACTGGCCGATGAACACGATCGTCACGCCCAGGACGGCCAGCAGCACGAGCAGGAGTACGCCCGTAGCGGCGGTCAGCTGCTCATTGCCGGCCGTACCACCACCCAGGAGCCGTGACCGGGTCATGCCCGCTGCGCGCACTGACAGCACGCCTGGAGTGTGGCCGGCCGGTTTGAAGCATCCTTCAGCGCCGGATGAGAATGCTCTTGGCTCCCGGCTGGGGGCGGGCAAGGGCCTATCATGGCGTCACGGAGCCGCCGCCGGCGGCAGATGCGGATGGCGGGTCTGATTCTGGTCATTGAGGACGAGCCGGGAATCGTTGATTTCCTGGAGCGGGGCCTGCGTGCCCACGGGTTCGACGTCTTGTCCGCGCTCGACGGCGAGAGCGGGATTCAGCGAGCGGCGTCCGAGGACGTCGACCTGATAGTGCTGGACATGCTGCTCCCAGGGCGCAGCGGCCTCCAGGTGCTCGAGTGGCTGCGCTCCGCGCGGCCCGCCCTGCCGGTGATCGTGCTCACGGCGCTCGACGAGGTCGAGCACCGGGTCGCTGGACTCGACGCCGGCGCGGCCGACTACCTGACCAAGCCGTTCTCCCTGAACGAGCTCGCGGCCCGCATCCGCGCCCAGCTCCGGATGGCTGCCCAATCCGCCCAGACCAGCCTGGCCGGGGGCGGGATCGAGGTTGACCTGCTGAGCCGAGAGGTCCGCAGCTACGGGCAGCTCGTCCGTCTGTCCACGACCGAATTCGAGCTCCTGGCCTACCTGATGCGCAACCGCGGTCAGGTCCTGAGCCGCGAGCAGATCCTGCGGGCTGTATGGGGGTACGACTACGACCCCGGGACCAACGTCGTCGACGTCTACGTGGGATATCTGCGACGTAAGCTGCGGCCGCCGGCCGGAGGGAACGGGGTTACAGGTGCGCCCGCCGCGGCGAGCGCGCCGATCACCACGATCCGCTCGGTGGGCTACCGCTTCGATGCTCGCGACTAGAGGGCGCGCGCTTCTCCGACGGCTGGGCCAGGCCGGTCGACCTCCGGCCTGGGGCCTGCGCTGGCGCATGGCTCTGTGGGTCGGGGTCGTGCTGGTGGTGGGCTTCGGCGTGATCTTCGCTGTCGTCTACCAAGACACCGGATCGCAGGTCCGGGCTGAGCTCAACCGCGAGATAGCCGGCGATGTCACCCAGCTGGCCTCGGCCCTGCGGCCGGCGACCGGAGGCTCGCCCGGACAGATCTCGGCGGCAGCCACGCGATACGTCCGCGCCCGGCCGTTCGCCGCCAGCACCCGGCTGCTGTTCGTGCTCATCGCGGGCGCCAGCCCGACCTCCAACCACCCGGAGGTGTTCCGCCAGGGCTCCACGGAGCCCGGCGAGACCGCCGCCGAGCAGGCCGCCGAGGACCGGGCCAGCCAGGCGCTGAGAAGTCCCCGGCTCGGCTACACGACGGCTCCGGTGCCCGACGGGGGAGAGATGACCGTATTTGAGCGCCGGGTCCGCCTGGGCCGCGTCGCTGTCGTGGTGGGCGCGGGCCAGCCTCTCGCGACGGTGGAGGTAGCTCAGCACGGGGTGGCCAAGGCATTCGTCCTGGCCGGCGTGCTCGTCCTCGGTCTGGCTCTGATCGCGTCCTACCTGGCCGCGTCCCGGGTCTCGGCCCCCCTTCGGCGGATGGCGGCGGTGGCGGCGCGTGTGGACGCGGGAGATCTGGCGCCGCGAATGCCAGTGTCCCCGGCTCGGCGGGACGAGGTTCGGGTGCTCACCGAGGCGTTCAATCACATGCTCGATCGGCTGTCGGAGGCGTTCGCCAGCCAGCGACAGTTCGTGGCCGACGCCTCGCACGAGCTCCGCACGCCGCTGACCGTGATCCGGGGCCAGCTCGAGGTGCTGGCCGCCGAGCCGCACCCGACGCCTGAGGACGTCCGCCACGTGGAGCGCCTTGTCCAGGCGGAGATCGCCCGTCTGAGCCGGCTCGTCGACGACCTGCTGTTCCTGAGCCAGGCCGAGCGAGTCGACTTCCTGCGGCGCGAGCCGATCAACCTGCGCCCGTTCGTGGATGAGTTGTGGAACGGTCTGAGCCTGACCGCCGAGCGGACGTTCGAGCTCGGCGATGTTCCCGACGGAACGCTCGACTCCGATGCCGATCGGCTCGCCCAGGCGGTCCGCAACCTGGGCCGCAACGCGATCGAGCACACAGCCGAGCCAGGCGGGTTGGTGCGACTCGACGTGACCCGAGTGGGGGCGGGGTCGATCCGGTTCACCGTTGAGGACAACGGTTCCGGGATTCCACTCGCCGAGCGTGAGCGGGTTTTCGAGCGCTTTCATCGGGTCGGTGCCGACCGCAGCCGCCGCTCCGGTGGCGCTGGGCTGGGCCTGGCGATCGTGCAGGCGATCGCCGAGGCCCACGGCGGACAGGTGACCGTGGTCGACCGCGACGGTCTCCCCGGGACTCGTGTCGACCTGGTCCTGCCCGGTTTCCGGGCGCGTTAGCGGCGCTACGCTTGGCGCCGGATGACGGAGGCCAGGAGCTATCACCTGACGACGTTCGGCTGTCAGATGAACGAGCACGACTCCGAGCGGATGAAGGGCATGCTGGAATCGCTGGGGTACGTCGAGTCCGAGTCACGGGGCGAGGCCGACCTCCTCCTGTTCAACACATGCTCGATCCGAGAAAAGGCCGATGAGCGATTCATGGCCCATCTCGGCGAGGCCCGCGCGGTCAAACGCCGGCGTCCAGACGTTGTAGTGGGCGTTGGCGGCTGCTGGGCCCAGTCGGTCAAGGAGGAGGTGTTCGCCCGCTTTCCGTTCGTGGATGTGGCCTTTGGCCCGGGACAGGTGCACAAGCTGGCCGAGTTCCTGACCAGCGACAGCCTGACCGCTCAGGGGTTCTTCGAGTTCGAGGGCTTCACCGGCCGGCTCCCGGCCAAGCGGGCGCGCGATTTTCAGGCCTGGGTCCAGATCAGCGTGGGCTGCAACTGCGTGTGCTCGTACTGCATCGTCCCTTCAACGCGCGGCCGAGAGGTCAGCCGGCCGGCGGGCGAGCTGGTGGCGGAGGTGCAGCGGCTGGCCGTGGACGGCGTGGTCGAGGTGACGCTCCTGGGCCAGAACGTCAACTCCTACGGGCGCGACCTGCCCACCGGTGAGCGGACGACGTTCGCCGAGCTGCTCGCCCAGGTGGACGCCGTCCCGGGGATCGAGCGAATTCGCTACACAAGCCCGCATCCCAAGGACATGCGCGAGGACGTGATCCGGGCCCACGCCGACCTTCCGTCGGTATGCGAGCACATCCATCTGCCGCTTCAGTCTGGGTCGAGCCCGGTCCTGAAGCGGATGCGCCGAACGTACACCCGCGAGCGCTACCTGGACCGGGTGGCGACGATCCGCGCGCAGGTCCCCGACTGTGGCCTGACCACGGACATCATCGTGGGGTTCCCGGGTGAGAGCGACGCGGACTTCGAGCAGACGCTCTCGCTCGTGGAGGAGGTGGGCTACGACGGAGCGTTCACGTTCCTGTATTCGCCGCGCCGCGGTACCGAGGCCGCCGACCTCCCTGATCAGGTGCCTCACGAGGCCAAGGTGGCCCGAATGGAGCGGCTGGTCGAGGTGGTCCAGCGCCGGGCCCATGAGCGGGCCCAGCGGTTTGTCGGCCGTGAGGTCGAGGTGCTCGTGGAGGGGCCGTCGCGGACCGACCCGTCCCGGCTGCGCGGACGCTCGCGGCACAACAAGGTGGTCAACTTCGATGGGCTGGGAGCTCCCGGCGAGCTGGTCCAGGTCGCGATCGTCGGGGCCAGCAGCCAGACGCTCTCCGGACAGGAGCCGATCCTGAGCCGGGTCGGCGCCGCCGTCGCTTAGTTAGAGGCTGTCTCAGAACCCCTCGCGCACGTCTGGCGGCGGCGGATCTGCCCGTGGCGGCGTGCTCGAGCCTCGGAATAGCGCTGCTCATGCGTATCCGGTTTGCTCAGGCCGAGCCGTCGGGTGTCGCCACTGTTGCATCCGGGGCCGCGCGCCGGGCGGACCGCCACCCCAGGCCGCCGCGCCCCTAACGTCACTCACTCGGCACCACCCGGCGAGCGCGTGACCTCAGGTGCGCATAGAGCCCCTCATGTCGCGGGAAACCGAGACTCAGCCAAGCGCGTTACGAAAAGGACCCGGACGCCATCGCGCCGCCCAAGCCACGTCCGCAAACCAACCTGACCAAACCGGATGCACATGAGCGCTGACCGCCGGCTGCGTCGGCGGTGCCCTCGTTCGGCCCTGCGTTCTGGCCCTGCTTGATCCGCCGCTCGGCGCCGCCGCCTCTTAGACGGCTACGGGCTGCTCACGGATCCGGCGCGACGCGCCCACGGACGCGGCCACCACCAGCGCGACCCCGACGAGCGCCCGGGCGCTCATTCCCTGCCCCAGGACCAGAAAGCCCGCCAGCGTCGCCACGCCGGGCTCCAGGCTCATCAGGACCCCGAACACGGGGGCCGCAATCCGGCGCAGCGACTCCACCTCAAGCGTGTACGGGATCGCCGAGGAGAGCAGGCCGACGGCTCCCCCGATGGCCAGCGCATGCAGCGTCACGAGGTGTGAGCCGGCCTGGACGACGCCGAACGGCAGCGCGACGACCGACGCCACGACCATCGCCAGCGCCAGCCCGGTGCCCCCGGCAAAGGCCCGGCCAACCCGCGCGTTGACCAGGATGTAGACGCCCCACAGCGACCCGGCGGCCAGCGCGAAGGCGACCCCAAGCCCGCTCAGGCCGTGGGCCCGGCCGTGGGTCAGAGCCAGGATGCCGAGCGCGGCCAGGCCCACCCACAGGAGGTCACGCACCCGGCGGGAGCCGGCGACCGCCACGCCCAACGGACCGATCATCTCAATCGTCACCGCGATACCCAGCGGGATCCGGTGCAGGGCCTCGTAGAAGGTCAGGTTCATCGCGCCCAGGATCACCCCGAACAGGCCCGCCAGCAGCAACTCGCGCCGGGTCCGGCCGCGAATCCGCGGACGCCAGATGACCAGCAACACGACGGTGGCCGTGACCAACCGCTCGGTGACCGCGCCAGCGGGACCGAGCCGCGAAAAGAGGGTGGTCGCCAGCGCCGCACCGAACTGGATCGACCCGATCGCGCCCAGAACCAGCGCGGGGGAGGGGATACGAGACAGAAGCGGGTCGCGGGGGGTGACGTCGGCGGCCTGCGCGTTGAGCACGCCTCGATCGTAGTGGCGGGGCAGTTGGGGGCTGGTCGCTCGGTCGCTTGTGACCGGACGGGGATGGTCCGTCTGGCCCGTATGCGAACATACGTTTGTGCGGTGGAGCAATCTGACGATGGAGAGCGACGAGACGGCCCGCCTGCCCGGGTACCGGGACGAAGCCGTCGTCCGGCATTTCGAGGCGCCGGGGTCGATCAAGACCAGGTTCTACGAGGTCCGGGCGAAATCGGTCCTGAACCGCGTGCCCGAGGCGTCGCAGATGCCGTTCAGATGGACAATCAATCCGTTTCGCGGCTGCAGTCACTCCTGTAAATTTTGTTTTGCCCGTCCCACCCACAAGTATCTGGACTTCGATGCCGGTCGGGACTTTGAGCGGGAGATCGTGGTTAAGGTCAACGCTCCCGAGGTGCTGCGAGCCGAGCTGGCCCGGCCCTCGTGGAAGGGCGAGCATGTGGCCCTGGGTACGAACACGGACCCCTACCAGTGGGTCGAGGGGCGCTATAAGTTGATGCGGGGGATCTGGGAGGCGCTGCGCGACGCCGGCAACCCGTGCTCGATCCTGACCAAGTCGCCGCTGCTGCTCCGCGACCTGGACCTGATGCGCCAGATCGCCGACCGAACCGAGTTCTCCGCGGCGCTGTCCGTGCCCACGCTGGATGAGAAAGCCTGGCGAGCGACCGAGCCTCACACTCCCCATCCCCGGGCTCGCCTGGACGCGGTGGCGGAGCTCAAGCGCGCCGGGATCAGGACCGGCATCCTGGTGGCGCCGCTGATGCCGGGCATAAATGACTCGCCCGAACAGGTGGCACCAATCCTCGAGCTCGCGGCGCAGGCGGGCGCCGACTATGTCACCGGTATCGCCCTCCACCTGCGGGGCGACGTCAAGGGGCTGTGGTTCGAATGGCTGACGGAGCATCGGCCCGACCTGATCGAGCGCTACCGCCGGCTGTACCGCCGTGGCGCCTATGCCCCGCAGGAGGAGCGGGCGCGCCTGGCCGGCCTGGTGAAATTCGCCGGGCGGGAGCCCCCGAGTTTCCGGCGTGGCGGGATGAAACGAGCCGGCCACACGAGCGCTGAAACGGGGCACCAAGCGGCCAAATCGCCCGCAACTGGTGCGAAATCCGGGTCCAGGGCGACCAGAGCTCCGGCGCAAGCGCGATTGTTTTAGCCAGTTATGAAACTGATTCTGTTACCTGGTGGTGCGTAGCGAGGTAGGTAGGTAGGCACAAGAAGGCATCCCCAAGCAATGTTCAATCGATCTCAGAGAGCCAGAGACAGCCGCCTGGAGCGGATGTTTGAGACCCGCAGCGACGCCTGGCATGCCGTCGGGCTGGCGATGGACGTGACCCAGCGCACGGCGCGCAAGGCGCGGCGTCAGGCTGCCGTCGTCCTGCCGCTCCTGGCCGGTGTGCTCGTGGTCTACGCCCTGCGCGACCACATCTTCGGGATCAAGGAGAGCAGCCCCGGGCAGACACCCGTCCGGGCGGCCACCGTGATCCTGCTCCTTGCTCTCGGCTGGGCCCTGGCCAGAGATATCGGGCAGGCGGCGGCGCCCACCTTCTTCCGCCGCATGGATCCCTCCACGGCCGGAACCGTGGGGTTCTTGATCCGGCTGGTCACGATGGGGATCGCGCTGCTGGCCTCGCTGTGGATCGCGCACGTGCAGCCCGGCGCGATCATCGCGGGATCCGCTTTCACCGCCGTGGTCGTCGGGCTGGCCGCCCAGCAGACGCTGGGCAATCTCTTCGCCGGAATGGTCCTGATCAGCGCCCGGCCCTTCCGCGTGGGCGAGCGGATCCGGCTCCAGGCAGGTGCCGTGGGCGGCAGCGTCGAGGGAATCGTCAGCTCACTCGGCCTCCTGTACACGACCCTGGCCCGGGGCGATGACCGAATCATGATCCCGAATAACGTCGTGCTCTCGGCCGCCGTCGTGCCGATCAGGGAGCCCGACTCGGTCGACGTCAGGGTGCGCCTCACCTCGGGCGTGCGGCCCAGCCAGGTCCAGGAGATCCTGGATCGGGAGATCTCCACGCCCACCAGAAACCCCGCGGTGGTGCTGCTGGAGGAGATGGACGGCGACGACGTCGTGGTCCGCGTCCAGGCCACGCCGGACCGGGCCGCTGACGGCGCCAAGCTGGCTGACCAGATCATCGCCGCGCTGGCCTCGGTGACCACCGAGCACGACATCGTCCGATAGCGGTCGGCCAGGTCGCGCTCAGTCGATGTGCCGCTGACCGGCCGTCAGGTCAGTGGCGACCCGGTGGCCGCCCATCAGCCGGCTCATCCTGGCCGCCAGCTCCGGGGCCAGGCCGGCCAGGCTCGCCCCCAGACGCAGGCTCAGAGGCGCCACATCCATCTCGGCCCGGTTGCGCTCGATGGCCCTCACGACCGCCTGGGCCACCTGGTCGGGCGTCCGGGTGCCCACCCCGCGGGGGAGCTCCACCTCCGCCTGGGCGAACATCCCCGCCTCGCGGATGAAGCCGGGGAGCACGACGGACACACCGACCCCGCTGGAACGCAGGTCCTCCCGGAGCCCCAGGGCGAAACCGCGCAGGCCGAACTTCGTGGCCGAGTAGATCGAGGACGATTCCGAGGCCGCCTTTCCCGACAACGACGAGATGAATACCAGGTGGCCCCGTCCGCGGCTGGCCATCGCCGGGGCGAAGGCGCGAGCGAGCGCGATCGGGGCTCGGAGGTTCACCTCAAGCATGCGGTCGATCCGCTCCTGGTCAAGCTCGGTCAGGACGCCGCTGGCCGGATGAGCCGCATTGGCCACCAGGATCTCGACGTCGCCCACCTGGTCAACCAGCCGGCTCACCTGATCGCGCTTGGACAGATCGCAGGCGAGTGCTTGACCAGAGACCTCATCGGCCAGCGAGGCCAGGGTGTCGGCCCGGCGGCCGGTCAGGATCAGGCTCGCGCCGCGGGCGGCCAGGGCGCGCGCGATCGCCTGGCCGATGCCCCCGCTGGCTCCGGTCAGGAGGACACGGCCGTGGATCGCGGTCATCGGCCTGCGGCGGTCATCGGGCTGCGGCGGTCGTCGCTGGGACGGAGTCCATGGTCAGGCGTGCACGATACTCGGGCCGTGCCCCGGTCCGAGGTCATCGCCGTGTTCGGCCCCACGGCCGTCGGAAAGACATCCGTCGTCGTGGCAGTGGCTGGGCGTCTGCGAGAGCTGGGTGAGGACCCGGTGGCCGTGTCCGCCGACGCCCTCCAGGTGTACTCGGGTCTGGAGACGCTGACCGGGGCGCCGACGGCGTCGGAGCGGGGGCAGCTGGAGCATCGCCTGATCTCCCTGGTCGGGGTGGGGGAGACGTTCAGCGCCGGCAGGTATGCCGAGCTGGCCCACGCCGAGATCGACAAGTTGCTGGCCGCGGGGCGCCGGCCGATCGTGGTGGGCGGCACGGGTCTCTATCTCCGCGCCGCCCTGACACAGCTCAGCCTCAAGCCACCGCCGCCGGCCGGTGTCCGGGAGCGCTGGACGGCCGAGCTGGAGCTCCGGGGCCCGGAGGCCCTGCACGCCGTGCTCAGCCGGCGGGTACCGAAGGTCGCGGCGCGGATCGAGCCAGGGGATCGTCAGCGCGTGGTTCGCGCGCTCGAGCTGCTCGACGCGGGCGAGCTGACCAAGCCGGAACAGGAGTCAGAGCTCTGGACGGACGCGGTCCGTCACCCGACGCTGTTGGTCGGCCTGGTCATGGAGCGCCAGGCCCTCTATGACCGGATCGATCGGCGCGTCGAGGAGATGCTTGCGGCCGGGGCGGAGGACGAGGTCCGCCGGGCCGCCGCTGCCGGGGCGTCGGCCACGGCCGCCAAGGCACTCGGCTTCGCCGAGCTGCTCGGCGGGGACCAGGAGGCGATGAAACGCCGGACTCGCCAGTACGCCCGGCGCCAGCTGACCTGGATGCGCAAGCTGAGCGGAGTGCACGTGGTCGACGTCACCGGGCGCCCCCCGGCCGACGTCGCGTCTGAGGTGGTCGCGCTATGGCTCAGGGAAGCGGTGTGAACGGGTACAGCCCGACGGCTGCCGCGGCGACCAGGACGACCCAGGGGTAGAGGAGCGCCCGGCGGTGCCACAACCGCCGGGCCAGCCAGGCCGCGGCCACGTACATCCCCGGCATCACGACCGTCATGTAATACAGGTAGGTCGTCCGGTTGAACGCCTCGGCGATGATCAGGAAAGGCCCGAACGTGCCCACGAACCAGGCCGCGGCCAGTCGGAGCAGTGCTCCGTCGCCCACGCGTCCGCGCCGGCCGCGCGCCGCAGCCCACAGCGCGACCGCGGTGCCCACCAGGCCGGCCAGCAAGATCGGCGGGCTGATAAAGCCCAGGAAATGCACGGCCGGGTGGTCGCCCCTCAGCCCACCCGGGTGGGCGAGGTCGATCGTCAGATAGGGGATCGGCTTGAAGTCCCCGAGCCACTGCCATGGACGCGATGCGATCCCATCCGCCGCGGATGCTCCAACCTGGTGCGTGCCATAGCTGATCATGTGCGACAGGTGGCCAAACGGCCCGCCGGAGACCAAGCGGCGAGCGGAGTTGTCGTACGGCGGGGCGATCTTATCCAGGACAGCCAGCAGCCCGATGAACGAGCCAGCCGTGGCCCCCATCGCGCCGCCCAGTCTCAGCAGCCCCGTTCGGGCGCCGTCGCCGACCCCCGCCCGCCAGCGGGCCAACTCGAGCACCGCCAGGACCACCACGACATCCAGGGCGAAGAGCTTCATACACGCTCCGATCCCGGCCACCACCCCGGCGGATAAGGGGCGGCCGCGCACGTACAGAGCCACTGACCAGACCATCGCCGCCACCACGTAGATCTCGAGCGTCGCGATCCGACCCTGGACCAGCATCAGGTTGTCCGACGCCATCAGCGCTGACGCCCCGACGGCCAGCCACGGGCCCCCGCCGGCCCACCGGACGAGCGCGAACATCCCGATGATCGCCAGCGTTCCGAAGATCAGGCTGCCCAACCGCCACCCCCATGGCCCGTCGCCCAGCAGCTCGATTGAACCGGCCATGATCAGCTTGGCCAGCTGAGGGTGCTCGGCGTTGGGGTCGCTGCCGAGCGGTGCGTGGCGGTACGCCGCTCCGGGCAGCGCCGCCGGTCGGATCCCGGCGATAACCCGGGCCGCGTTGACGTAGTAGCGCTCGTCGAAGATCAGGACGTGGGCACTCGGTGTCCGGCACGAGCCATGACATGGCAGCCCGATCCAGGCCGCCCTGACTCCGAAGGACACGGCGCACAGCGCGGCCAGTGCTAGGAGCGGGGCCCGGCTGGCGATCTTGTTACGCATACACTGGCGCGCCGTGGAGTTCGAGAAGTGGCAGGCGTTGGGCAATGACTACGTGATCCTGGAGGACAGGGCTTTGCCCTTCCAGCTCACCCCGGCGCGAATCAGGGCTATCTGCGCCCCGCACACCGGTGTTTTCGCCGACGGCGTGCTGTTGCTATCAGATCCCGACAACCCTGAGTGCCTGGCCCGCGTGCGGATCTTCAACCCCGACGGCTCCGAGGCCGAGGTCTCTGGCAACGGAGCCCGGGAGGCGATCCTGTACATGCGCAGCCGGGGCTGGACGGAGGCGAATGAGTTCTCGATCCAAACCGCGGCCGGGATCCTGCGGCCGACGATCCTCTCGGCGACGATGTGCCGGGTCGACATGGGCCGGGCCCGCCTCCAGAGCCCCGACTACCCGACCGGCGACCCGACGGGCGCCGGAGAGCTCCCGGCCGGTGGGCGCCGCTGGAGCTTTCAGCACGTCAACGTCGGCAATCCGCAGTGCGCGATCGCGGTCGACACTCTGGCGGAGCTGGAGGCGCTGGATTTGCCGGCGATCGGGCCCGAGATCGAGCACCACGAGCTGTTTCCCAACCGGACCAACGTGTCGTGGTTCACCGCCCTGGCGCCCGGCCGCATCCGGGCCAGGATCTTCGAGCGCGGCGCGGGGGAGACCTCCGCGAGCGGCACCGGGGCGACCGGCGCGGCGGTGAGCCACGCGCTCGACGGCGGGGCATCGCCGCGGCCAGGTGCGGTCACCGTGGTCCTGGACGGGGGCGAGCTCGAGGTCGAAGTCGGGGAGGACCTGTCCATCTCACTCACCGGACGGGCCGAGCCCGTGTTCGCCGGTGAGCTGACCGAGGAGTTCATGGAGGTGCTGCGTGCGACCGAGTAGTCGTCTGGAGCGGATCCCGCCCTATCTATTCGCCGAGCTGGAGCGCAAGATCACGGCCAAGCGTATGGCTGGGGTTGATGTGATCAGCCTGGGCATCGGCGATCCTGACACCCCCACGTACCCCGCGATCGTGGCCGCCGGTCAGGCGGCAATGGCCGATCCATCGACCCACAGCTACCCGACCAATCGCGGGCGGGCGGAGTTTCGCCAGGCCGTGGCTGACTTCTACGCCCGCAGATTCGGAGTGGAGCTCGACCCGGAGAGCGAGGTCATGCCGGCGATCGGGTCCAAGGAGTGCATCTTCAATCTCAACCTGGCCTTCCTGGACCCGGACAGCGTCGCGCTGGCCGCCGACCCCGGATACCCCGTGTACGCGGCCGGGCCGATCCTGGCCGGCGCCGAGCCCGTGCTGATGCCGCTCGAGCCAGGGCTTGGCTTCGCTCCTGATCTCGAGGCCATCCCTGCCCAGACGCTCGAGCGAGCTCGGCTGATGTTCCTCAATTACCCCAACAACCCGACCGGGGCGATCGTGCCCCCGGGACTGTTCGAGCGGGCCGCGGCCTTGGGCCGCCAGCACGACATCCTGGTCGTCCACGACAACGCCTACAGCGAGACCACGTATGACGGCTACACCGCGCCTTCGTTCCTGGAGACCCCGGGAGCCAAGGAGGTCGGGGTGGAGGTCTTCTCGCTGTCCAAGGGCTACAACATGACCGGCTGGCGCTGCGCGGCGATCGTGGGCAACGCCGAGGCGATCAAGAGCTACTGGCGATTGAAGTCAAACATCGACTCGGGGCTGTTCGAGGCCGTCCAGCTGGCGGGCGTGGCCGCGCTGGCTCCGGAGCGCGACGCCGACGTCCGAGCCATGAACTATGCCGTCGGGAACATATACGGGTCGGGGTACTCGCGTCGATGGCGGAACAGATCGCCGCAGGGCAGCCCCTTTGCGATCGGGGCCGTACACCGCGTTTCCATATCGCTCGCCGCCTTCGTACGAATCGAGAAGCCAGCGATACCTGATCTGGTTCCGATGTTGTCGATGTGGTGCCTACGAACGATCAATTCACCGTCGCCCCCGCCTTTCGACGAGCCGACCGAACCATCGACGCCCTGGCCGATGCCGGTTTTGACGATTTCCTTCCGAGATTTTGACATAGGAATGGCAAATGATGTCAATACAATATCAACTGAACTAAGTACCGGCACATATACAT
>CAVPKV010000073.1:0-40073 GCA_963705785.1 uncultured Solirubrobacterales bacterium | reverse complement strand
CGATCCGGTTCAGGTGGTCCAGCACGATGAAGCCCTCCAACCGCGCCCGCGCTGGACCAGCAGGTTGGAGAAGCTGCGGGGCCCCCGGGGAGGCTCGGGGTCGTTGTAACCGGAGATAGACCACACAGGACGACCCGGGCGCGGAGGTTGAGCCGAGCGATAACGGCGTCCATGATCTCCCCCCCGACGTTCTCAAAGTCGACGTCGATCCCGTCGGGCGTCGCCGCGACGAGCTGGTCATGCCAGTCTCGGGCTCGATGGTCGACGGCGGCGTCGGCGCCGAGCTGATCGGTCAGCAGCGCGCATTTCTCCGGACCCCCGGCGATCCCGACCACGCGCGCGCCCTTGATCTTGGCAATCTGGGTCACCACCGACCCAACCGCCCCGGCCGCGGCGGACACAACCAGGGTCTCGCCGGGCTGCGGCTGGCCGATGTCCTTCAGACCCACCCACGCCGTCAGGCCGGTGGCCCCGAGCACACCGAGGTACGAGCTCAGAGAGACCCCGGGCACCTCGGGGACGGGCAGCAGCGGGGCCGCGTCCGAGACCACGGCCCATTCCTGCCAGCCGATCAGCCCCTGGACGAGCTGGCCCTCCGGGTAGCCGTCGTGCTTGGAGGCGACCACCCGGCCCAGCCCCACGGCGCGCATGACCTCGCCGATGGCCACCGGCGGCAGATAGGTGGGGGTTTCGCCGATCCAGCCGCGGTTGGTCGGGTCCAGCGAGATCCACAGCGTGCGCACGAGCGCCTCGCCGTCGCCGATCTCCGGTACCGGCTCGTGAACGAGTTCGAATGTGTCGTCGGTGATGCGCCCCTCGGGGCGGCTGCGCAGAAGGAAGCGCTGGTTTGAGTCGGGCATAAAGCGACCCTACTTGACGGAGGTTGATGGAAGACACTTCCTCGGGCGATCAGACATCAACGGAGAGGAGTTGCCGATGAGCTACCAGACGCTGCGCTACGAGCAGGCGGATCACGTGGTCACGCTGACCTACGACCGGCCAGAGCAGCACAACGCGATCAACCGCCGGATGAACGAGGAGCTTCACCACGCCTGGCAGCGGTTCCGGGACGACGACGATGCCTTCGTCCTGGTGATAACCGGCGCCGGGGAGACCACCTTCTGCGCCGGCTGGGACCTCCAGGACGCTGCCGAGCTGTCCGATCTGGGGGACTACGACGCCTTTCGCGTCTCGCTCTACAACTCGCCCGGGGCGTGCGGCTACACCCGCAAGGCGGACATCTTCAAGCCCGTGATCGCGGCCGTGAATGGGTACGCCTTCGCGGCCGGGCTGGAAACGGCGCTGCTGGCCGACATCCGGATCGCGGCCGACAACGCGGAGTTCGGTGCCCTCGAGCGGCGCTGGAACATCGTCGGAGGAGACGGCATGACGGTGCGCCTGCCGCTCGTGGTCGGATACGCCCGGGCGATGGAGCTGATCATCACCGGCCGGCGGATCGACGCGCACGAGGCGCACCGAATCGGGCTGGCCAATGAGGTGGTCGGGCGCGGGCAGGCGCTCGAACGGGCCCAGGAGCTGGCCCGGGAGATCGCCGCGCTGCCCCAGGGCGCGATCCGGAGTGACAAGGAGAGCGTGATCCGCGGGGTCGGACGGACGCTCGAGGAGCGCCTGCGGATCGAGGCCGAGCAGACCCTGTCGATGTTCATGCGCCGCGATCCGCACACGCTCGGAGCGGCGGCGTTCAAGGCCGGGAACCTGACCCCGGAGTGGCCGCATCACGGGTTGTGATGCGGCGGCAGCCGCAGGCGGCGTCGCGCCGCTCAACCCAGGAGCCGACGCCACCAGGGGACAGGATCCGGATCAACCGGCGGGGCGGGCGGCAGCTCGGCACCGGCGATGATCGCCGCCGGTGCCTCGGAGGCCATCCAGTGGGCTCGCTCCGTGCCCACCAGCCGGGCGGCGGCGCTCATGGCCCGGGGCAGATCGGTCACCGGACGCCATTTGAGGCCACGATGTCCGTCGGAGGCCAGCACGTCCGCCAGCCCGCCGCGGCACAGATCCTCGGCGAAGCTGCGCATCCGGGTGCCCCGCGGGGCGATCAGCGCACCGGCGTTGACCTGCACCAGAACCCCCTGATCACGCAGCGCCCGCAGCCGGTCTGGGTCGCGGTGCAAGGCCTGATTGCGCTCCACGTGCGCCAGCGTCACCCTGAACCCCCGATCCTGGAGCGTTCGCACCAGCTCTGGCAGAAGCGGGGCCTCAAACGGCATCTCGACCAGCAGGTCGGTGCCGAGCTGGCCGTAGCTGGCGAGTCTCAGTGCCTCTTCGTCAGCCTCGAGCCCCCACAGAAGTGAGGTCTCGGCGCCGGGGACGATCCTCAGCGGGATGCCCGCGCGGGCCAGTTCGCCCCGAAGGTCGTCGCACCGCGAGCCGATCTCCTCGACGTGTACGTCCGGAAAGTCCGACCGCAGGTGCGGCGTGACGGCGATCGTCTGAATGCCTCCGTCCACCGCGGTTCGCGCCATCTCAAGTGCGTCGGCCAGCGCCGGGGGCCCGTCATCGATCCCGGGCAGAAGGTGGGCGTGGATGTCAACGAGGTCGCTGATGACGGGATGGGGCCAGGCCAGGACGTTCGCGGCTGGATGGTCGCACCGAACGCAAAGAGGGCGGGCTCCCCAACCGGGGGCCCGCCCTCCAGCAGCTCAGCTAACGATTACTCCTTCGGCTCGTCGTCGGGCAGGTCCAGCTCGGCCAGCTCCTCGGCGAAACCGAGGCCCGAACCGCCGTTGCCGCCGATGTGCTCCAGGTCGAGCAGGTCCTGATCCAGGCCGCCGAAGCCGCTGATCCCGTCGCCGTCGGTCAGCCCCAGCTCCGCCGCCAGCTCGTCGTGGTCCAGCAGCCCGGACTCGTCGATCCCACGGGGCAGCGGCTCGGAGGGCTCGATCTCGATCCGGCGGTAGCGCTTCAGCCCGGTGGCGGCCGGAATCAGCTTGCCGATGATCACGTTCTCCTTGAGTCCGTTCAGCCGGTCGATCTTGCCCTCGAGGGCAGCGTCGGTCAGGACCTTGGTCGTCTCCTGGAAGGAGGCGGCGGACAGGAACGAGTCCGTGTTCAGCGAGGCCTTGGTGATCCCGAGGATGATCTCCTCGGCCTGGGCGGCCTCGCCGCCGGCGTCGATCACGGCCTGGTTGATCCTGGCGTACTCGTATCGGTCCACGAACTGCCCGGGGAGCAGGTCGGTGTCGCCCTTCTGGTCGACCCGCACCTTCTTCATCATCTGGCGCACGATCAGCTCGATGTGCTTGTCGTTGATGTCGACGCCCTGGGACTTGTAGACCTCCTGGACCTCTCGGACCAGGTACAGCTCGGTCTCGGTCCGATCACGGACGGCCAGCAGCTCGTGTGGGTACAGCGAGCCCTCGTTGAGCTGTGTGCCCGACTCGATCTTCTGGCCGGCGTCGACGAACAGGCGCGTCCGCCGGGGGAACGTGTGCCGGTGCTCCTCGCCGCCGTCATCGGTGATGACCACGGTGACGGCCTTGTCCGAGTCCTCGATGGACACCTTGCCGCCGACCTCGGCGATCTTGGCCAGACCCTTGGGCTTGCGGGCCTCGAACAGCTCCACCACCCGCGGCAGGCCGTGGGTGATGTCGGCGCCCGCGACGCCGCCGGTGTGGAAGGTACGCATCGTCAGCTGCGTACCGGGCTCACCGATCGACTGGGCGGCGATGATGCCCACCGCGTCGCCGATCTGGGCCACCTTGCCGGAAGCCAGCGAGCGTCCGTAGCAGGCCTGACAGACGCCGGTGGGAGCCTCGCACTTGAGCACCGAGCGGACGGGCACCGTGATTACGAGGCCCTTGTCCGTGTCGTCGTGCCAAGCCTCGACCAGGTCGGCCAGCTCGCCGCGATCGATCTCGTGACCCTTCTCCACGATCACCCGGCCCCGCTTGGTCTTGATGTCCTCAGCGGCGATCCGGCCGATCAGGTTGTCGTTGGGCTCGCCCGTGGGACGCAGGTTCCGAGTCTCAGGATCGACCTCGAGATTGGTCACCGGCATCCCGATGCTCTCCTGGGTACCGCAGTCCTCGACCCGGATGATCACGTCCTGGGCCACGTCCACCAGGCGCCGGGTCAGGTAGCCCGAGTCGGCGGTCCGCAGGGCCGTGTCGGCCAGTCCCTTACGAGCGCCGTGGGTCGAGATGAAGTACTCGAGCACGCTCAGGCCCTCCATGAAGTTGGCCTTGATCGGACGCTCGATGATCTCCCCCTTCGGGTTGGCCATCAGGCCCCGCATGCCCGCCAGCTGACGGATCTGCGAGAAGGACCCGCGGGCCCCGGAGTTGGCCATCATGAAGATCGGGTTGAGCTCGTCCAGGTGCGCGTAGAGCGCCTGCCCGACCTCATTGGTGGCCCGATCCCAGAGCTTGGTCACGGCCTCGTGACGCTCCTCCTGGGTGATTTCGCCGGCGTCGTACTGGCCCTCGATCACCTGGAGCTGCTCCTCGTAGCGGGCCAGGATCACCTGCTTGGTGGGCGGGGTCTGGACGTCGTTCTTGGAGATCGTCACTCCGGCCTGGGTGGCGTAATGGAAGCCGATGTCCTTGAACGCATCCAGCACCAACGAGATCGTGGCGGCCCCGTAGGCCTGGACCAGGTCGTCCACCAGCTTGGTTGTGTCCTTCTTCTTCATCGAGCGGTTGACGAACTCGTAGGTCGTGGGGTCAAACGCCTCCCCCAACGCCTGGGCCACCGCGCGCTCGATCTTGTCGTTGTAGATGACCCGCCCGACGGTGGTCAGCACGTGACCGCCCTCCAGGCCGGCCGGCCGGTACTCGGCCAGGTCGTGGAGCTTGACCACGCCGTGCTCGTAGGACCACTCCGCCTCCTGGGCGGTGCGATATACGTGGGGCCGCGGCTCATGGGTGGCCGGGTCGATCTTGGCCAGCTCCTCGGCGTCCGGACCATAGGTCAGGTAGTACGCGCCCAGGACCATGTCCTGGCTGGGCGTGGCCAGCGGCGCGCCGTGGGCCGGGGAGAGGATGTTGTTGGAGGACAGCATCAGAATCCGGGCCTCCGCCTGGGCCTCGGCCGAGAGCGGGAGGTGGACCGCCATCTGGTCGCCGTCGAAGTCGGCGTTGAAGGCGTGGCAGACCAGGGGGTGAACCTGGATCGCCTTGCCCTCCACCAGCACCGGCTCGAACGCCTGGATGCCCAGACGGTGCAGTGTCGGCGCCCGGTTCAGCAGCACCGGGTGCTCGTGGATGACCTCCTCGAGCACGTCCCACACCTCGGGGATCATCGAGTCGACCATCTTCTTGGCCGCCTTGATGTTCTGAGCCGACTTGCGCTCGACCAGCCGGGCCATGATGAACGGCTTGAACAGCTCCAGGGCCATCAGCTTGGGCAGTCCGCACTGGTGCAGCCGGAGCGAGGGCCCGGACACGATCACCGACCGGCCGGAGTAGTCCACGCGCTTGCCGAGCAGGTTCTGGCGGAACCGGCCCTGCTTGCCCTTGAGCATGTCGGACAGCGACTTCAGCGGCCGGTTGCCTGGGCCCGTGACCGGACGGCCACGGCGGCCGTTGTCGAACAGCGCGTCCACCGACTCCTGAAGCATCCGCTTCTCGTTGTTGACGATGATCTCCGGGGCGCCCAGGTCGAGCAGCCGCTTGAGGCGGTTGTTCCGGTTGATGACGCGACGGTAGAGGTCGTTCAGGTCCGAGGTGGCGAAGCGCCCGCCGTCCAGCTGGACCATCGGCCGCAGCTCGGGCGGGATCACCGGGACGGCCTCCAGGATCATCATCTCCGGCTTGTTGCCCGAGTTGATGAAGGCCGATACGACCTTCAGGCGCTTGACCGCCCGGGCCTGCTTCTGGCCCTTGGCCGTCTTGACCTGCTCCTGCAGATCGGCCGCCTCATCGTCCAGGTCCACCTGGGCGAGCAGGTCGCGAACCGCTTCGGCGCCCATGCCGCCGCGGAAGTACTCGCCGAAGCCATACGGCGAACCGAAGCGGTCCTTGAGCTCACGGAAGGTCGTCTCGTCGTTGACGATGTCCTTGGGCTTCATCGTCTTGAACAGCTCCCACACCTGACGCAGGCGCTCGGCCGCGTCCTCGATGTAAGCCTCGGTGTCGTCGATGTCGGCCTGGAAGCTCTTCTTCAGGTCCTTGCGGAGCTTGTCCAGCTCCTCGTCGGAGGTTTTGGCGATGTTGATCCCCAGGCCCTCCACCCAGATGTGATCCTCGTTT
Source organism: uncultured Solirubrobacterales bacterium (assembly GCA_963705785.1). Classification (GTDB taxonomy): domain Bacteria; phylum Actinomycetota; class Thermoleophilia; order Solirubrobacterales; family Solirubrobacteraceae; genus Palsa-465. The sequence goes on along the minus strand of CAVPKV010000073.1, from coordinate 33,861 downwards.
GAGAAGTCCCGGGCGGTCTTGCCGCCGTCCAGGTACTGCTCGCGCCGGGCCAGCGACTCCTTGAGCTCCAGGATCCGCTCCTCCTTCTCGGCCGCGTAGGCGTCAAGGACCTTGTTGACCTCGCCCTCGAGCGAGTCCAGGTCCTTGCCCCGGGCCTCGTCGTCCACCCAGGTCACGACCGAGGCGGCGAAGTACAGGACCTTCTCCAGCTCCTTGGGCGCCATGTCCAGCAGGTAACCGATCCGGCTGGGCACGCCCTTGAAGAACCAGATGTGCGACACGGGAGCGGCCAGGTCGATGTGGCCCATGCGCTCGCGGCGCACCTTGGAGCGGGTGACCTCGACGCCGCAGCGCTCGCAGACGATGCCCTTGTAGCGGACGCGCTTGTACTTTCCGCAGTAGCACTCCCAGTCCTTGGTGGGACCGAAGATGCGCTCGCAGAACAGTCCGTCCTTCTCGGGCTTGAGCGTGCGGTAGTTGATCGTCTCAGGCTTGGTTACCTCGCCTGAGCTCCAGGATCGGATCTGCTTGGAAGAGGCGAGCCCGATCTCAATGGCGTCGAAGTTATTGATGTCGATCAAAGTGATTCCTATCTGCTTGAAAAGGTGGTCGAACGAGGGATGCGGCGGCAAGCCGCGGCCGTCATGCCTCGTCCTCCTCCAGTACGCCCTCGGCCTCGCCGGCCGGAACCTCTTCGTCAATCATTGGGTCCCCGTCGGTGGCGAAGTCCTCCCCGGCCAGGTCCTCACCGGGCTCCAGGTCAGGGTCCTCGACCTCGACCTCCTCCTCGGAGGCCTCGACCGTCTCGCCCTCGTGCTCCGCCGTCTCGTCGGCGGCGGCGCCGTCGGTGGCCCGAACGCCGCTGAGATCGATGCCGAGCTCTTCGGCGGCCCGGAGCAGGTCGTCGTCCTCCTCGCGCATCTCGGCCCGCTCGCCCTCCTCGGAGACCACGTTGACGTCCAGGGCCAGCGACTGCATCTCCTTGAGCAGGACCTTGAACGACTCGGGGATTGAGGGCTCGGCGATGTTCTCGCCCTTGACGATGGCCTCGTAGGCCTTCACGCGGCCGACGGTGTCGTCGGACTTGATCGTGAGCATCTCCTGGAGGGTGTAGGCCGCGCCGTAGGCCTCCAGCGCCCACACCTCCATCTCGCCGAAGCGCTGTCCGCCGAACTGGGCCTTGCCGCCCAGCGGTTGCTGGGTGACCAGCGAGTAGGGGCCAGTGGACCGGGCGTGGATCTTGTCATCCACCAGATGAAGGAGCTTGAGGATGTACATGTGGCCGACGGTGACCTGCTCCTCGAACGGCTCGCCGCTGCGCCCGTTGAACAGCCTGACCTTGCCCGAGGCCTGCTCTCCGGGACGGCGCTTCTTGTCCACGTCCATCCGGATTCGGCCCTGGTGCTCGTCCTGCCACTTGACCAGCGCTGTGTCCACGTCGGTCACCGTGGCCCCGTCGAACACGGGCGTGGCGATGTACACCTTGGGTGCTGAGGCGGGCGACCGGCTGTGCCGTTGGTGCCCCCGTTGTGCCGGTGGGCCTGGGTATAGGCCTCCGAGCCGTCGTCATACCAGCCATTGGCCGCCACCCAGCCCAGATGGGTCTCCAGGATCTGGCCGAGGTTCATCCGGCTGGGCACGCCCAGCGGGTTGAGGATCACGTCCACCGGGGTGCCGTCCTCCATGAACGGCATGTCCTCGCACGTCCACGATCTTGGAGATCACGCCCTTGTTGCCGTGGCGGCCGGCCAGCTTGTCACCCTCGGCGATCTTGCGCTTCTTGGCCACGAACACGCGAACCAGCTCGTTGACTCCGGGCGGCAGGTCGTCGCCGTCGGCGCCGGCTGAACGTCTTGACGTCGATCACGACGCCACCCTCGCCGTGGGGCACCTTCAGCGAGGTGTCCCGGACCTCGCGGGCCTTCTCCTTGAAGATGGCCCGGATCAGCTTCTCCTCAGCCGTCAACTCGGTCTCGCCCTTGGGCGTGACCTTGCCCACGAGCAGGTCGCCGGAGGCCACCTCGGCCCCGATCCGCACGATTCCCCGGTCATCCAGGTTGCGCAGCGACTCCTCGGAGCGGTTGGGGATGTCGCGGGTGATCTCCTCGTCGCCGAGCTTGGTCGTCCGGGCGTCGATCTCGTATTCCTCGATGTGGATCGAGGTGAGCTCGTCGTCTGAGACCAGCCGGCGGGACAGAATGATCGCGTCCTCGAAGTTGTAACCCTCCCACGACATGAAGGCCACCAGCAGGTTCTTGCCCAGCGCCATCTCGCCCTGATCGGTGGCCGACCCGTCGGCCAGGACGTCGCCGGCTTTGACCGTCTGGCCGACGCTCACGATCGGCTTCTGGTGGATGAGCGTGCCCTGGTTGGAGCGCATGAACTTCTGCAGCGGGTACTCGTCCTGGCCGCCCGACCTGGACTCCACGACGATCTGCTCGGCGTCCACGTAGGTGACGGTGCCGGCGTTGAGCGTCACCACCAGATCACCGGTGTCGATGGCCGCCCGGCGCTCGATCCCGGTGCCGACCAGCGGGGCGTCGGTGACCAGCAGCGGCACGGCCTGAGCCTGCATGTTCGAGCCCATAAGAGCCCGGTTGGCGTCGTCGTGCTCCAGGAACGGAATCATCGCGGTCGTTACCGACCAGATCTGCTCCGGCGAGACGTCGATCAGGTCGACCTCCCTGGGCGGGACCGTCACGTAGTGGCCGGCCTGGGTACGGCAGACAACCTCCGGGCCGGTGAGCTTGCCGCTCGCGTCCATCGGCGTGTTGGCCTGGGCGATCAGCTGCTCCTCCTCCTGCGTGGCGTCCAGGTGGAGGATCTCGTCGGTCACCTTGCCGCTCTTGACGACCCGGTAGGGGGTGGTGACGAACCCGTGCTCAGAGATCTCCGCGTAGGAGGAGAGCGAGCCGATCAGGCCGATGTTCGGCCCCTCGGGGGTCTCAATCGGGCACATCCGCCCATAGTGGGTGGGGTGGACGTCGCGCACCTCGATCGGCGCGCGCTCTCTGGTGAGTCCACCGGCGCCGAGGGCGGACAGCCTTCTGCGGTGCCTGAGGCCCGCGAGGCTGTTCGTCTGGTCCATGAACTGCGAGAGCTGGCTCGAGCCGAAGAACTCCTTCAGCGCGGCCACGACGGGCCGGATGTTGACGATCGTCTGCGGGGTGATCGTGTCCGCGTCTTCGGTGGTCAGACGCTCACGCACCACGCGCTCCATGCGGTAGAGCCCAATCCGGAAGGCCTCCTGGATCAGCTCGCCGACAGTGCGCAGCCGGCGGTTGCCGAAGTGCTCGTACTCATCCAGGTGATCCTCGACGGGCTCGCGGGGCATCGAGATCGCCTCGGCGGCGTAGTCCTTGATGTCCTCATCGAGCTCCTCGGGCATGCCCAGGAGCCGGGGCAGAGACACCAGTTCCTTGACCAGGGCGATGATGTCCTCGTGGGTCAGAACCCGCGTGTCGAGGTCGATGTCCAGGTCCAACCGCGAGTTGAGCTTGTACCGGCCCACCCTCGTCAGGTCGTAGCGCTTGGGGTCGAAGAACAGCTGGTTGAGGAGCGCCTTGGCGGCGTCGATCGACGGCGGCTCGCCCGGCCGCTGCTTCTTGAACAGCTCGATCAGCGAACCCTCCTCGCTGCGCACCGCCTCCGGGTCCGAGTCAAGCGTGTTGCGGACGTAGAGCGAGTTGTCACACAGCTTGAGGATCTCCTCGTCGGTGACGTAGCCCATCGCGCGCAGGAGCACGGTCACCGGGAGCTTGCGCTTGCGGTCGATGCGGACGTAGACACGGCCCTTCTTGTCGATCTCAAGCTCGAGCCATGACCCGCGGGCGGGCATCAGGTTGGCGATGAAGACCTGCTTCTCGCGGTCCTTGGGCTCCATCACGTACGCGCCGGGCGAGCGGACGAGCTGCGTGACCACCACGCGCTCAGTTCCGTTGATGACGAACGTCCCGCGCTCGGTCATCCAGGGGAAGTCGCCCATGAACACGGACTGCTCACGGATCTCGCCCGTCTCACGGTTGATGAACGAGACGGTGACGGTCAGGGGCCGGGAGTAGGTGAGGTCCTTCTCACGGCACTGGTCGAGGTTGGCGACGGGCTCGTCGAACTGGAGCGCGCCGAACTGGACTGCGAGATTGCCGGTGTAGTCCTCAATCGGCGAGACGTCGTCGATCGTCTCGCGGAGACCACCCTTCTCAGGGTCGGTGAGCCATGCAAAGGACCTGCGCTGGATGTCAATCAGGTTGGGGACATCGAGAACCTTGTTCAGACGCGCGAAGCTACGGCGCGTCCGGGGGGCTTGAGTGGTTGCCAAGACGGCGACTCCTCGGGCGTCGAGAGGGAGGCAGAGAACCGCGTTCCCGCGAGTCGCAGGTCGCCCGACAGGGCGCCCCGGCTCTCAAAGAGCGCGACCAGCAAAGATAGCACACGGCATCGTTGCCCTGTGAAGGACTGTTCAGCTCTCACGGACCCCGCCCCGGGACGCCCGCGTATGTGGCGCGGGTCCGCTCGGTGGGCGGCTTCGACTATTGGCTGACGGCGGGAGTGTAGGGGGAAATCCGGCGTTCGGCAACCCGCCCGAGACGGCGTGGACGAATTCCCTACCCGCTGAAGCTGAAGGTCGTCTTGGCCCGGAACGGCAGATGATTGACCTACCACCGAAAGACGAAGGGCCCGGCACCCCAATCGAGATGCCGGGCCCAGTGTGGCGCTACGACCAGGTGGCTACCACATGCGCGGGTCTACGTACAGGTTGTAGACCTGGAGCTCGCTGCTGTTGTCGTCGGCGGAGAATGTGAACTGCACCTGCTCCGTGCCCGGGTTGCCGGGGGCGATTGGCATCTTGTGCGACAGAGCCCAGTCATCCGAGCCGTCGAGCTTCATGTGATGGTCCGGACCGTTGCCGTCGACCACCGTGGTCGTGAACGTCACCTTGGGCGGCGACAGCTTGGCCGGGGGCGGAGGCGGAACCGGCCCGTCACCCGGAGGCGGCGGCGGCTTGTCCTTACTCGGGGCCGGCCCGACGACCTGGGTCATCATCCGGCCGCCCTGAAATCCCGTCGACACGCACATCGTCGGGCTGACGGCTGTGGAGCCCGCGGGTAGGTCCAGGACCGAGCCCATGGTTCCATCAGCGAGCGTGGCGGTGACGATGGTCGCCCCACCGCTGAGGCTCCAGCCTGTGCCGTCGAAGTTGTCGGCGCTCTCGCCCGGGGCCAGCGTGTAGTACCCGCTGTCGCCAAAGGCGAGAAACGGCTGGGTGAACTGCTCGCCGGGGCAGGGCGTGGAAGGCGCGGGTGCCGCTGAGGCCACCCCAAGGGGAAGCGCGGCGAACGTCCCTATGACGACCCCCAAACCGATGAGGCTCCGGCTGAAAAGGAACTTCTTCATCTCGTACGCACCTTCCAGGTGTGCACTGGCGGCCGAGCTATCTCCCGGTGGGGAGACCTCTAGCTTTGCGTCGCCGGCTCGCGCCGGGTTTGCCCTTTTCAGTTTGATTTGCCTGACCTCCATCGGCCATCGTGATTCCAAAGCTCAGTTTTTTGGACAATCGTTCGAGCCACCACCCCTCGCCCGGTAAGGCCCGGGCGGTTTTCGGTCGATACACCCCAACGTGTCTCTTCAGACCAATGTCGCCGACCAGGAGCTGCTGGCCGACGCGTTTCGGCGTGCCGGCTCGCGGATGAACCGGCGTGAGCTGGTGGCCGAGCTGGGCGCGGCCGCAGGGTTTGTGGTCGCCGTCGGTGCCGCGTGGGCGGTCGAGCCGCCGCACGGATTGACGATCGGCCCGGCGCTTCTGTGCTGGATGGTGCTGGTCGCGGCGATGCTCGTCCGGTTTGAGACGCCGTTCGGCTTCACAGTTCCCATTCAGCTGGCCTTCGTTCCGCTGCTGTTCACCGTCCCGGTGGCGCTGGTACCAATCGCCGTGTCGCTGGCCCTGGTGGCGGCACGGCTCCCAGACGTCTTCCGTGGCGAGTTCGAGCCGCGTCGGCTGCTCCGCGCCGCCGGGGTGAACGGCTGGTTCGCCATCGGCCCGGTGGCTGTGTTCGCGCTCCTCCACGTCGACCCCCGGCAGGCAGGCCCGGCCGTGCTGGTGGCCGCGCTGGTGGCCCAGTTCGGCGTTGACTTCGCCATCTCCGGGTGCCTGCTCGCGGTCGAGCGAAGCAGCGGAATGGCCGCCCAGCTTCGCGACAGTGCGTGGGTCTGGGGCGTGGACGCGGCGCTCTCCGGGATCGGCCTGGTCGTGGCTCGGCAGATGCACAACTCGCCGCTCACGGTGCTGGCCCTACTTCCCCTGCTCGGGCTGCTGGCCTTCTTCGCCCAGGAGCGCCACCACCGGCTCCAGAGCCTACTTGAGCTCAACAGCGCCTACCGCGGCACCGCCCTCGTGCTGGGCGAGGTCGTCGAGGCCGACGACGGCTACACGGGCGAGCATTGCAAGAGCGTCGTCCGGCTCTGCATTGAAGTGGCCGATCGCCTCCGGCTCGACCCCGAGCGCCAGCGCAATCTCGAATTCGGCGCCCTCCTGCACGACGTGGGCAAGATCGCCATCCCCAAGGAGATCATCAACAAGCCCGGGAAGCTCGACCCTGACGAGTGGGTGATCATCAAGACCCACACGATCGAGGGTCAGAAGATGCTCGACGTCGTGGGCGGCTTCATGCGGGACGTCGGCCGGATCGTCCGCTCCCATCACGAGCGCTGGGACGGTACCGGGTATCCGGACGGGCTGGCCGGAGAAGCGATCCCGCTGGAGTCCAGGATCATCGCCTGCTGCGACACCTGGAACGCCATGCGAACCGATCGGCCCTACCGCAAGGCGCTCTCGTTCGAAGTGGCGATGGAGGAGCTGCTCCGCTGCGCGGGAACCCAGCTCGACCCTCACGTGGTCCAGGGTCTGATTGAGGTGGTGGAATCCGACCGGCTGCTGGCTTCATCCAGCGGGCAGGCCAAGAATCCCACGGCCGGCGTCGCGACCACCGGCGCCGCGAGGGCCGGCGCCGCGAGGGCCGCCTCGGTCCTAAGGCTTTAGCGGGGGCGTGGCTTCGGGGGCGCGGCGGTGTGGTGGGTCCCTTTCGTCACGCGCCCGGCCGAGTCTCGGTTTCCCGTGACCTGAGGGGCTCTATGCGCACCTGAGGTCACGCCCTCGCGGGGCGAGCGGTGAGTCAGTGACGTTTAGGGGCGGCCGCCGGGTTCGTAGCGAGCGCGCGGCCCGCAGCCCGGCGGCCGTGCCTACTTCAGCTCGACCGACGCTCCGGCTTCCTCGAGCTCGGCCTTCAGCTTGTCGGCCTCCTCGCGCTCAATCCCTTCCTTTACCGGCTTGGGAGCCTCGTCCACCAGCGCCTTGGCCTCCTTGAGGCCCAGGCCGGTGGCCGCGCGGACGACCTTGATCACCTGGATCTTCTTGTCGCCGGCACCGGTCAGGACCACGTCGAAGGTGCTCTGCTCCTCGGCCTCGGCCCCGGCACCGTCGCCACCCGCGGGGGCTGCGGCCGGAGCCGCCGTCATCGCGGCGGCGGATACGCCAAAGGCCTCCTCGAGCGCCTTGATGCGCTCTGACAGCTCCAGCACCGAGATGCTCTTGAGCTCGTCGATCCACTCTTGGGTAGTGGCCATGTTTCCTCCTTATGCCTCGGACGCCGGGGCGTCAGAGCTTTCTGTGTCAGGTTGTTCGGGTTGCGCGGGAGCGTCGTCAGGCGACGCCTCCGCCTCGGGCTCAGGCTCGGGGGGTGACTCCGCCTCGGGCTCAGGCTCCGGGGCCGGGGCGGTCTCGGCCTCCGCCTCCGCCTCCGGCTCGGGGGCCGGGGCGGCCTCGGCCTCAGGCTCCGGGGCTGCCTCCTCCTCGCGCTCGGCCTCTGGCTCCGCGGCGGACTCGACCTCAGCCTCCGCCTCGGCCTCGGGCGCGGGGGGTGCCTCGCCGCTGACCAGACCCTGCTCGGCGATCTGGCCGAGCTGTACCGCCAGGCCGGCGATCAACGCGTTGAGCGTCCGGACCAGCCCCGAGAGCGGCGACGCGATCGTCCCCACAAGCTGCGCGTGCAGAATGTCGCGGGCCGGCAGCCGGGCGATCCGCTGCACCTCCTCGGAGGTCAGGGGGTCACCGTTCAGCAGGCCGCCCTTGAACGCCAGGGTGCCGAGCGTCCGGGCGGCGTCGTTAAGCGCCTTGGCCGCCACCGCTGCATCGCCGCCCACGAAGGCCAGCGCCGTCGGGCCCTCAAGCATCGGCTTCAGCGCCTGCGCTCCGGCCTGGTCTGAGGCCCGCTCGGTGAGCGAGTTCTTGACCACCCTGAACACGGTCTGGGCCTCGCGCAGACGGGTGCGCAGGTCGGCTGCCTGGGACACGGAGATGCCGCGATAGTCGACCGCGAACACCGCCTCCGCGTCCTTGAGCTGGCCCACCAGCTCTTCTACCAATGCTGCTTTCTGTTCTTTGTTCATGGTCTTGTCTCCAACAAAAACGCCCGCTCTTCAGGCGGGCGTCTGATGCCGCCTCACCGTCCCCAGGGGGGTGAGACCGGATCGAGATGCTCCACCTGCTTCGGACTTACACGCCTCGCGCGGCCGAAGGTCTCGGGCTTCGCTGTTGTCGTCGGATCTTACGCTGCGTCGGCTCCTGCGTGCTTTGCGGGAGCGGCCACTAGGCCGCCACCGGCTCCTCAACGATGTCCCGGGTCCGGCTGGGATCGACCTTGATGCCAGGCCCCATGGTCGTGGTCAAAGTGACCGTCCGGAGGTAGCGCCCCTTGGCCGCCGACGGCTTGGCCCGGACCAGCTCGTCGATCACTGCGGCGTAGTTCTCCAGCAGCTGCTGGCCGTCAAAGTCGCGCTTTCCGATCACCAGGTGGACGATCGCATTGCGGTCGGTCCGGTACTCGACCTTGCCCGCCTTGGCCTCCTCGACGGCCTTGGACACGTCCATCGTGACGGTCCCGACCTTGGGATTGGGCATCTTGCCCGCCGGGCCGAGGATCCGGCCCAGCCGGCCAACCACCGGCATCAGGTCAGGCGTCGCTATGGCCACGTCGAAATCGTCAAACCCGTCCTGGACCCGCTGCGCCAGGTCCTCCGCGCCGACCACGTCGGCGCCCGCCTCCTCGGCCTCGCGCGCCTTGTCGCCCTGGGCGAATACGGCGATCTTGACCTCCTTACCCAGCCCGTTGGGCAGAGCCACGGTTCCCCGCAGCTGCTCGTCGGCGTGCCGGACGTTGAGGCCGGTGCGGATATGCACCTCGACGGACTCGTTGAACTTGACGTGGGAGAGCTCCTTGACCAGAGCGACCGCCTCAGCTGGCGAGTACTCCCGCTCGCGGTCCACCCGCTTCAGCGCCTCCAGATGGGCCTTGCCGTGTCGGGCCACCTAAACCACCTCCACACCCATCGAGCGTGCCGTCCCGGCGATGACCTTGGCGGCCGCGTCGATGTCGTTCGCGTTCAAATCCTTCATCTTGCGCTCGGCGATCTGGCGCAGCTGGTCCTGGGTGATCCGCCCTACCTTCTCACGGTTGGGCTCGCTCGATCCCTTCTCCAGCGATAGCGCCTGCTTGATCAGCACCGCCGCCGGCGGGCTCTTGGTCACAAAGGTGAAGGAGCGGTCCTCATACACCGTGATGACGACGGGGATGACCGTGCCGGCCTCCGACTGGGTCTGGGCGTTGAAGGCCTTGACGAACTCCATGATGTTGACGCCGTGCTGGCCCAGGGCGGGCCCGACCGGCGGCGCCGGGCTGGCCTGACCTGCGGGGGCCTGAAGCTTGATCTGGGTTAGGACTTTCTTGGCCATCAGTCTCCTCCGGACCTCAAATCTTCTTCACCTGGTCAAAGCCGACCTCCACCGGGGTCTCACGCCCGAAGATGGAGACCAGCACCTTGATCCGCTGGGCGTCCTCGTTGACCTCCGAGATCTCCCCCGAGAAGTCTGACAGCGGACCGGAGATCACCTTCACCGACTCGCCGATCGAGAACTGGGCCCGCATCCGCGGGCGCTCGGCGGTCTCCTTGTGCAGCAGGCGGTTGACCTCGTCCTGGGTCAGGGGCACGGGCTCATTGGAGGCACCGACGAAGCCGGTTACCCCGGGGGTCCCCTTGACCAGCGTCCAGGAGTCCTCGTTCAGGTCCATGTTGACGAGCACATAACCGGGCATGGTGCGCTTCTCCACCGTGACCTTCTGGTTGTCCTTCATCTCCGACACCGACTCGGTGGGCACGACGATCTGGCGCACGGCGGTCTGCTGCCCGAGCGACACCACTCGGTGCTCGAGGTTCTGCTTGACCTTGTTCTCGTGGCCGGAGTATGTGTTGACGACATACCAGCGAAACATTTACGACTCGCGATCGAGGGGAACGAGGGCTACTTGCCCGTGAGGATGTAATTCATGAGGTGCGAGGCCGCCGTGTCGGCGACCCCCAGGAACACCCCCGCCACGATGACGAAGCCGAGCACAACTGCGGTGGCCTGCATCACCTGACGGCGATCGGGCCACTGTACTCGCTGGAGCTCTCGCCAGCTCCCCTCCAGGAAGCCAATCAGCCGGGCGCGCGGGCGAGGTCGAGGCTCGGGGACCCCGGTCGGCCCTGGGAGGGCCAGCGCGCCGCCACCGTCCGGCGGTACCCCACCCCCTGCGTCCGCCGAGGCGGTCAGCTCCTCGTCCTGGAGCTCGGCCTCGTAGAGCTCGGCGTCGGACAGCGGCTCGCCGTTGGGCGCGGCCTGCGCCGCAGCGAGCTCCAGCTGGGCGTTGGCCAGCTCCACATCCGGGGCGGCATGCTCGATCGGCGAGGGCAGGCCGCGGCCCGCGTCACCCTGGGTGGCGGCCACACGCGCGCGGCTGGCCACCGGCTGGGGTCGCCGGTCTCGCCTCTCTTTCGCGCGCTTGCGGTTGCGAGCCATCCGAGGGTCCTAACGCGTCTCGCGATGATCCGTGTGGCACCGACACCAGCGGCAGTACTTGCGCAGCTGGATGCGCTCCGGATTGTTTCGCTTGCTCTTATTCGTTTGGTAATTCCGGCGCTTGCAATCCTCGCACGCGAGGGTTACAGCAATCCGGACGTCTCCACGGGCCATCTTCCTGCTTTGAGTAGGGCGTTATTAGGACTGGGGCCGGCTCGCCCGGCGCTGGCAGGCAGCGTCACCGACGCCGACAGCAGTGTAGCCGCTAGGCCAGCTCGCTAGGCACGATTTGGACATCGAGCCAGCGCCCGGACCGAAGCAGCGACAGCTGCATGGCTCGGCCAATCGCCGCCTCGTTCATCAGCCGCTGCACATCGTCGGCCCGCTCGACGGCCACGTCATCGATGGACACGATCAGATCCTCGGCCCGCAATCCGGCCCGGTGGGCCGGTCCCCCGTCGGCCACGGCGACCACCTCCAACCCCGTCTGGCGCCCCAGCCGGACCCGGGCGTGCGGCGGCAGCGGACGCGGGCCTCCGGCGATTCCGATGTACGCGCGCCTGACCCGGCCCGAGCTCATCAGCGTGGCCACGATCTGGCGGGTGGCGTCGTTGATCGGGACCGCCAGCCCGAGGCCGACGCCGGCCACGGCGGTGTTGATGCCGACCACCCTCCCTGCGCTGTCGGCCAACGCGCCGCCCGAGTTGCCCGGGTTGAGGGCCGCGTCGGTCTGGATCACATTGTCAATGAAGCGCACGGCGCTTCCCGACCGAGCCGGCAGCGACCGACCCAGGGCAGAAACCACGCCGGCGGTCACGGAGCCAGCAAAGCCGTGGGGGTTGCCGATCGCCACGACGAGCTGGCCCACGCGGAGCTGGCCGGCCTCGCCCAGCTCGGCCGCGGTCAAGTCGCCACCGTCCACCCGCAGCACCGCCAGGTCGGACAGGCGGTCCAGCCCGACGACCTCGAAGCTCAGCTCCTGGCCATCGACGAACGCCGCCCGGCCAGCCCGGCCGCGGCCGCTGACCACGTGCGCGGAGGTGAGCAGGAAGCCGTCCGGAGTGAGGGTGACCGCGCTTCCGGCGCCCGCGGGCACCCGCCCCCCGCCCCGGCGCCGCGTCACCCGCAGGTTGACCACCGACGGCGCGAGCAGCTCGGCCACTCGGACCACGATCCGGGAATACGCGTCGAGCGCCTCGGTCTCGTGCGTCTCAGGGGACTCGAGGACCGTCATCGCGCGCCGTCGAAGGACACGGTCAGCCGGAGTTCCTCGGTGCCGCGGACGACGGCGAGCTCCAGGCTCCCGGTCGAGCGAGCGCCGTCCAGGGCCTCGTGCAGACCATCCAGCCCGTCCAGCGGCTGACCCGCCGCGGCCACCAGCAGATCCCCCCGGCTCAGGCCGGCCTGGGCCGCCGGGCTTCCTTCCTCCACGGCCCGGACCAGGACCCCGTCGCGCTCCGGCAACCCGACGGCCGAGCGCAGGCGCCGGGCCAGCACAGGCGGGGCGACGGCGACACCCAGGCGGAGCGCCCGTGGCTGCTCCCCCCGGCTGAGGGCCTGCAGGCGCTCAGCGACGGTTCCAGGCAGCGCCGTCGCGAGCACCAGCCCCGGACTCGTGCGCACGCTGTTGATCCCCAAGAGCCGGCCGTCGAGGTCGACCAGGGGCCCGCCCGAGGAGCCGCGCGGCAGCGGCGCCGTGTGCTCGATCGCGTCGCGTACCCGCCGGCCCCGGGGGCCGCGGAAACTGGCCTGCGCCGACGTGACAAACCCGGGCGCGACGTGGAGCCCGCGGCCGCCAGGGTTGGCCAGCGCGATCACCGCCCGGCCGACGGCGACGTGCCCGGCGTCGCCCGCCGGTGGCTCGAGCGGCGGCGTGTCGCCCGTGTCGACTTCGATCACAGCCAGGTCCAGATCCAGGTCGTAGCCGGTGACCCGGCCGGCCTCCGAGCGCTCGTCGGCAAACGTCAGGGTGAGCTCGTCGTCACGGAGGTTGTGGGCGTTGGTCAGAACCTTTCCCGGCGCGAACACGACCCCGCAACCGCCGCCCCACCCCCGTCTGAGCCCGACCACAGCCGGCCCGATCCGCTGGGCCGCCCCGGCGATGGCTGATTCGAGTTCCTGCACCGTCATAGCTGGCAGTACCATAGCAACTTGCAAGTGACAAGTAATCACCGGACGCAAAGGCCTGCCCGCCGGGATGCCTGATTCGACCCCCACCTCCCCGACCGCGACCGACACCCTGGACGCACCAGCGCTCGACGCCGCGCTGGCCGCCGTGGGCGATCGCTGGACACTGCTCGTGGTCAACGCTCTGCTGAGCGGTCCTCGGCGGTTCGGGGAGCTCCAGCAGGAGATCCCCGAAATCGCGCCCAACATCCTGACCCAGAGGCTCCGACGGCTCGAGCGCGATGCTCTGGTGGTGGCGCGTCCCTACTCGACACGACCGCTGCGGATGGTCTACGAGCTCAGCGCCGCGGGCGCCGAGCTGGCCGGCGCGCTCCGGCTCCTGGCCGGTTGGGGAGCCCGGAACGTCAGCGGCGTGCCGGCGCCCCGTCACTCGCTGTGCGGCACGCCGATGGAGGCCCGGTGGTGGTGTCCCACCTGCCAACAGCCGGCGGCCGGCGACCCCGGCGAGGACCTTCACTTCCTGTAACGGTCCCGTCCCCGGCCGGGCCAGTGGCCTTGAACATCGTGCAGCGCGCGTGTCGGCAGGCAAGAATGCCCGCATGCGGCTGCTGGGCCTGATGATCTCAATCGGGGTCGTGGATTCGCTGAACCCCTCCACCATCGGCCCGGCGCTGTACCTGGCCCACGCCGACCACCCGCGCAGGCGGGTGGTCGAGTTCACGGCGGCCGTGTTCACCGTGTACCTCGCCGGAGGCGCGCTGATCGCGCTCGGCCCGGGTCAGCTGATCCGGTCTGCATTGCCCCACGCCCACGCCACCCCCCGGCACATCGCCGAGATCGTGGCCGGGGTGATCCTGGTTGTGGCGGCGGTGATCGTATGGCGCAGCCGGGACAGGATCGTTCGCCGCGGTCTGCCTCAGGCCCGCGGCCGGAGGTCGAGCATCCTTCTGGGGGCGACGATCACCGCCCTCGAGCTCCCGACTGCCTTCCCCTACTTCGCCGCCATCGCCGCCGTCGTCGGCGCCGGCCTTGACCCCGGGCGGACCTTCGGACTGCTGCTGATCTTCAATGTCTGCTTCATCCTGCCGCTGCTGGTGATCGTCGGCGTCCTGGCCCTCGGCGGGCCGCGGTCCGAGCGGATGTTGGCCGTCGGGCGGACGTTCATGGAACGGCGCTGGCCCCACATCCTGGCCGTCCTGGTCGGGCTCGTGGGCTTAGCCGCGCTGCTGCTCGGGGCCACCGGCCTGGCGGCGCAGAGCACCGGCAAGGTCGGGCGCTTCTTCTGCCACCTCAGGCATCTGCTCCACCTTCACTGCCGGCCCTAGCCGACCTGGAGCTCAGTCGGCCGCGCCGCCCTCGCGGGCCCGGCGCACCATTCGGCGCATGCCCGCGATCCAGCGATCGTCATCTGCCCCCCGGCGGGCCATGTACTCGCCGACCCTGGGGTGGGGCAGGATCAGGAAGCGCTCATCCCGGATCGCCTGGAGCACAGAGTCGGCCACGTCAGACGGCTCGAGCAGCTCGTCGATCAGCAGCGCCGCCGCGCCGACGGTGTCGTCCATCGCCCCGTCCAGCATCGGCGTCCGGACTCCGAGCGGGCACAGGCACGACACCTTGATCCCCGCGTCGCCGTAGGTGATGGCCAGCCACTCGGCCACGGCCACCGCGGCGTGCTTGGTCACGGAGTAGACCTGCGCCCCGACCTGCGTGAGCAGCCCGGCGGCCGACGCCGTGCTCATCAGATACCCGTCGCCCCGCTCCACCATCTCGGGCAGGAGCGCCCGAGCGGCCCACACGTGGGCCATCACATTCACCCTCCAGGCCGTGTCCCATTCGTCGTTGGAAGCCTCGGGGCCCCCGGCCGGGCCGGGAACACCGGCGTTGGAGCAAAACAGGTCAATCGGCCCTCCGAGCTCGCGCGCCCGCTCGATCAGGTGGTGGATCTGATCCTCCCGGCCCACGTCGACCTGCACGGCCTCGCCCCCCACCTCGCGAGCCACCGCCTGGGCCCCCTCCAGGTTCAGATCGGCCACCACGAGCGCCTTCGGACCCTCCTGGGCGAAGCGGCGAGCCAGGGCAGCGCCAATCCCAGATCCGGCCCCGGTGATCACCACGGTGCGGTCAGCTAGCTCCATGTTGCGCGAAACACTAGTGTTCCGTGGCCAGAGATGGACTTCGAGCCGAGCGACCGCAGTAAAGAGCTCCAGGAGCGCCTGCTTTCTTTCATGGACGAGCACGTGCTCCCGGCCGAGGCCGTGTACCACGAGCAGCTCGTCGAGTCGGGCCAGCCGCACTTCCATCCGCCCGTGATGGAGGAGCTCAAGGAGCGGGCCCGCGAGCGGGGGCTGTGGAACATGTTTCTCCCCCACGAGGACCCCGAGCTCGGGGTACCGGGGCTGAGCAACCTCGACTACGCGCCGCTGGCCGAGATCATGGGACGCAGTCACATCGCCTCGGAGGCGTGCAACTGCGCGGCCCCGGACACAGGGAACATGGAGGTCCTGACCCTGTTCGGTTCCCCCGAGCAGAAGGAGCGCTGGCTGCGGCCCCTGCTGGAGGGCGACATCCGCTCGGCCTTCATCATGACCGAGCCCGAGGTCGCCTCCTCGGACGCGACCAACATCCAGCTCCGGATCGAGCGCGACGGCGACGAGTACGTCCTCAACGGCCGCAAGTGGTGGTCCTCCGGCGCGATGCGCGAGCGCTGCAAGATCATGATCGTGATGGGCAAGACCGAGCCGGACGGGGCGGGTGGGAGTCTGTTCAAACAGCAGTCGATGATCCTGGTCGAACCCGACACCCCGGGCGTGAACATCCTGCGCAACCTCCTGGTGTTTGGCTACGTCGATCAGGAGAGCCACGCTGAGATCCTGTTTGAGGACGTCCGGGTCCCGGCCTCCAACCTGATCTCAGCCGAGGGCGACGGCTTCCTGATCGCTCAGGCCCGGCTCGGTCCCGGCCGCATCCACCACTGCATGCGTACGCTCGGCGCCGCCGAGCGCGCGCTGGAGCTGATGTGCCAGCGAGCCGTTTCGCGGGTGACGTTCGGCCAACCCCTGGCCGAGCGGGCCAACATCCAGGACTGGATCGCCGAGTCCCGGATCGATATCGAGATGACCCGCCTACTCTGCCTGAAGGCCGCCTGGCTGATGGACACCGTGGGCAACAAGCACGCCCGGACCGAGATCGCCGCGATCAAGGTGGCCGCCCCCAACGTCGCCCTCAAGGTGATCGACCGGGCGATCCAGGTTCACGGGGGCGCGGGGGTGTCCGACGACTTCCCGCTGGCCATGATGTACGCCCACCTGCGCACGCTGCGACTGGCCGACGGTCCCGACGAGGTCCACAAGCGGACAATCGCCCGCCACGAGCTGCGCAAGGTGGCTCAGCCGGACGCCGTTCCGGCCTAAACAGGAGCGGCATACTGGGGCGGTGCCCCTCCTGGCCCGCAGGCGCAGTCCGGCCGCACCCTCCCGGCGTCGCGGCCGCGCCGCGGATCCCGACCGGCCGAAGCTTCCCCGGTCCGCCTGGACCCGGCTTGCGGCGTGCACCGGCGCGGCCGCCCTGCTCCAGCTCGACGGCACGCTGATCACCGTGGCCCTGCCCTCGGTCGGCCGGGGGCTCGGCGTGACCGTCGGGTCCACGGCCACCGTGCTCAGCGCTTACTTCGTCGCCTACGCCTTGGTCCTGCTCCCCGGGGGGGCGCTGGTCGACCGCTACGGCGCTCGGCGGTTGGCCCTGATCGGCCTGGCCGTGTTCGCGGTCGGCGCCGGGGCGGGCGCCCTCGTGGACGACTTCGGTCTGCTCGTGTTCACGCGGGTCATCCAGGGCGTGGGGGCAGGGCTGGTCAGCCCAGCGGCGCTGGCCGCGGCCGTCAGCGGTTTCCCGGCTGAGCGCCGGGGCAGCGCGCTCGGGATCTGGGGGGCAAGCGCCGGGGTCGCCAACCTGGTCGGTCCACTGCTCGGAGGTCTGCTCACGGTCGGGTTTGGCTGGCGCGCGGACTGGTGGGCGCTCGTGCCGATGGCCGTCCTGGCGGGCTGGGGGATAGAACGGCAGGTCCCGAAGTCGCTCCGCGCCGAGCGGGCGACGGGCCGGCAGCCGCTGGTGAACCCGATCGTCCTCACCGCCACGCTCGTCGCCGCGCTGACCTTCGGCGTGATGATCGGATGCTTCTTCCTGGCCGAGCAGTACCTCCAGCGGACGGCGGGCTTCTCGGCCCTGGGGGCGTCGGCGGCGTTGATCATCGTCGCTGTGCTGGTGGGCGCCGGAGCCCCGCTGGCCGGCCGGCTCGTGGATCGCCACGGCGAGCGGCTGCCGGCGCTGTTGGGCTTTGCCGGCACGGGGCTGGGCCTCGGGGTGCTGGGGATCCCCGGGGTGTCGCTCCACAGCGTCGTCACGATCCTGCCCCTGGTGCCGGTCGGATTGGGCCTGGGAATGCTGTTCGTGCCCACGTCGCGGGCCGCTCTGAACGCCACGCCGTCGGCCTTCCACGGCCGCACCTCGGCCGTCCTGTCGGTGGGGAGGCTGCTGGGCGCGGCGGCCGGTGGGGCGCTGGGCGGGCTCGCGCTGTCGGGCGGGGCCAGCGCGTCCACGGTTCACGAAGCCATGCTGGTGGCGTGCGGAATCTGCCTGGTGGTCGGGGTTCCCGCGTCGCTGCGGCTCGGAGCCCATCCGGCATTCGGTCCGAAGGTCCAGACCTCCAGCGAGACCGCCTGATCGTGGCTGGACGCAAGCAGGGATCTCGTGCTGGCCGGGCGGTGGCCCGGCATCCTGGCGTGGTCGTAGCCTCATCGGCCGCGGCCGTGGCCGGCCTGTCGGTGACCCAGCGGCTGCTTCGAAAGAGCTCGTCCGATCGGGCTCTTCAAGCTCGGCGCCGGTACCGGATCGCTCTCAGGCGGGGCACCGGCCCGGAGCTGCGGCGAGTCGCCTCGGGCCAGCTTGAGATCGCACTGGAGGCCCTGAACGGCCAGCCTCCGACCGGAGAGGAGATCCACGAGGCGCGCAAGGCGCTCAAGCGCGGCCGGGCCCTGCTGCGAGTCAGCCGTGATCGGCTGGGACGCGAGGTGTTCCGGCGCGAGAATCGCGGCCTGCGCGACGCGGGCCGGGCGCTGTCGGCGGCCCGCGATGCCGAGGTGTTGGGCGAGACCGTGGAGAGCCTGGCCGCGGACACCGATGGCTCACTCCCCGCCGAGTTGCTGCACCGCCTCCGGAAGGCGATCGAGCCCGAGCCGGCGCCCGCGTCGGAACCGGATCTGCCGGCGGCCCGGGAAGCCATCTCCGACACGAATGCCCGCGTCGCCGATTGGCCTCTGCCCGAGGGCGCGCAGCCGTCCGCTTTGGCTCCCGGACTGGAGCGGATCTACCGTCAGGGGCGGCGAGCGGTGAAACGGATCGGGAAGAACCCGCACGACGAACAGTGGCACGAGCTTCGCAAGCGGAGCAAGGATCTGTGGTACGGAGCCCAGTTGATGGAGGAATCTCACCCGAAGCGGATGAAGACGCTGGCCAAGCGGGCCCGCCGCCTGTCCCAGCTCCTGGGCGACGACCACGATCTGGCCGTCCTGAGTGAGCGGATCGGCGAGCACCCGGAGCACCTGCGCCCGGACGACCTGGAGCTGATCAACGGGCTGATCGACCGCCGTCGGCGAGAGCTCCAGCGCCAGGGACTACGCCTGGCCAAGGGCCTGTACCACCGCAGGCCGGGCAAATTCATCCGCCGTCTGGGCCTTTAGGCCCCCGGTCAGTCTCCCAGCGTTCCGGGGTCCGCCGGAACGTCGACGGCGTACTCCTGGAGCACCTCCAGCGGAACGATCTCCAGTGCCCGCTCGTGCGTCGCGGCCAGCACGACGTACGCCGCCACACCCGCCTCGTGGGCCCGCAGCCAGTTGCGGGCCGTGACACACCATCGGTCGCCCGGCGCGAGGCCCGGGAAGGCGAACTCCGGAACCGGCGTGCTCAGGTCGTTGCCGATCTGCTGCTGGTAATCCAGGAACTCGGCGCTGACCACAGCGCAGATGGTGTGGCTGCCGAGGTCTTCCGGGGCCGTGTGACAGCAGCCGTCACGGAGGAAACCGGTCAGCGGATCCAGGCTGCACGTCTCCAGCTCTCCGCCGAGCACGTTGCGTTCCACGGACGAAAGTATCTCGACCGCTGGCACGTTCCGTTGCAATCGGAAGACGTCTGAGCATCAGCGGTCATAGGAGGCAGTTCGTGCGTAAGTTCGTGGCGATGGTTGTCGGGACGCTGGCGGTCGCGGCCCTAATGATCTCCCTGAGCACTCCCCGAAGCTCGGCCCAGACCTCACGGGCCAGCGCCGGCAAGATCACCTTCTCGGTGCCCACCGTGGTGGACCCGATCCACCCCTATGGGGAGCCCTCGATCAGCTTCAACGCCCCACGGAACCAGCTCTTTGCCAGTGGCCCCACGGGCACGGGCACACAGCGCAGCATCTGGCAGGCCTCGGTGGACGGGGGTCGCACATTCCGAATCATCACCCCCGGACCGGTACCAACGGCCTTCCAGAGCGAGATCGACGCTCCTGGCGGAGGGGACACGGACATCAACAACGACCGCTCGGGCAAGGAATACTTCATCGACCTGTACGCGCTCGTGTGTGATCGAAGCGCCACAACGGGCGACGGCGGTGCCACCGTCCAGCAGTCATTCAATGGCTGCGGTGGCCAACTCGGGTCGGACCGGCCGTGGCTGGCCGTCCTCGACCCGGCTCCGGACACTCCGCACGAGTCGGCCTACAAGGGACAGACGCCCCTGATCTACTCGGAGTACAACGACCTCAACGGGAACGGGGGCAACGGCGATGCTCAATGGAACAAGAGCACCGACGGCCTCAACTGGACCAATGCCACCACGGGCGTGAACACAGCCAATGAGATTCAGTACGCGCCGTTTGGGTCTGACGGCTACCCGGCCATCGACCAACTGACCGGGAAGGTATTCGAGGCCGCGGGTCGGTCCACCGGGAACAAATTCGCCGTCGACCTCAACATCGGCACGCCCGACGCCCAGGGCAACCTGACCTTCCTGGACCACCCCGCCTCAAGCGGAGGCGGCCAGAACACCGCCGCCCTGATCCCTATCGCCACCAAGCTTCCCGGTGGTCCCGACACGCTGTTCACGGTCCTGTCCATGGACACGGCGCGCAACCTGTTCGTGGTCTACGCGGTCAACGTCGCCAACAAGCCAGCCCAGGATCAGGTCTTCGTCTCGGCCGCCTCGGCGGCGTCGGGGTGGAAGAAGTGGACCAAGCCCGTGCAGGTTTCCGACGGCTCGACCGCGACGGGCGACGCCGTGAACGTCTTTCCCTGGATCAAAGCCGGAGGCCCGGGACGAGCCGACGCCGTGTGGTACGGGTCAGACAAGGCGGTCGATCCCAGCAGCCAGGCCAACCAGAAGTGGAACGTGTTCATGAACCAGGTGGTCTTCCCGGTCAACTCGAAGGGCGGCATCACGGGAGCGCCGCCGACCAAGACACTGGTCAAGGTCAGCCCCCACCCGGCCCACTACAACGACATCTGCCTCCAGGGCACGGGCTGCATCACCTCACAGGGCAACCGCAACCTGGCCGACTTCTTCTCCATGACGACAGACAAGACCGGCGCGGCCGAGATCATCTACGACGACACGTCCAACGGACTCGTACAGCCCGGCTTTACGCCCGGCAATGCTCAGCTGGCCGATCACAAGGGAGCAGCCCTGGTCACAGTCGCCCGGCAGGCCTCCGGTATGGGGCTCTACGGGCATCGGGTCAGCGGGTCGTCGAACCGGCCCGTCCGGGGGCTAAGCGACTCGGCAGGCGATGCCCTGTATCCGGTGATAGGCGGTAAGAACGTCCCCGGTATGGACATCCTGGGCAGCTCGTTGGCCTACGTCAATTCCGGCGGCCGAAAGCTCCGGGTCACGATGAAGGTGGCCGACCTCAGGGACGCCTCGGGCACAGCCGGGAAGATCCCCGACACTCAGCTGCTCGAGTACGTGACCCGCTGGCAGATGGGCAACATCCTGTACTACGCGGGGATGTCCACCACGCCCTCCGGCACTCAGTCCTTCTACGCCGGCAAGACGAGCTCCGTAGACCTGTGCTCGGTCAGCGCCTGCGACCCACACGTGCTCACCTACCCGGAGTCCGGCTCGGGTGGCACGGCAGAGCACGGGACCGTGTCCTGTCCAAGCAAACCCTCCGACCAGCACCCGTGCACGATCACGATCTTGGTGGCCGCGGGCGATATCGGCCAGCCCAAGCCGGGCAGCCTCCTGGAGGAAGTTGGGGGCTACGCCTTTGCTGCGTCTCACCCCCAGGGCAGCACGACCAACGCCCAGGCGCTGCTCGACAACGTCCCGCTTGAGGTCGACGGCGTGTGCTGCTACGACTTCAACGGCACCTCTCCCGTGCCACCGCCGCCCGTCAAGCACCACCACCACCACCACAAACGCGGCCACAAGCAGCGCCACCACCACAGCCGGCCAAGCCGGCGGCCCAAGCGTCGGCGCAGCCGGGGCTTCACCGGCTGAGCAGGCACCGGGCAACGCGTACGTCCTACGATGAGGTCGGGCCCAGCGACCGACCCAGGACCTGACGCATGATCTCCACGAACCAGCTCAAGAGCGGCAACCACATTGAGGTGGACGGCACCGTCTACCGCGTGCTCGAGTTTCAGCACGTGAACCCGGGCAAGGGAGCCGCCTTCGTGCGGACCAAGCTCCGCCGGGCCAGCGACGGCAACGTGATCGACAAGACCTTCCGCGCCGGCGAGAAGCTCAGAGACGTGCGGACGGAATCCAAGCGCATGCAGTTCCTGTACGCCGACGGCCGGGCGGCCCATTTCATGGACACCGACACGTTTGAGCAGATCACCTTCCCCGAGGATGAGCTCAAGGACTCGCTGCGGTGGATCAAGGCCAGCGACGAGGTGGACATCCTGTTCATAGACGAGCGGCCGAGCGACGTCCAGGTTCCGAGCGCCGTCGACCTGGAGGTGACGCAGACCGACCCGGGCGTCCGCGGCGACACAGCCTCGGGCGGTGGGTCCAAACCGGCCACGCTTGAGACCGGGGTGGTCGTGCAGGTCCCGCTGTTCATCTCTGAGGGGCAGCGAGTGCGGGTGGACACCCGCGACGGCAAGTACCTGTCGCGGGCCTGAACGCTCGTGGCCGTCACTATCGTGGCGGCCGTGGAAACGGTGTATGGCAAGCACTCTGCCCGAGCGGTCTTCCTGACCCGGCCGGGTGACGTGAGGCGGGTCGTGCTGAGCGGGAAGCCGGAGTACCACCACGACCTGATGGAGACGGCTCGGGCCGCAGGCGTCGAGCCGGAGTTCGTCTCCTGGCCCGAGTTCCGGCGGATCACGGGACTCACCGACGACGACAAGCATCAGGGCGTGTGCGTGTTCACGGCCAGCCGGAGGATCTACGGCGAGGGCGATCTGGACCGGCTGGCCGACGGCAAACTGGTCGTGGCCCTGGATCAGATATCCGATCCGCAAAACCTGGGCGCTGTCCTGCGGGCCTGCGCGTTCTTCGGCGTCGACGCCGTCCTGCTGCTCAAGAACCGCTCCGCAGAGCTGACTCCCAAGGTGGCCAGGATCGCCGTCGGGGGGGCGGAGTTCGTCGATGTGTATCGGGTGACCAACCTCGCCCGCAGCCTGGACATCCTGCGCCAGTGCGGCTATTGGGTCTACGGCCTGGACGAGCGCGGCCAGCACACCCTCCGGGGGACCGACTTCGACCGGCAGACGGTGCTGGTGATCGGTGCCGAGGGCCAGGGCTTGCGTCAGCGCACCAGGACCAAGTGCGACGTGCTGGTCCGCATCCCGGGAGGGCGAGAGGGGCTTGAGAGCCTCAATGCCGCCGTGGCCACGGCGATCGCTCTGGCCGAGATCTCCTCACACAGGCCCGAGGAGTCCGCGATTGTTCGACAGCCTTGACTTCCTGTACATGCCGAGCCGTGACGCGGCCGCGGACATCACTCACTTCGTCGACGGGCTGGGCGGATCGCTGGTGTTCGCGATCGAGCGCTTCGGCACGCGCGTGGCCATGGTCCGGATGACCGAGGACGGGCCGGCCGTGCTCGTGGCCGAGCACCTCGAGGGGGAGGCGCCGGTGCTCGTGTATCGGGTCGCTGATCTCGAGGGGGCACTCTCGGAGCTGGAGGATCGGGGCGTGTCGGTGGCGGCGCGGTTCGGCATTCCCCACGGACCCGGGGCCGAGCTGGCGGTCCCGGGGCCGCAGAGGATCGCGCTCTACGAGCTGACAAGGCCCGAAGCGCCGGACCGACTGGCGGGACGAAGAGACTTCTGAAGTGTTGGGCCCGGGACATACCCGGGTAGAGCGCAGAAAAGCGCAAGCGATGCTCGGGGACCTAGCAGGGGCCCGAGGCGGAATGGAGGCATTTGATGACACGCCGTCTGCTGAGCCGAGGACTACCGGCGGTCGCTGTGGCGGCCGCGCTGGTCCCGGCCGCCGCCCTGGCGGGCAAGCCCGTCACCTCAGGCGACCAGAAGCTTCAGGTCAAGGCCAGCCTCAGCCCCGCGAAAGCTGGGGCCAAACCCGTGACGCTGGGCGTCTCGGTCTCGTACACGAACCCGAAGAACTCCGCCCAGCAGCCGCCCTACAACACTCGGCAGCTGATCTTCACCGGGCAGTACGCGACCCATCCCTTCGCCGTGCCGGCCTGCAAGGAGAGCGCGAATGTAACGGCAAATGGCAAGACCTCGGGCTGTCCGGCCAACACAAAGATTGGCTCAGGCTCGGTCGTGGTGAACGCTGCTCCCACCATCAAGCAACCGATTACCGGCACCGTCACCATCTACAACGGCGTCAACGATCGCGGATACGGCGGCCATCCCAAGGGTGCGAGGACCATCTTTCTCTACGTCCAGACCTCCGTCCATATCAACGTCACAGACGTCTTCTACATCCATAAGGCTCCGGGTGGAGGCACCAAGCTGGTGGCAGACGTCACCAAGCCGAAGAAGCCGGGGGTCACACCCGGAAGCTTCACCATCAAGCACATCATGCTCTCGGTCTCTGGTGGTACGGCCAGCAAGCCCTACCTATCGGACGTGAGCAAGTGCTCCGGCAGCTGGCCCTTCTCATTCACCGTCAACAACTGGTTCAACCAGCCGTCCGTGACCGCGCAGGACAAGGTCACGTGCGAGTAGCTAAGAGCCCACCGAGCGGCGGCTGCGCGGCGGCCGCCGCTCGGCGCTGGCCTTAGCCGGCGCAGGCTTCGATCTTCTTGACCTGGGCCTGGAAGACGGCCCGCCGTGCGCTCGGGGTCCTGGCGGCCCTGACGGCAAACAGGACGAGGTGCGTCGTGGCCTGCACCGTGATTGAGCCGATCGGGTCCGCGTGCGTTCCAGTGGCCTTGGCCTTGGCGTTGGGCGAGTCCTTGGCCAGGCCGGCCGATTTCCAGAAGGCCACGACGGCGTCCGCGTCGTCGCCCCCGATCGCGGGCTTGACGCCCTGCCGGGCCACGAGCAGCTCACCCGTCTGGCCGGGTCCACGGTTCTCCGGCCCGTATGCGGCGATCTGCGACGTCGGCACCACGGTCACGCCATAGCCGGCGCGCTGCAGGCATGAGCTGACACCGGCCACGGTCGTGCTGGTGCCGCCGCCGGAGCCGCAGCCGGCCGCCGCGACCAGCGCCAGAGCGCTCAGCCCCGCGGCCAGAAAATGTGGCCGGAGTTCAGACAAGCGGCGGAATTCTATGTCGCGTCTTCGGTTCAGGCGCCCGGGCTGGTTCAGGTGCCCGGGGGCTGTCCAGACGCCCCCTCGGCCTCACGGGCGGCAGTTGCGTGCCACTTGTATTCTTCACTAAATCAATGTAATATGTGGAGAATGCAGGATGTCATGGGCTACCCGATCACGTCTCCTGGGGCACCTTCCGCCCGCCGTGGTCGAGTCCACTCCTGTAGCCAGCCACCCAGCGGTCGCTAAGCAGCATCCGTCGCCGCCGAGCGACGGCATCAACCGCATCCATGCCCACCACTCGTTGAGGAAAGGACCTCAATGCCCACCATCATCATCCAAACAGAAGGCGACAACAGCCGACCGGCAGCGGTCACCCTGGCCGAGCGCGTCGTTCCCGCCGACGCCCACAGCGAGCACTACCTGGCTCAGCTCGTGGAGCGGGTCGGCTGGGCGCTACTCGACGCCGAGGAGCTCGAGAAGCGTGACTAGCCCTCCCGCAGCCCGGAGGCCGGCTATCGACTCGTCCCCGCGGTGGCCTGCGTCAGGACGAGCTGACCCGGGAGGTCAGCACCGCTGGACGGCGCCGGCGTTTAGCCGCCGCCGGCGTCGTCCAGCTGAACGATCAACGCTTCGCCCCGAGCTCCGATCTCATCTCTGATCTCGCGAACCTGCTCGATCGGCAGGCCTTGGGGGTCGCGCAGGTCCCAGTCGAGGTACCGCTTGCCCGGGATCACCGGGCACTCGTCACCGCACCCCATCGTGATCACAAGGTCGGCCCGCTCGGCCAGCTGACGCGTAAGGAGTTGCGGCTCCCGGTCCCGCAGGTCGATCCCGAGCTCGTCCATCACCTGGATGACCTCGGGGTGGACGTGCTCGGCGGGGGCGGTGCCCGCTGACAGCGCCCGATGCCGGCCCTGGGCGGCTCGCTCGAACAGGGCCTGGCTCATCTGCGACCGACCCGCGTTCTGCCGACAGACGAAGAGAACCGTGCTCATGATTGGTGCGGCACGAGGACGGTCGCGGCGTCGGCCGGCGTGACGTCCGGATAGAGGGTGCGGAGCGCGGCGATCGCGAGGGCGCCGCCGACGGCTTGGGCGACGATGTAGAAGGGGACGGATGCCGGCGCGATCCCGGCGAACGTGTTGGAGAACATCCGTCCGACGCTGATCGCGGGATTGGCGAAGCTCGCGGAGCTGGTGAAGAAGTAGGCGGCGCCGATGTACGCCCCGACGGCGGCGGGCGTGACCGTGGCTCGCCTGGTCCGGGCGAGCGCGAAGATCACCAGCATCAGCCCGAGCGTCGCGACGACCTCGCCCAGCAGATGGGCGGGACTGGCACGGTGGTGGGCGGAGATGCTGATCGCGCCGAGGGCGAACATTCCGTTGGCAGTAACCGCTCCCAGGATGCAGCCCCCGACCTGCGCCGGGAGGTAGGCGAGCGCGTCACGCCAGGTGATCCCCCCGAAGTGCGCGTCGACGAACGACACGACCGGGTTGAAGTGTCCGCCGGAGACCGGACCGAACATGAGGATGATCGCGTACAGACCGCCGGCGGTCGCGGCTGCGTTCTCGAAGAGCTCGAGCCCGGTGTCATTGGGGGAGAGCTTCTGGGCGGCTATCCCCGACCCAATCACCAGCGCGGCCAGGAACGCCGAGCCGAGCAGCTCGGCCAGCAGCCGGCGGTGAAGGGGCGGGGGCGTCATACGACGCGGCACTCTATAGATTGACAGTCATCAGTTCAATCGGTATACGTATATAGATGGCCGTCGATCTGGAACTGACCCCAAAGACCAAGCGGCCCGCCGGCGAGCCGTGCTGTGAGCCGGTCGTATATCCGGACGTGCAGCGCGACCACGCCCAGCGGATGGCCGTGATCGCCAAGGCGCTCGGCGACCCGGTCCGTCTGCAGCTGGTCGACGTTTTGCGCCGACACGCCGGCAAGGTCTGCGTGTGCGAGCTCGTGCCGCTGTTCGATCTCGCCCAACCGACCGTCTCGCACCATCTCAAGGTGCTGCGCCAGGCCGGCATCGTCGGCTCAGAACGAGAGGGACTCTGGGCCTACTACTACGTGATCCCGGACGCGCTTGAGGAGCTCTCCACGTGGCTGAGCTAGACCCGACGTGCTGCACCCCCGAGGCCCAGACGACGTGCTGCGAGCCCGAAAACAAGCCGGGCTGCTGCGGTCACGACGCCGGGTGCGGCTGCGCAGCCGGCAGGCACGAGCCCGACCTAGACCAGGTCCGCGAGACCGTCCGCGTTCGCTACGCAGCCGCGGCCCGAACCGCTGGTGCCGGCGAGGGATGCGGCTGCGGTTCTACCGTCTCCGTAACCGATGAGCACGGCTCCCCGGTGTTCGGCCAGGTCCTATATGAGGCTGAGCAGATCGAGAGCGGAGCCGCAACCGCTGTCGGGGCGTCGCTCGGCTGCGGAGTCCCGACCGCGGTGGCCGATCTGCACCAGGGAGAGACCGTGCTCGACCTCGGCTCTGGTGCCGGTGCCGATGTCCTGATCAGCGCCCGCCGCGTCGGCCCAACTGGCACAGCGATCGGCCTCGACATGACGGACGAGATGCTGGAACTCGCCCGGCGCAACGCCAGCGAGGCCGGGGTCGACAACGTCGAGTTCGTGAAGGGCTACCTGGAAGAGCTCCCGCTCGCCGACGCAAGTGTCGACGTCGTGATCTCCAACTGCGTCATCAACCTCTCCGGCGACAAGCCGGCGGTTCTGCGAGAGGCAGCCAGGGTGCTGCGCCCGGGGGGAAGATTCGCTGTCTCCGACGTCATCGCAGACCCAGACATGGACGTCAGGACCAAAGCCGACATGGCGGCCTGGACCGGATGCGTGGCCGGCGCGCTCACCGAAACCGAGTTCCGCAACGCACTTGAGGCGGCCGGGTTCGAGCAGATCGAGATCCACGAGACCCACCGCGTCCATGAGCACGCAGCCGCGGCCATCGTCCGGGCCCGCAAGCCTCGCTGATTGGTGGCAGCGTTCAGCCGCTTGCGCCGGCTCCGGCGCCCTCTGTGTGCTGGTGGGCGATCGCGCGGGTCGGGGCCGGCATGAGCGCGGCGCCGGCGATCACCAGGCAGAACGCGGCCACGCGGGCCGTGATTCCGAGGGGGCCTGACCCCACCGGGTCTCCGAACACGAGGATGCCGCCGAGGATGGCGGCGAGGTTGGCCGCCACCGAGGTGATCGTGATCACCTCCACGGCCACACCGAGCTGGAGGCTCCGGGCGGACGCGTAGAAGGAGACCACGAATGCGACCAGCGCAGTCAGCGTCCACGGGCTGAGCAGACCGAACAGCGGGCCGGATGCGTGCGTCAGGTATTTGATCGCCACATCGGAGACGCCGAACAGGACGCCGGCGGCGGTGGCCAGCAGGAAGGCCTCCGGACGGCGATCGACAGCATGGCGCGTCGAAATCCTCACCAGTGCGATACCGAGCGCCAGGATGCCGGCCTCGACTGCGATCAGCGCCGCCAGGGAGGCCTGCTGCGGCCCTTCCGCGCTGGACGTCAGCCCCAGCACGACCAATCCCACAGCTGTGATCATGACCCCCGCCCATTGGCGTCGGCCGAGATGAAAGCCGAAGAATCGCTCGGCCAGCACGGCGAGGAACACGAGTCCGCCGGAGAGGATGGCCTGCACCGTGGAGAGCGGGGCCAGCGCGAGCGCCTCGACGTGGAGGCCCCAGGCAAGCAGCGCCACGACCCAGCCGATCGCGAACCACCGCGAGCGAAACAGATCCACCACGCTCCGGCCCGGATGGCGCATCTGGACCGGTCGCGCGAGCGCAGCGCCGCGCGCCTTGAACAGCGCGCTCAGGTTGGTTCCCAGCGCCGAGATCAGCGCGATGCCCAGGCCTAGGCTCATGCTCGGCGCGGCGCTAGCCCGGAGCTGCGGTTCCGCGTTTGGCCTGCTGGCTGGCCGGGCTGATTCGGATCACATCCCAGGCCAGATGTGAGCGCTCAAGCGCGGCAATCAGCCACGCGCCCGGATCGACCTGCCATCGCCCGAGGCCATGTCTGGCCGACGTCGGGAAGGCGTGGTGGTTGTTGTGCCAAGCCTCCCCGAAGGCCAGCGGGGCCAGCCAGGCGAGGTTGCGCGACTGATCCCTGGTCGTAAACGGCCTGCGCCCGAAGGTGTGACACAGCGAGTTGATGCTGAACGTCGCGTGATGCAGAACCAAGATCCGCACCGCTCCACCCCACAGCAGCCCAGTGAGGCCGCCGACGAGCGATCCCGTCAGCGCAACGCCGAGACCGAATGGAATCGCCAGCCCAGCAAGCACCCACAGCGGGAACGTTGCGCTGATCCACCGCAGGTCCCGGTCCGCCAGCAGATCCTTGGCGTAGTGGGCGGGGTTGGCCCGGTCCTTGCCGCGCAACATCCAGCCGACGTGCGCGTGCCACAGGCCATGCAGCGTCCCCCGCCACCCGGGTGGATGGTCGATATGAGGGCTATGCGGGTCGCCGGTGCGATCCGAGAACCGATGGTGCTTGCGGTGGGTGGCAACCCACTCCAGCACCGATCCCTCCACCGCCATCGAGCCGAGCACCGCGAGCAACGCGCGTACCGACCGGGTGGTCTTAAAGCTCCGGTGGGTGAACAACCGGTGAAACCCAACGGTGATCCCCAGCCCTGTGAGCGTGTACGTGATGGCAAGGACGAGCAGGTCCTGCCAATGCAGGCTTCCTCCCCAGGCCAGCCATCCCGCCACGCCCAGCGCGACCGGCGGCAGGACAAAGACAAGTGTGCGGACGACCCGGTCGGAGGACTCATGCTCGATCGGAACCATCTCCCCTGGCATCGAGAGAGTTCGAGACGGGGCGAGAGAATCGGGACGGGCAGCTGCGCAGGCGAAGCCGCCGCCATCAACCGCAGGTGGGGCAGCTGGTGACTCGGGGGCACTACGGAGATCTGTCAAGGCTGACTCCGGGGTAGAGATGAGTCCCTGAGAAGTCAGAGCGTGCTGCCGACCTCAACCACGGGGCCGACCCCATTCGGTGCCCTCCGTTCGTCGAGTCTAACAGCCGCCGAAAACCCGCCGAGAGGGGAACGCTGGCAGATCGTCAGCTAGCTATGACTCGCTGGTCGCTGCGGGCTCTGACGGGATCTCCGCGTCGTCGAAGAGGCTGCTGGGAGCGAGAACGAACACCTCGCAGATCATGTCTGGGTGTTGTTGGTTGCCGCTCATGAAGCCCACCACGCGGCGGCCGGTGGCGTGCTCGACGACCGCTTCGAAACGTTGGCGCATCACGTCCTGGAAGGCCATTCGCTGGCCGATCACGGCCTCTCCGCGCCCTCCTTCCAGAAGCGTCTGCTCGACCGCGGTGAATCCTCCGCGGAGTAGGCAGACGACGATGTCGTCCTCGTAATAGGTCTTGGCCTGGGTCGGGCCCTTGCCGTAGTACTCCTTCAGGAGGGCGACCAGGCCGTCGGAGACGGCGGTCAGGATCTCGCCGTGGGTGGCGCTTTCTAACGCTCGCTTGTCGGTACTCATCACGTGCGAACAGGACCCCGTCTCGCTTCGGGACTGTATCGCGCGGGGTGTAGGCTGGCACCTGACGTCTTGCACCGGCTCGCACAGCCCCGGGGGTGGGCCAACCCCTCCGATAAGAGCGTGTTGACCCACTTCTCAGGGCGCCATGTGGCAGACCGAACTGGCGATGGCCATCGACGCTGGCACCACCCTGGCGGTGGACGGAATTGAGCTCCTGATCGGAACCCCTGTGCGCTGCTCCGCCAAGTGTTTGACGATCGCGACCCGGCCCGTTCCTGGGGCCTCCGACTCAAGCAGGAGATCCAGGCCCGCTATTCGAGCGCATGCGTCACACGCCGCCTGATCTCGGCACTCAGCTGATCAGACGACAACGCGCTCGGCGACCCGTGTCCCCGGGAATTCCTCGGAGACCTCTGCCGATTCAAGGTGCTCCGGGGCATGCTTCGCCGGTGGGTCCCGGCGCGGTGGGCGTGGTCGTCAGCGTCTCACCAGCGGGTATCCGGGAGCGGGCGCGGGCCAGCGCCGTTGGGTGGTGCTTCAGGAACGCGTCCAGGAAGGCGATGGTGGCGAGTTCGATCCCACGCCTGGTGGCACCCGGGTCGATGTACGGGGGCAGGTGTTGGGCGCCAGTCATGTCAAGGTAGTACTTGGGCGGCGGGGCCTGGTCGTACAGCTGGGCGCTGCAGCCCGGCACGTTGATGGTGTCATCGCTGCCCTGGGCGACGAGGAGGGGGACGCTTCCCCGGCGACCGTAGTACGTGCCGCCGAATGCCGCCAGCTCGGCCCCGGACAGGATCATGGCGGCCTTCACCACGGTGTCGCGGCAGCACGAGTTGGAAGCGACCGCCAGGCTGACGTCGCCACCATCGGACTGGCCGGCGACGGCGACCACGCGTGGATCGAGCACGCTATGCAGCGGGCTGTGTGGGTCGTCGGCGACAGCCCGTAGCGCCGAGATCACGAACCGCAGGTCCGCGGGGTGGTTGACGATGTCGGACTCGTTCACGCCTCCCGGGGACGACGGATCGGTCAGTGGATACGTCGGGGCGGCCACCACGTAGCCCGCCCGTGCCCAGGCGTTGAGGAGCCCGGAGTAGGCCTCGGCCGGCTCGTGGAACCCCTGGGAAAAGACGACCAGCGGGAAGCGGGCGCGGCCGGTACGAGTGCCCACGATGGGGTAACGCACCACTGTCGGCAAGACCCGGACCGGCTGTCCCGAGGCGGATCGGCCGGTGGCGATCGGCGCCGGTGACGGCTCGCTCAGCGTCAGCGTCAACCTCGCCACACCCGTGATCCGCGGTGCGGGACGGCGGCCGGCGGTCGGCCGATGAGACCTCCTGGTCCTTCGCGCCGAGACAGCCGCGGTGGGCCGTCCTGAACTCGGCCGCCGCGTGGTCCCCCGGCCACCGTTCAGCACCACGGCCGCAACCGCCACAGCTGGCACGAGCAGCGCCGCAACGGCGGCCAGTCGCCGCCGGCGGATGAAGCGCTCCGGAGGCCGCCTGTCCGACGGACGCATCCGTCGCGTCGCCCGGTGGCTCACCACCGGGGCCTCGGCGCATGGCTAGGGACGGGATGATCCGCCTCCGTAAGCTGGCTCGGAACGACCTTGATGTGGCAGTCATGCGCCGCCGCGCAACGGCGTCGGAGCTCCGAGAGCGGACGGATGGGTAAGCACTGTCTCACTGTTGGTTGTCTTCCGGTTGAGGTCGCCGCCGGAACATGAGGGTCGTCCTAGCGATGGAAGGTAACGACCGATGAGCACTTACATGGCGCGCCGCATTCTCGGCAGGCGGCGTGCGTCTCAAGGCTGGGTCAAGCCCCATGGGCCGGTTCGCCCTAGCGACGGCGTCGGACCGCCTCTTGTCCTCAGGTCCCGGCGCCTGTCGCCCCTGCAGGCCCTGGCCGTGACGCGCGAGCGGCTGATCTGGAACCGCCGCGCTGACCGCTGGGACGAGGTCGGTTCGGTCGGGCTCACCAAGGTTGTGTCGGAGGTACTCCGAGAATGCCGCGTGTCCGCGCCGGCGGGGGCGGTTGCGGTGGACCTCGGCGCGGGATCGGGTCAGGTCACGATCCCGCTGGCGGAGAGCTGCAGCCGCGTTCTGGCCATCGACGTAAGCGCGCGATCGCTCGAGCGACTCGCGACCAAGGCAGCCGCGCGCGGCATCGCCAACGTCCAGCCCCTCACGCATCCCATAGAGACGGTGGACCTGTCCCGGGAAAGCGTCGACCTGGTGGTGTCGAATTATGCGTTGCACCATCTGCGTGACGTCGACAAGGAGCGTTTGCTGAAGCGCTGCTACACGTGGCTGCGGCCCGGTGGGCGCATCGTGATCGGCGACATGATGTTGGGCCGGGGGACCGACCCGAACGACCGCGCAATGATCGCGTCCAAGGCAGCCGCTCTTGTGCGGCGCGGCCCAGGTGGATGGTGGCGGCTGCTGAAGAACGTCGTCCGGTTGGGCCTCAGGCTAGGAGAGAAACCGCTCCCGCCGGGCAAATGGGAGGCGCTGGCCCGCGGCGCTGGTTTTCATGAAGTGTCCGTCAGTCGGATCCTCTCTGAAGCGTGCCTGCTGACAGCCACCAAGCCTCCGGCGGAAACCCTGGACCCGTGACACACACGGCGCCGCAGCGCCAGCGCTGACTATCCGCCGCGGGCGGCCCGGAGGCCGACAGCGTCTCGCGTTCTACCGTGGCCGCCGATCGCCGGTGCGCTTGACCTTTCGAGCGCCGCTCTTGGGCGTGCGGCGCTCGAGACCCGCGGCCGTCTTTGCGAGCTCAGCCGGTTGGCGCAGCGAGTGGATCGCGCGTTCGAGAAGCTCGGCCTGAGTTTTCACCAGCCGGGCGGTCTCCTCCAGTGCGTGCCCCGCCGTCTGAAGCGCTTCCGCCTGGGCTCGCAGCATGGCTCCGCTCTGCTCGAGCAGGTCGAAGACGGCATCGACAGGAGCGAACAGGTGGCCCGCCAGCTGTGTCTGGACTCTCCGTTCGCGCTCGATGACCTCCTGCATGAGCTCGAGTTGACGCTGCATCGGCTCGAGCAGGTGGCGGCGAAGCTCCGCGCCGCCGCTCACCGATGCCGCTGAGGCGAGCACCGACTCCATCGCATGGCGCCACTCGCGGAGCAGGTCAGGCTCGCGTCGATCAGATGAGCGAGATGCTCGCGGCATCCCGACATGATGCCCCACTGCCTTGGGCGAGGCGAACAGGCGAGCTCTTCCCACCCGGGAGGCCGCCCCGGGGACGTTCTGACCTGATCGGCCGGCGATGATCCTTGCCTGCGTCCGGGCCAGCCGTCATGATGCGTCCCAGGGCAGCGCGCGCCTGCAGGCGGGGAGGCTCGCGGTCACACCGGAGACACGCGGTCAGCGACGCTGGCGGCGGTCCGGACCGAGGGGGTTAGCCATGATCCAAGGCTTCAAGAACTTCATCATGCGCCGCAGCATCGTCGAGCTGGCTGTTGGCCTGGTCGTGGCGCTGGCGTTCAGCGGCCTGATCACCCAGTTCATCACCTACATCATCAACCCGCTGCTGGCCGCCACCGTGTCGGGCAAGAAGCTGGGCCTCGCCGGCCGCTGCGCAGCGGCAACCCGAAGACGTTCGTCTACCTGGGCGGGCTCATCGGCGCCATCAT
>CAVPKV010000072.1:0-4229 GCA_963705785.1 uncultured Solirubrobacterales bacterium | reverse complement strand
TCTTCGGTAATGCCCTCGGACTCAATCATAATCATATAGGCACCTGGCGTCCAGAAATTTTCTGGCTTGCCCAATGGCCCAATCCACATCCCGTGTGCCTTCTGATGCAAGCTCCTCGGCGGTAGTGGCCCCTCCTGCGCCGAACTGGATACCAACTTCTGGCTTAGCCTTGAGTCCCGCACGCTGCACCTGCTCAACTCAGTCGCAACCAGTCATCGACCGGGATGGTGATAAAGCCGCTAGAGATTTCGAGAATATCGAAGCCCACATTACGGCACTCTTCAGTATAGCGATTCACGACCTCAGGTCCCCGATGGAAGATAATGTTCCATCAGGGAACGCTGGTCGAAGACGATACGTCGGAATAGTGCTGCAGGGGAATCAAGGCCCGGCTATACCGCACGGTGTCCACGGTGATGTCCCAGACCTTGTGCGGCCGACGCAATTCGTCGAGCGTCCATCCGTCGGACCGATAGAACTGCTCCGCGTGGGACGTGATGACCCAGAGCACCGCTCTCCTGAATCCCAGGATGTGGAGTCGGGGCGCGCGCCGGTTCCGATGCTGGCGCGCTCGCCGACCTTCGGCCCACGGATGTCCCCGGCTTTCAGACCGATCGTCACGAACGGGAAAATGACCACTCCGGCGGCGATCTCGCTCAGGCCGTCGATCACGACCTGCCCGTGGGCGATGTACACCCCGGGCTCGACCACCACCGGGTCGCCGATGGCCACCTGAGCGCTCACCATGGCCAGCCGGTGCAGGAGTCGCGGGAGCACGGGACCCCCAGCGCCTGGAGGCGGGCCTTGGCTCGGTACAGCGCCTGAGCCAGAAAGGCGTCGCTGACCACCGCCAGCCGAATCATCTGGGCAGCGGCGTCCGGTCGCGAGCGGAACTCGTGACGCTCTCCCCGATAGCGCGCGGTCACCTCCGCGTCCCGAATCAAGGCCTCCCACAGCGGGGGGTGACGGGTCCGCAGCGCAGCCCTGAAGGTGGCCGCATCACTGGCGGCGGTGTGCCGACCGTCCTTGAGCGTGGTCATCGCTGTCTGATCTTGGGCACGAGCCGAGCCACCTGTCTGGCGGCCACGTCCGCCACCCGAAACTGACGCGCGGCACCGGCGGTGTAGAGCAGTTGGGACCAGGCAAAAACGTTCTGTGGCTCCGATCGGGTGACGGCCTGGAGGATTCGGATCGCCGTCGGGTAATCGCGCAGGTCAAAGGCCAGGTGGGCCCGGTCCAGGTCGACCTGACGGTCCGGGTTGAGGGTCCCGGCCGTGCTGAGCCACGATCTGGCCCGGGCCGCCTGGGCGGGCGTGAGGTGATTCGAGCTCAGGACCAGCGTGTCGGCTCGGCCGCCGTCCCAGGCCTGGACCCAGCCCAGGCCGAACCACGCGCTGACGATCAGCGCGAGCAACGCAACTCCGACCCTGAGCGATCCGGGCACGGACACATGATCGCGTGTCGGTCCGGCCTGCGTCCACCCGGGGTCGGGCCCGCCTCGACTCCGCTCACCGCCGCCGACCGCCCGATAACCGTGTGTACTCTTGGGCCGTGTCGATCATCACCGGGGAGCAGGTGAGGACCGGCGACGGTGGATCCGAAGTCGGGACAGGCTCGCCGCCTCAGATTCGAGCGCCCCTCGGGCCGACCCTGACGCTGACGCTGACCTTTGCGGCGGGCGGCTTTTTGGTGGCCATGGCCGTCGTGTTGAGCGTGCTTCACCCGCCTCCCGGTCTGCTCTCCACGATCTACATCCGCCAGAACCAGTCCGGCAAGACCGCCCTCTACGTGGGGGCGTTCGTGGCGCTCCTGCCGCTGGCCCTCCTGACGGTTCCCCGGCTGGCCGACCGGGTCTCCTCGGGGGCGAACGCGAGCGCTCTCGGTCCGCTGGCCGCGGCCCTGGCCGCCAGCCTGGCTGTGGTGATCGTCCTGGTCCGGGTGCTCCCGTTCTCCACCGCGGCCTCCACAGCGTCCTGATCGGAGCCGGGGCATGGCTGGTGGTGGGCGCGGCCCTGATCGCCCGTGCCGCCAGGCCCGATCCCTGGGCGCCGCTGCTGTGGCTGGCCCGGGCCGGTCCGCTCCTGGCCGCCGCGGCCGCGGCGGGCTTGTTCGGCGTGCTTCTGTGCCTGACCGGGCTGGGCGCTCTCAGTGGCCTGGCGCTGGGTCTGGGGGCGGTGGCCGCCCTGGTCATCGCGGGGGCCTGGGGAAGGGTCTCGTTCCCCGCGGCAGGCCGGCGGGTCGGCGGAACAGTGGACGTGGTCGCCGTCGTTCTCCTGCTGCTGGCGGTGACCAACGTCGTCATCTACCACGCCTCGTCGGCGATCCCGAACGGGATCCTGCCGCCCGGGGTCGTCCAGTTCCAGCAGGACTGGATGCTCGGACCGGCCAACCAGCTGCTGCGCGGCGGCGGGGCGCTGCTCGTGGGGGACCCCTCCTCGCAGTACGGGGTCGGGCTGGTCTACTTCCTCGTCGGCTGGTTCCACATCGCCCCGATCAGCTACGCCACCTTCGGCCTGTTGGACGGCCTGCTCACGAGTCTCGTCTACATCGGCGGCTACCTGACTCTCCGGCTGGCGGGGGTCAACCGGCTGTTCAGCGCGGGCGCCCTGGGGCTGGGTGTGGCCGTGTTCATCTACCACCTCAGGTACCCGGTGGGGTCGTTGCCCGAGCAGGGTCCGCTGCGCTTCGGCCTGCCGATGGCGGTGATCGTGGCCGGGGTGGCGGCCGCCGAGCTCGCCCGCGCCTGGCCACGGCCGGGCGCGTGGTCGCGATTGTCGTCGTGGGCATCTCCTCGATCTGGGCCGTGGAGGCGTTCGCCTACACCACCTTCACCTACCTGGCCATGATCGCCGTCGAGGCCGCCCTGCGGACCGACGTCGGTCGCCGGCGCTGGCTGCTCAGGCAGGTTGGCTGGGCCGCACTGGCCTGCGTGGCGGCCCATCTGATTCTGGCCCTGGCCACGCTGGCGGCCACGGCCATCTGCCCGATTGGTCCCAGTATCTGATCTACGTCAACGGTCTGCTCCTGGGGGGCCGCGAGGGCGCGGTCACATACGGCTTCTCCAACTGGTCCCCGGGGATCGCGCTCGGTGCCGCGTGCCTGGCCTCCGCGGCGGCGCTGGTCCTGCTCCTGGTCCGGGCGCCGGCCCGAGCCCGGGCGCATCCCAGGCTGATCCTGGCGCTGGCGGGGTCAACCGCATACGCGATCGCCAGCTACAGCTATACGGACAACCGCTCCAACACGTATCTGCTCCCCTACGTCGCGCTGCCCGTACTCATTTCGGCCGTGCTGTGGCTGACCCTGATGATGGGCGATCGAGAGATCCCGATCGCCCGTCGCCGAGGGGCGCTGGTGGCCGGGCTCTCGGTGGCCGTTCTGATGCTGGCTGCGGCCTGGTCCACGATCGGAGGGGACTTCTCGCAGTCGGCCCTGGCCCGGGCGTATCCGTCGGGCGGCCTCTCCAGCGCGTTGCACCGCCTGTGGCATCCACCGCCGATCGATCCCCGGTCGACCATCGTGGCCGGGCTCCTGCACCGGGACTTCCCGGGCCGGCGGGCGCTGATCGTCCTGCCCGATGCCCCCGACATGGCGATCGAGGCTCTGGTGCGCAGCGGCAAGGCGATCTCGCTGTACCTGGGGGATCCGGCCATGGACATGTGGAACCCGTCTCTCTGGATCCCCAGGATCAGCCGGCAGTTGGCCTCGCTCCCGGCCGGGACGCCGGTGCTGGTGGACCGGATCGGCCTGGGCATGGCGGCCCAGCTCCGCGGC
This sequence comes from uncultured Solirubrobacterales bacterium, assembly GCA_963705785.1. Taxonomy (GTDB): domain Bacteria; phylum Actinomycetota; class Thermoleophilia; order Solirubrobacterales; family Solirubrobacteraceae; genus Palsa-465. Next base: position 458 of record CAVPKV010000072.1, on the reverse strand, counting down.
CATCCGGATGACTGGGCGCTGAGCCATCCGGTCGTCGGCGGCAGCCCCGAGCTCGAATGGATCATGCACCGCCTGGATCAGAGATACCGGCTCGTTCCCGTCCACCGAGGGCCGGGCGAATTCATCGTCGCCCATCTCGTACCGCGTTCCGGAGCGGGCTGAGATGGGACCGTTGATCACCGGCGAGCGGGTGACCACCCCCGAAGGAGGTTTCAACCCCAGCTTCCAGCGTCACCGAGCCGAGTACCGGTTGTGCGCCGGCCTGCTCGGCGACGGCCGGGTGCTGGATCTGGGTTGCGGCATCGGGCATTCCTGGACCAAGCTCTCGCCCCGGGAGACGGTGGGTGTGGACATCGAGGCCTCTGCGCTCGCCCGACAGGACCGTGAGACCCATCGGGCCGACATGCGGACGCTGCCCTTTGGCCCGGGAGCTTTGCCTCGGTGGTCTCGATTCAGTG
>CAVPKV010000071.1:0-15638 GCA_963705785.1 uncultured Solirubrobacterales bacterium | reverse complement strand
GTACGTTCTTCTCAGCGAAGTAAACGACTCGACTGCGAATGCGCGCGAAGTGGTCGAATTAATTCGGGGCATCCGCGCCAAAGTAAATTTGATCGCCCTAAATCGAGGCCCGGGAATTGATTTTGAAACGCCAGCTCAGAACCGGGTCCTTCAATTTCAGGACATATTGGTGCGCGCCGGTATTCCCGCGTTTATTCGACGTCCAAGAGGCCGCGACATCTATGCTGCTTGCGGGCAATTAAAACGCACCGTGGAAATGGAGTCGTGATCACTGCCAGGGTTGTTACGGTGAGCGCCGTGATGTCACTATACGGCCCTCAGGAGAAGGGAATCGCTATGATTGCAAAAAAGAGCCGCTGTGTTCGTAAGGGCTTACACTTTTTCTGATCTTCAACATATTCGCACTTCAAACTACTGCCCTGTCTCAAGCTGGCTCAACGCCCACGACCGGAACAGTACCGGCGGCGGCGCAATGAAAACTGCTCCTGGGATGTGCCCGGCCAGATAGTCGTCCCGACGGGGTCCGCCGACGTCCAGCGGACGTCCAGCACCGACACGATCCGAGCAGCCGGGCGAGCTGTTCGACGTCGATCAGCGGCCGCTTCAGCGCTTGCCCCGCCGCTTGCCGGGTACGGGCACGCCCGTCACCTTGGCCACTGCGTTCTGGACGAAGGCCCGGGCTCGATCTTGGCCAGCAGCGTGGCTCAGCTCCCGCCGCTCCTTGGATGAGAGGTTGCTGGGCCGGCCGCGGCCGTGCCGCACGAGCTCGAGCAAGCCGCCGCCGCTCGTGGGGCTCGAGCTTCTGCATGTGCTCCCGGGCCAGGACCGACCATCTCGGCCAGGGCCAGCAGTCTGGCCACCGGGCAGGCGCCGTAGTGCGCCGACGCGGCCCAGCGTTCCGGGTGACGACCGTGTTCGCCATAGGCCGTCGAGTTTAGGGCCGGTCATCGCGTGACCGGTGGGCGGGTGGGTCGTACGCTCGCCCCGTGCCGCTGGCCGCCGAGCTCGAGCTGCCTCAGCTTGACCACACCGACCCGGAGCTCCGTGGAGATCGCTACCGGCGCGGCCATGGACGGCGCTGGACGGTCACGACGGCTGGCTGGCCGGCAACCCGTTCGGGTACACCGTTCTGGAGCGGGAGGCCGGCCGAGTTCTTCCTGCGCACCCGGGCGGCGGTGTTCCCGGGCCTGACGATCGCCGATCTGTTCGGGATCACGGAGGGCCCGCTGTACGAGGAGATCGTCCGCAACATCATCAACGTCAACGGCTCCGACCACAGCCGCCTGCGCAAGCTGGTCAATCCGGCCCTGTCGCCGCGGGCGGTCGAGCGCTACCGCCCGGCCATGCGCGGTTCATGGAGGAGCTGTCCCGACGCGCAGGGCCGGCTGGAGCTGGACTTCGTGCCGACCTGGCCAAGCCCTACCCGGCGATGGTGATCGCCGAGGTGATGGGCGCGCCGCTCTAGGACGCGCCCCGCTGCACCACTGGTCGAACTGGATCCAGCGCCAGTTCGACGCCGGCAGCCTGATGACCGAGCGCGAGCTGATCGAGGAGGCCGTGAGCGAGTTCTACGCCTACGAGGACGAGCTGATCGCCCGCCGGCGCCAGATCCAGGGGAGGACCTGATCTCGGCCCTGATCCAGGCCGAGAGCGAGGGCGACCGGCTGAACGACGACGAGCTGCGCAACCTGATCCTGAACATCCTGGTCGGGGGCGTCGACACCAGCCAGAGCCAGCTGGCCCACGCTATGCGGCTGCTGGCGCTGCACCCCGAACAGTGGAGGGCTCTGCGCGACGACCCGCGCGACCTGGCTGGACCGGCCGTGGAGGAGGCGCTGCGCTACGAGCCGATCACGCCGTTCACCGCCCGGATCACGGTCGAGGAGCTCGAGTATCGCGGAGTCACGTTCCCGGCCGGGTCGGTCGTGCTCGTCTCAGCCTGGCACGCCAACCGCGACGAGGTCGTCCCTGACAGCTTCGACATCACCGCCGAGCGTGACGGCGGGCGCGTGCTCACCTTCGGCGCTGGGATCCACTACTGCGTGGGGGCCAACCTGGCCCGGGCCGAGATGCAGGAGGCGCTGACCTTCCTGGCCCGGCGGATCGGCCGGGTGTCGCTGGCCGGCGAGCCGGAGTTCGGCTCGGCGTCGGGGATCCACGGGCTCGATTCGCTGCCGCTGCGGTTCGAGCTCGCCTGAGCCGAGCCCACCGCCTCGCGGCCCGGGCTGGGCTCCTCAGGGATCGATCCACAGCGCGTCGTCGCCCAGCGGCTGACGGACGGCCCGCCCCCCGGCCACTAGCTCGAGCAGCGCCGCCTCGGCCAGGTCTCGGTCGGGCAGCTGGTTGTTGCCGGCCAGCAGGGCGGCGACCTCCTGGGTGGTCAGCCCGTCCGGGAAGCGTTCGAGCAACGGCTCGGGAGTCTCCGGGCGGCGGCTGGCGCTCTATCGATGGGTCGAGGTTGCTCACCAAGATGTCGTAGGCGTCGACGGGCTGAAACCCCCCGGCCACCAGCCGCGTTCCGTTGCTCTGAAAGGTGACCGACGGGGCCGTGAAGCGGACGGGGCCGTCGCTGATCCTGGTCTTGCCCTGGAGCTCGGCGGCTGAGCCCGGCTGCGCTTCGGCTCTCCAGCTTGTCCTGCTGGTAGGCCTCGAGGACATCGGGGTCGTCGATCCGGCCACCACCAGCGCCTGACCGTCGATCCCGGGCACACGGTCCAGCGCCTCGCGCCAGCTGATCGTCGTCGTCCAGGACCAGCGGCGTGGTGAAATTGGCCAGCTGGAGGGCCCGGAACACCCGCCACTCGCTTCCCGGATGATCGATCCGGGCGGCGATCACCGCCCGGCAGGCCCGGGCGGTCGCACTCAGGCGCGCCTTCGGGACGGCCGCGAACGGCATTCCATAGCGGCGGCGGAAGAGAGCGCCTGGCCGAGCGCGCCGCGCAGGGGGGTATACCCGCGGGCCTCGTACTGGTGGCATCCTCGGTCAGCCCGATCAGGACCAGCCGCCAATCGAGCTGCTCGCCGTAGCGCCACTCGATCACCCGCAGCGCGGGTGACTCCGAGTACGCCCAGGGGCAGGCCGGGTCGCTGTACAGGGTGGTTTCAATCATGTGGTCGCCTCCAGGACGTAGGCCAATCGAGTGCCGGGCTGGCCGGGTAAGTCCGGCCACGGCATGGGCCGGGCGGACCTCCGCCCGGGCAAACCCGGCTCCTTGCAATGCGTCCACGACCTCGCCGGGGTCACGGAAGTGCAGGTGCACGCGCCCGCGCACGAACGCCGCCAGCAGGACGCGGAACGCTCTCACCTCAATCGTCTGGAGCGAGGACAGGTGGATGTCTGAGATGTAGCGCCCGCGCGCGAAGCCGGACAGGGTGCGCGGCGATGCGAGCCCAGATGCGCCATGACCTGATCGGTCGGGAGATAGCCCAGCAGGCCCTCGGTGATGACCGCCAGTCCCTCGCCCGGGTCCAGCTGGCCGGCCACGCGAGGCCAGGCTGGCCGGGCCCGGCCTCCTCCAGGGCGTCCAGCTCGACCACGCGGTGGCGGGGCGAGCGGCCGTCGATCCGATCCAGAGCCTCCTGCTTGCGGGCCACCATCTCCGGCAGGTCAGCCTCGATGTAGGTCACGTCGTCGTAGCGCGTGCTGAACCGCCACCCGCGGGCCGACAGGCCGGAGGCGATCTCAATTACCTGCCTGATGCCGTGATCCTCGATCGCCCGCTCCAGGAGCAGATCGATCGCCCGGTGGCGAGCCAGCAGGTACTGCTCCAGGCTGCCGCGGCCCAGCAGCGAGTTGACCGTGTTCATCGGGCCGCAGCGACTCGAACAGGACCCGGCCCTCGAGCGTCCGCAGCTCGGGCGGGAGATAGTCCGTTGCGGGCCCACACGTAGCCGGTGTAATGGGCCGTGGGGCTGACGGGGTCGCCGGTGGCGATCATGGGGAGTCTCATACCCGTTCCATCAGCCGGTCGAGCAACGCGGCCTGGGCCGGGTTGATCCTCTCCCGGGCCTGCCCCAGAGCGAACCACTGCGCTCGGTCGATCTCCGGGATCGTGATGGACCGGCCCGATCGGGGCGGCCATACGATCTCAACCGTGTTGCTGATGATCGCCGCGGCGTCCAGGTCTCCCTCCAGGCCGAACGCGTGGACGACCTTGCCGGCCCGCTGGCGAATCTCTCCCAGGTCGTGGGCCGGTCCACCGGGCGGCGCAGTGCCCAGCTCTTCCTCAAATTCTCGGCGGGCGGCGGCCAGCGGCTCCTCCGGGGGTTCGTACTCCCCCTTGGGGATCGACCACACGCCCTCGTCTCGGCGGGCCCAGAAGGGTCCGCCGGGGTGGACGAGCAGCACCTGGAGCTCTCCCTCCCGGTGCCGGTAGAGCAGGATCCCGGCGCTCCGGGGAGCCCGCGTGGCAGAGATCGTCATACAGACATAGTGATACAGCGAGCGTCTTTTGTCGCCGCTCGGTCGTGGCGTTAGAGTGTTGCCGCGAGGCAGTTGTCAAGCAAGGAGGGTCTGATGGGGGCAGTTCTCAAGCCGGGTCGAGCGTTGTTTGTCGGGCTCGCGGTGGCGATGACGATGCTGGCGCTGGGGGCCGGAGCGGCGCAGGCGGCTGCCTGCACGGACAGCTGGACCGGAGCCGTCAACAGCAACTGGTACACCGCCGGCAACTGGGACCACGGCGTGCCGACCAACACGAGCGACGTCTGCATCAACAGCTCAACCGTCGATATCGACGGCAACGGCGGCAGCGGCGGCGCCCAGGCTGGCAGCCTCACGCTAACGGGGTCGACGCTGGACATCGCTGGCGGCACAGACGGTACTTTGGGGAGTCTGGAGGTGGCGAACGGCGGCTCCATCGACTCGACCTCTCAGGTCGTATTGACAGAGCTCTGTAGCACCGGATGCTCGGCGGCCGGTTCGTCGCTCACGCTGGACGCGGGCACGCTCACTAATCAGGGCACCATCACATCCGCTGCCGGGACCAACTCCGGATCCGGCCGCGCCATCTTCAGCGACGCGAACAACCAGGGCGCGATCTTGGTCAATGCCCCCCTCACGTGGGCCGGCGGCACGGTGCACAACACGGGCACCATCTCCCTGATGGGCGGCCAGTCATTGACGTTCGGCTGCTGCAGCAATACCTCGGCCCTGACCAACGACACCAATGGGTTGATCACCAACAACGGCGGCACCGGATCAGTGATCGTGGGCCCGAAGGCCACGTTCACTCAGGGAGCGGGCACCACGGATCCCTCGACGGCCAACGCTGCGAGTCCCGCGGTGATCGTCGATGGTGCCGGTCCTGCCGCCAATCTCGTCTACACCGGCACCGGGGCCAGCACGATCGAGGCCCGGGAGTCGGACAATCTCACCGCCAACAGCGGGCTGGCAGCAGGACAGAACCTGATCATCAACGGGGTCACGAACTGCCCGTTCCAGACGCTCGTTACGGCGGCGTCGGGATTCACCAACGCCGGCACGATCACCCTGGCCGGCACATGCGACTCGGGTCTCAAGATCGCGAGCGGAGCGCTCTCCAACTCCGGCACGCTCACGATGGCCGCCACCGGGTCGAATGTGAGTCGTGAGCTCAAGGGCGGATTGGTGAACTCCGGCACATTCAAGGTCAACGGAAACACTGCGTTTGACCAGAGCGGAGCCACGCTCGAGCAGACTGTTGGTACGACGACGATCGCAAATGGCGTCATCCTCGACCCGTCAGGCAGTGGATCCACGTTCCAGCTCCAGGGAGGGACTATCAGTGGGGGTGGCCAGTCCCAATCCACCGCAGCGATCATCAACGGCCCGGTCGACAACAGTGGGGGGAGCATCATCCCCGGGAACGGGACGAGTCCCGGGCTGATGTCGGTTGGCGACTACACGCAGGATTCAGGCGGGAAGCTCACAGTTGTGGTCGCGGGCGCAGGTGGGCCCTCGGGGGTGGGCACCCACTACAGTCAGCTGTCGTCAAGCGGCAACGTCGGTCTGGGCGGCACGCTGGCCATCTCAACGGTGTCCGCCCCCACGGCGGGGGATCTCGACACGATCGTGGGGGCCACCGGGAGCGTGAGTGGCCAGTTCTCGACCGTGACAGGGCTGTTCTCGCCGACGTCGGCCTTTGGTTATCGGACGATGTACGGGTCGAACTACGCCGCCCTCGCCGTCGGGCCCGTCCTGCACGTAAAGAAGGCCGGCCCGGGCACGGGTACGGTCACCTCCTCGCCGTCGGGGATCAACTGCGGGTCGACGTGCGACGCGCCGTTCTTCGGGGTCCAGATCGTGACGCTGACGGCGCATCCAGGCAGCGGCTGGGGGTTCGGGGGATGGTCAGGAGCGTGCACCGGCCATGCCACCACCTGCCACGTGTCGATGAACCAGGCCCGGACGGTGACGGCGACGTTCTCTCACGCCACGACGACCACGCTGCGCTCATCGCGTAATCCGTCCAAGGTGGGCCAAAAGGTGACCTATACGGCCACGGTCAGCCAGAACCCCCACGGGGGGACGGTGAGGTTCGCCACCGCGGGCAAGACCATCCCCGGCTGTGGCGCGGTCAGCGTCAACGCCTCGGGCAAGGCAAGCTGCTCGGTCACATACCACTCCAAGGGCCCACGGCGGATCAACGCCACCTACTCGGGCCACGGGAGCTTCGCCGGCTCGACCTCGGGCACGCTGACCCAGAGGGTCAGGAAGCGCTGATGCGCTCGGTCACGTCTCGGGACACGAGCGCGGCGTAGAGCCCGCCCTCGTCCAGCAGCTGCTGGTGGGTCCCGCGCTCGACGATCCGCCCCGCGTCCAGGACCACGATCTGATCGGCGTCCCGGACCGTGGACAGGCGGTGGGCGATTGTGATCGTGGTCCGGCCCTCGGATAGGCGCTCGAGCTCGGCCTGGATCGCCGCCTCGGTCTGGGTGTCGAGTGAGCTCGTGGCCTCGTCCAGGACCAGCACGGGGGGGTTGCGCAAAATCGTCCGGGCGATCGCCATGCGCTGCTTCTCGCCCCCGGAGAACCGGTACCCGCGTTCGCCCACGACGGTGTCGTAGCCCTCGGGCAGCGAGCTGATCAGGTCATGGATGCGGGCGGTCCGCGCGGCCGCCTCGAGTTCCTCGTCGCTGGCCTCCGGGCAGGCAAAGCGGAGGTTCTCCCTGACCGTGGAGTGGAACAGGTACGTCTCCTGAGAGACCACCCCCACGGTGGCGGCCAGGGACTCCAATGAGAGCTCGCGTACGTCCACTCCGTCAATCGTCACCCGGCCCTCCTGCGGCTCGTACAGGCGGGCCACCAGGTAGCCCAGGGTGGTTTTCCCGGCCCCGGTCTCACCCACGATTGCCGTGCGCGTGCCGGCCGGGATCTTCAGCTCGATGTCGCGCAGCGTCCAGGCGTCGCCGTAGCGGAACGACACATCCTGGAAGGCCACGTCGCCCAGCACCTGCCGGGGACGGAAGACGATCGGATCTGGGGCCTCAACGATCTCGACCGGCAGGTCCAGGTATTCGAAGATGCGGTCGAACAGGGCCAGGGAGGCCGACAGGTCGGCCTGCACTCCCAGCAGCGACTGGATCGGGAATAGCAGCCGTGTCTGAAGCGTCGTGAAGGCGACAACGGTCCCGATCGTGATCGAGTGACCGACAAAGCTCTGGCCGGCGAGCCAGTAGATGATGGCCGGCTGGGCGGCGAAGGCGAACTGAATAGTGGCCATCAGCCACCGGCCGGCCATCCGTGAGCGGACCTCCAGATCGGCGATCCCCTTGGACTCGGCCGTGAACCGGTCGGCCAGGTTCTCGCCGCGACCCATGGTCTTGCCGAGCAGGATCCCCGACACCGACAGCGACTCGGCCACCAGCGCGCTGATGTCGGCCAGCCGCCGCTGCTGCTCACCGGTGATTCGACGCCGGACCCGGCCGACGCGGCGGGTCATGTAGACCGACGGCGGGACGAACGCAAGCGAGATCACCGCGAGCCGCCAGTCCAAGATGAGCATGGCGACCAGCGCGGCAATAACGGTTGTCGCGTTCTGGGCGATCGACGTGGCGGTGGTCGTCAGCACGCTCTCGAGCCCGCCGATGTCGTTGGCGATCCGGGACTGGACCTCGCCGGTCCGGGTGCGCGTGAAGAAGGCCAGCGACATCCGCTGGAGGTGGTGGTAGACCGCCGCCCGCAGGTCGTGCATCACCCGTTGGCCGACCACGTTTGACATGTACGTCTGCCACACACCGGCGGCGTTGGAGAAAATCGCGATCCCGATCATCCCCAGCACGGCCTCGGTCAGCACCGTTCCGTGGTGCTTGAACAGCCCGTCGTCGAGGGCGGTCCGGATCAGGAACGGGTTGATCGAGCTGACCCCGGCCGAGATCACGATCAGCAGCAGAACCGCCCCCAGCCGGACCTTGTAGGGCTTGAACAGAGCCAGGATCCGCCGCGTGTCTCGCTTGCGGGTCGGATCCATCAGCTCCGGGGTCTGCCGGTCTGGCCCACGCAGCGACCGCGGCCCGCGGCCGTTTCCTCCACTGCCGTACTGAGCTCGGAACGCACTCATGTTCTGCTCCATGATGACAAGGGGTTGAGGGGTCCCCTGGGGGCGGGGGAGGTGAGGCGGGGGAACTGAGGGGGTGAGGTGTGGGGGATTACTCGCGTATGTGGCGAGTTTCTTCCCAAACGCCCGCGCCACACGCCGTGCAACCGTTGCCCCGGCCCACCCCGGCCGCGATACTGCCCCCGATGAAGGGACTGGATGGAGTCGCGGCGGGTCACGCCGACACCGTGCCCTCACAGCTCACCCCGGACGTGACGCTCGGGGGCAGCGCGTTTCCGCCGATCGCGGATTATGGATTCCTGTCCGACAACGAGTCACTCGCGCTCGTGGCCCCGAGCGGCAACGTCGAGTGGATGTGCCTGCCTCGGGTGGATTCACCGAGCGTGTTCGGGGCGATGCTCGACCGCAGCGCCGGCTACTTCCGGATCGGCCCTGTGGGGATCAACGTCCCGGCCTCGCGGCGCTATCTCCCGGGGACGATGGTCCTGGAGACGAGTTGGGCCACGGGAGCGGGATGGGCGATCGTCCGCGACGTCCTCCTGATGGGGCCCTGGCGCCACGAGCAGGAGCGCTCCCACACCCACCGGCGCACGCCCACCGACTACGACGCCGAGCACATCCTGCTCCGGACCATCCGCTGCGTCAACGGGGAGGTCGAGGTGTCGATGGACTGTGAGCCGGCCTTTGACTACGGACGGATCCGCAAGCGCTGGGAGTACCTCGACGAGGGCTACCACGAGGCGGTGCTCAGCTGCGAGGAGGTGGGTACCAGGCTGCGGCTCACCAGCGACCTCAACCTGGGGATCGAGGGACCGCGGGCCACGGCCCGGCACCGGCTGAAGGAAGGCGAGCAGCGTTTTTGCGCCCTGTGCTGGAGCAACCACGAGCCGCCCAAGGACTTCGACGAGGCCTACCGGCGACTCGTCTGGACCGCCCACCACTGGCAGCACTGGCTGGACCAGGGGCATTTCCCGGACCATCCCTGGCGTCAGTACCTCCAACGCAGCGCGCTCACGCTCAAGGGCCTGACCTTTGCTCCCACCGGGGCGCTGATCGCGGCGGCCACCACCTCGTTGCCCGAGACGCCGGGGGGCGAGCGCAACTGGGACTACCGCTACAGCTGGATTCGGGACTCGACCTTCATGCTCTGGGGCCTGTACACGCTGGGCTTCGACTGGGAGGCCAACGACTTCTTCCACTTCATCGCCGACGTCGCGGACACCGACGCGGATCTCCAGGTTATGTACGGCGTCGACGGCGAGCGAAACCTGGACGAGCACGTGCTCGATCACCTGACCGGCTACGAGGGCGCTCGGCCAGTCCGGACCGGCAACGCCGCCTACAAGCAGCGTCAGCACGACGTGTGGGGGGCGCTGCTGGACTCCGTCTACCTGCACACCCGTTCGCGCGACTCGCTGGAGGAGCGGGTCTGGCCCGTCCTGGTTCGTCAGGTCGAGGCCGCGGTGGAGCACTGGCGAGAGCCCGACCGGGGGATCTGGGAGGTGCGGGGTGAGCCCAAGCACTTCACCTCATCCAAGATGTTCTGCTGGGTGGCCTGCGACCGGGGAGCGCGACTGGCCCTGCTGCGCGAGGACACCGAGCGGGCCGAGCGGTGGAGGGCCGTGGCGGATGAGATCCATGCCGACGTGCTCGCGAACGCCCTCGACTCCCGTGGCGTGTTTGTCCAGCACTACGACACCGATGCCCTGGACGCCTCCGTCCTGCTCATGCCGGTGGTCCATTTCCTGCCTAAGACCGACGACCGAATCCGCGACACCGTCCGGGCGATCGCCGAGGAGCTGACCGAGGACGGATTGGTGCTCCGCTACCGGACTGAGGAGACCGACGACGGCATGGCCGGGCGCGAGGGGACCTTCCTGATCTGCTCGTTCTGGCTCGTGGCCGCGCTCGTGCTGATCGACGAACTCCCTCGGGCTCGCGATCTATGCGAGCGCGTACTGGGCCACGCCAGCCCGCTGGGCCTGTACGCCGAGGAGGTCGACCCGCGCACCGGCCGCCAGCTGGGCAACTTCCCCCAGGCCTTCACCCACCTGGCGCTGATCAACGCCGTGATCCACGTGATCAAGGCCGACGAGCGGGAGGCGGGCCGCAGGTCGGCCTTCCGGAACCACGAGGAGTAGGGCTGGCGCGCTAGCGGCGTGGGCCCAGGCGGACCGGGAGCGTCTTGAGCTGGTTGATGAAAGGTGACTCGGCCATCGCCATCCGGCCGTTGATGGCCATCTCCGGATAGCGGGCCAGCGTCTCCTCAAACAGGGTGTTGAGTTCCAGCCGAGCCAGCGCCGTCCCCAGGCAGAAGTGCCGGCCCCCAGCGCCGAAGGCCTGATGCTCGGGGTTGCGGGTGACGTCGAAGCGGTCAGGGTCCTCGTAGCGGGTCTCGTCCCGGTTGGACGAGGCGTACCACATGACGACCTTGTCTCCCTGGCGGATCGTCTGTCCGGCCAGCTCCGTATCGCAGCTGGCCGTGCGGCGGAAGTGGGCGAAGGCCGGGAACATGCGCAGCGACTCCTCGACTGCGGACGGGATCAGCGAGGGGTCGTCCAGCAGCAGCTGACGCTGGTCGGGGTTCTCCATCAGCGCGCGCATCCCGCTGCAGTACGTCGACTTGGTGCTGTCGTTGCCCGCCGCCACGAGCAGGAAGAAGCCCATCACGATCTCGTGCTCCTCCAGCTTCTGGCCCTCGATCTCGGCGTGTACGAGCACCGAGGTCAGGTCGTCGGTGGGGTTCTCCCGACGCTCGGCGATCAGCTTGCGGCAGTGCTCGAAGATCTGCGGGATGAGCTTTGTCTGCACGGCCTCGACGCCGTCGGGGTTGAGGTCCTCGTCACCCGAGCCCAGCACGGCGTTCATCAGCGTGGCCCAGGCCTCGTCGTCCTCGGGCGGGATTCCCATGAAGCTTCCGATCACCCGCGAGACGGCCGGCTGGGCGACCTCGGTCACCAGGTCGCAGTCCTCCCGTCCGTCCAGGCGGTCCAGCACGTCCCGGACGATCTGCCGGATCGCGGAGTCGTGAGCGGCGATCCGCTTGGGGGTGAATCCGGCCTGGAAGAGCATCTTCAGGCGGTCGTGCTTGGGCGGGTCCATCCCGATGAACATGGCCTGGAGCAGCTCCAGCGGGAAGCCCTCGGTGGCGGCGGTGATTCCGCCCATCTCCGAGGAGTAGCTCTTCCAATCCCGGCTGACCGTGTGGATGTCCTCCGCCCGGGTGATCGACCAGTAGCCCGCCTCGGTCGGGAACTCGGGGATCTCCGCGCTCCAGTGGACCGGGCACTCGGACCTCAGGCGCTTGAACAGCGCGTGCGGCGGCCCATCGGCCCACGTCTCGCGGTCGATGACCAGAGCATCCTTCAGATCGACGCTGTCCACGTCACGCCGGGTTGCAGTCATAAGTCCCTAGCCTCCCTCGTGCTTTGGGCGGATGATGCTACTGCGTGCCAAGGCGCACTACCAAGCAGCGGTCGAGCGTCTGTGGCCACTCTCACACGACGGCCGCCACAATCGTTAGAGCTCGATGGCCCCCGGCTCTGACTCCTACTGGAGACTGCAGTTCACCCTGACCTCGGTCATCTGGGGGTCGAGCTTCCTGTTCATCAAGGTGCTGGATCGGCACTGGCCGGCGCTATGGGTGGCCTTCGGGCGCGTGACGCTGGGGGCGGCGACACTCGTGGTCATGGTTGTGCTCCGCCGCGAGCGCCTCCCCACCGACCGGCGGCTGTGGCTGCACTGCCTGGTGGCCGCGGCATTGTTCAACGCGGCCCCGTTCACCCTGTTCGCCTTCGGCGAGAAGCACGTCTCGTCGATCCTGGCCGGGATGTGGAACGCGACCACACCGCTATGGGTCCTGATCGTCCTGTTGGCGGCCTTTCCGGAGGAGCGCCCCAGTCGCGGACGGCTGGCTGGGATCGTGGTCGGCTTCGTCGGAGTGGCCGTCCTGCTCGGCCCGTGGCGCGGTCTGGGTGGCGGTGCTCTGACCGGTCACCTGGCCTGTGCCGGCGCGGCCCTGTGCTACGGGCTGGGGTTCCCGTATACCCGGCGCTATCTCGCCGGCCGGCCCGAGAGCGGGGTCGTGCTCTCGGCCTGCCAGCTGAGCTGCGCGTCGCTTGTCCTGGCCCTGTTTCTTCCCCTGGCCCACGCCCCGACCGCCCACATCGGGTTCCAGGGATGGGGCAGCCTGCTGGCCCTCGGCGCGCTCGGCTCGGGGCTGGCCTACGTGTTCAACTACGCGGTTGTCCGCGCCCGGGGCTCGGCCGTGGCGTCACTGGTGACGTATGTGATCCCGGTGGTGTCGACCGTGCTGGGGGCGGTCGTCCTGAATGAGTCCCTGCACTGGAATCAGCCCGTCGGCGTGGCGGTGCTGCTGGCCGGGATCGCCGTCTCCCAGGGCCGCCTGGCGGCCGTCGTGAGAGCCGCGGGTGCACCGCCGTCCGCGCCCGTCCCGGTCCCGGCTCAGTCCAGGGCCAACGACCCCTGAAATGGGGGATAGGTCAGCGACAACCCGGGCCCGACGACCGCGATCGGCGTCAGCTCGTGCGCGGCCGGCTGGCCCACCCCCAGGTGCATGACGAGCCAATCGCGGACGGTCAGGGCGTCGGAGATCAGCCGCCGGTGGCAGCGCCACCACTGGGCCTCGGCGCACATGATGCACGTGGGTTGATCCGCGGACATGACCTCCAGGCGCTCGAGCGCCTCGCGGAACTCCCGGGTCGCCATGTGGTCGGCGTACCCCTGGAAGGCCGGGTGCTGCCAGCCGTCGTTGGGCGAGCCTGGCTGCGGCCGCCGGAACCCTCCCAGGGCCCGCTCGTGCCAGTAGGAGATGCCGTGCTGGGACAGCGCGTCAGCCAGCGCGCCCCCGTCGAACTGGGGGTTGCGCCGGGACCGCGGAAGCGTGCGCACGTCAACCAGCGTGGCGACGCCCGCCTCGTCGAGCACCGCCAGCAACTCCCCAATCGAGCGGGTCGAGTGGCCAACGGTGTACACGGTTCCACGGGTCGTGGAATCGTCGAGGTCCTGAGGTTCGGGGGTCATGGCCAGGGTTCGGAGCCAGGCCGATCGTCAGCACCCCGGCGGCGGCCCTAAATGTCGTCCCCGGGGCGCTGGAAGATGATCTCCGGGACCACGCAGGCCGGGGACAGGCGGAGCAGGAACCGCAGCGCTTCGGCGATGTCGCTGGTCTTGATCATGTCCTCCTGGGACACGGTGCCGCGGACGAACTCGGTCATGTCGGTGTCCACAAACCCAGGACAGAAGGCCACGGACTTGATCCCCTCCGTGCTCAGCTCCTTGTTCATGGCCTGGGTGTAGGCCAGCACAGCCGCCTTGGTGGCCGAGTAGACCGATAGCCAGGGGGAGGGCGACTTCCCAGCGATTGAGGCCATGTTCACGACCAGCGCCTGTCGGGTCTCGCCGCCGGCGGCCCGGAGCATCTCCGCGCACTCCCGGTAGAACAGGATGATCGCCCGGAGGTTGACGTCCAGCTGGAGATCGACGTATTTGCTCTGGTGCTCGCCGGCCGCCGCGCCGATCCCGACGCCGGCGTTGTTGACCAGGACATCGAGGCGTCCGTACTTCTCCCGGTGCAGCTGGACGACGGCCCGGATGGCCTCCTCGTCGGCCATGTTGGCCGCTTGGAACTCCACCTCATAGCCCTTTTGACGCAGCTCCTGAGCGCTCTGCTCCAGCGTGTCTGGCTTGCGGGCGGTCAAGGTGAGCCCAAATCCGGCCTCGCCCAGCATGTCGGCCAGGGCGAGTCCGATTCCCCGGGAGGCCCCGGTGACGAGTGCAGCGCGATCTGCCATGCGATCCCTTTCTGAGAACTGACGGTGCGCGGCAAATCTAGTGCACCGGCACACGCAGTCGGCCTGGGCCCTAAACCGCGGACTCGTCGGAATGAGCCCCCGGCTCAGGCGGCGACGGCGCCCGCTCGGGCCAGACGCTTACGGAGCGACGGCGCCCGGTCGGGCCAGGGGCTCAAGGAGCGACGGCGCCCGCCCAGGCCAGGCGCTCACGCCCCACGCGCTGGAGGTCGCGGAGGTAGTCCAGGTGGGCGGCCCAGCGTTCCTCATCGGCCGCCCCCGCGGCCAGTCGCGTCGTGTCCTCGTGGGCGTCCAACAACTCGTACACCAGTGAGGCTAGGTAGTCGACGGGTCTGGCGCCGGCGAGTTCTGTGTCGATCACGTGCTGTCCCTCCCTCCATGGAGCAGTCCGCTGCAGTGAGGCGGAGAATGACCGCTCCACCGGACGTAACGACGCGTCAGCGTCGCCGGGCGGCTGGGGCGAGCGCCGGGTTCTCCCATCCGGTATCGGCCGGATTGACATTGGTCCCCGGAGGGACGATCTCGTCGATCCGATCGAGCACGTCATCGGAGAGCTCCAGATCTGCGGCGGGAAGCTGCGACTCCAGGTGCTCCATGGTCCGCGGCCCGACGATCGCCGCAGTCACGGCCGGGTGGCGGATGACGAAGGCCAGTGCCATCTGGATCAGGGTCATACCGGCCTCCTCGGCCACCTGGCCCAACGCGTCTGCCGCTTCGAGCTTGCGCTGGTTGCCCGGCAGTGAGAGGTCGTAACGAGCCGGGAGCATGGCTGAACGGCGTGAGCTCAGATCCTCGGCGCCCAGCCGCCACTTCCCGGACAGCCACCCACCGGCCAGCGGGCTCCAGGGGATCACGCCCATGCCGTGACGCTGGCACGTGGGCAGAATGTCGGCCTCAACCGCGCGGATCAGCATCGAGTAGGGCGGCTGCTCGCACACGAAGCGCTCGAGTCCCCGCCGACGGGCCGCCCACTGGGCCTCCACGATCTGGCTGGCCGGGAACGTCGAGGAGCCGATGTATCGGACCTTGCCGGCGTGCACCAGGTCGCTGAGCGCGCCCAGAGTCTCCTCGACGTCGGTGTCCTCCTCGGGGCGATGAATCTGGTAGAGATCGATCCAGTCGGTCTTCAGCCGGCGGAGGCTGTTCTCCACCTCGCGGATGATCCAGCGCCGGGTGTTGCCGAACTCGTTCGGGTCGTCCCCCATCGTGCCATGGACCTTGGTGGCCAGGACCACGTTGTCCCGGCGCCCGCCGGCCAGCGCCTGCCCGACAA
>CAVPKV010000070.1:0-21071 GCA_963705785.1 uncultured Solirubrobacterales bacterium | reverse complement strand
GACCGCTGCGCAGGATCGCCCGGAGGCTCTGGGGCATGAGCCGGAGGTGCACCTTGAAATTCTGCTGGGAGCCCCCTCCGCCTCCCCCGCCCGACGGCGGCTGACCGTCGGCCTGGAGCACCTCGACCTGCTGGGTGAGGCTGAGGACGTTGCCTCCGCGGTCGGTGACGGTCAGCGTGACCTTGTAGTAGCCGGCGTTGGCGAAGCTGTGCACCACGCTCGCGCCCGTCGTGCTTCCGTCGCCGAACGACCACTGGTAATCCTCTTCGGGCACGATCAGGGTCGAGGCGGTCGGGACCCGTCGAAGCCCACCACCTCGCCCGTCAATCGGACTGGGCACCAGAAGCTGGGCGACAGGACCACATTTGGAGCGCAGCCGCCATACGTGTCGGGTCGCTCTCCATCACAGCGGCATTGTTAACTCCCGCTGAAGCAGGTAACCCGCGCCGCCCACGGTCACGCTGTCCAGGCCGTTGCCCTCCGGGACACATCCGCCCTGTTCGTTGATTTCGCCGCCGCCGAGCGCGAACCAGCCGTTGAGCTGGGGGTTGACGATCGCAGATCTCGGCCTGGCTGAGCGGGCTGACCGGCGGCTGCCAATGTCGGCGCTGAGCGCGTCCGGGGCGGGATTCTGCGTAACCGGCGCAGAGCCCGGCTCATCGCATTGGGTCATGGCCGTCCAGGCTGGACGACGTAGGCCACGTCCTTTCCGTCGATGCTCATGTGAAGTATAGGAGCAGAAGAAAGCGCTGGATGGGGGCGCCTGACCGGTTGCGGCCGAGCCATTGGAACGCTGCCCCGATTGCGGAGGGCGTGGACTGAACTCGGAAGACGCCGTTGTTGTGGCTCACGTACGCGTACCAGCCTGTTGCTCCAGAGGCCGGGGGAGGCGAGGCCACTGACGGTGGCATTCGCCTTGTCCACGCTGATGCTCTGCGGGCTGCTCGGCATCGCTCACCGGTGGGCGTCACGTAGGTGACCTCCACGCGGTCGGTGAACGGCGTCTGCACCCCTCCGGCGACTGCACATGCTCAGCTCGGGGGGCGGGGGCGGCGAGAAGGCACCGTTGGCCGGCAGCACAGCCCCCCGGAGTCGGTCTGGGCCGTCAGGCACGCCTCGACTCCCGGCGGGAGGGGCAGGACGATCAGCGGGCTGTAACCGGGCTGGTTCCGGTTGAGGATCCCCATCTGCCTGATGATCGTGCTCAGCTCGGAGCGGAACTGGGCGTCGGTCAGGCAGACGTCGTTGGGTAATGGGTCCATGGCCCCGCCGGCAAGGTAATACCCACCCGTGGGGAGGCAGCCGTTGGATACGTACCCAGGCCCGGTCTGCACCGGGTTCCGAACAGGCACGTGGTGCTCTTGTTGGGCCAGCCGTTGATGTTGCCGTAGTCGATGCACGCGCCCCCGTACTTGGGCTTTCCCCGGCCCTTGCGTGATCGGAGGTCTGGTACTGCGGGGTGAGGCGTACGGGGATGTGAGCGTTCCGCTGGCGTCGGCCACATTGCGGAGGAACTGCTCGACGTAGCTCCGGGTGCCGGACCAGTACCTGCGCAGGGGGTCCCAGGTCAAAGCAAAGGTCTCATAGCTCGACAGCACCGAGCCGTGGTGGTAACAGAGACCGGCATCGGGCGGGAAGTTCAGGTCAGGCGTCAGTCCCGGGTCGAAACACTCGCCGCTCGTGACGTGCGGGACCCCGGCCAGCCCAGGGAGCCTGAGGTCGTGCTGGATCCCGAGCGCGTGCCCGGAACCAGGGCCACGCCGAAGTACCCGCTCTGGTCGCTGCTGTCGTATGGGACGGACGAGGCGCCCTGACCCACCGCGTTCATGTCCACCACCACGGCTTGGGCCGCGGCGGTGGTCAGGCCAAGGGAGACGATGAAGGGCAGGGCGATCAGCAGGTAGCGACGCATCAGGTATTCCTCAGGATCAGGTTGCGGAGGTCGATCACTGCGCCCGCGCCGGACTCGTAGCGGAACAGCGAGAGGGCCTTGAGTGAGGAGCGGTCGAGCAACCGGCGGCCGGCGCTCGACGCCCGGTTGCGGACCTTCATGGCCGCCGAACGCGATTGGTGCTTGGCCGCCGTGATGCCGGTGACCGCGAACAGGGCCACGCGAACCACAGCGGCGCTGGTCTGAACGCTCAGCTGCTCGGTCTGGCCCTGGCCCAGCGCCAGGATCTCGCAGTCGATCGGCCCGGGGATGCAGGTGCCCTTACCTGAAACGACGGTTCCCGGCTGGACGGCGAAAAGGACCCGGCTGCCTCCCTTGAGCACGCCCAGCTCCACCAGTAGGGGGCGGCGGGCACTCGGCAGCGGGCTGAGGCGCTCCAGCGGGCTGATCGTGTCCAGGCCGCCGGTGGGCATAGTGATGGCCAGCGACACCGAGTAGGACTGGTCGGCGTTCAGCGCAGGAGTCGTGGGCTTAGGCTTGGGCAGGGGGATCGTGGGCTGACCCGGCGTCGTCCCGCCCGGCGGAACCGTGGTCGGCGGCACGGTCGGCGTGGTGCCACCCGACGTCGATCCCGTGCCGGAAGTGGACGGGCTCGTCGGACTCGTGGTCGTGGCGGGCAGGGTCGTCGTGCTCGTCGTCGTGGTGGCGGCGTTGCCCCCGGCGGGCCCGAAGGGGTTGCGCGCGCTTCCTGTCGGAGCCGAGCTCGCGGGAAGAGCGGTGTCGTTGACCGCGGGCAACCCGTTGGCCACGGGAGCCGGAGCGCGGGGCGGGGCGACCGGCGGCGCGCTGGAGGAGCCGGACAGGACCACAGGGACGGCCACGATCGCCACGAGCAGCACTGCGGCCACCGGCCACAGGCGCTTGCTACGGAGGTCCTGCCAGATCTGACGGAGCAGAGTCATTTGCCCGCCACCGGAGCCACCACCGCGGCGGGTGGGGTCGAGGACGACGTGGACGTGGCGTTGGATACCGGCTGGGACGTCGACGCGGCCGGGCCCATCGGGGTCGCTCCGGCCACCAGGCCCTCGTTGGTCGGGAGCAGGTAGGTGGTGGCCGAGACAGTGGCCGCGATCTGCGGGAAGCCTCCGGCCGCCGGGCTGAGCTGGATCGCATCCAGGCTCATGAGGCGTCCGCTGACCGACACCCGCTTGTTGTCTGCGACCACGAAGCGCTCAAGCCGGCCGAAGAAGCTGGACAGGTGGAAGAAGTTGCCCTGGAAGCTGAACGTGAAGGGCTCGATCGGGAATCCGGCGGGGCCGATCCCGACTCCTGGCGGAAGGGTTGCCGGAGTGGCCGGCGGGGAGGTGGAGGCCGGCGTGGTCGCGGCACCGCTCGATCCAGTGGCCCCGGTCACCGGGGGCGGCGTGGCCGGGGCGGAGCCGGCTGGCGCGGGGTTGAGCGTCAGTCCCTGGAAGTCGACGCCCGCCTTGGCGGCGGCCGACGAGATCTGGTAGATCAGCGAAGGGACGTCGTCGTCGGTGGGGACAGCCTCGCCGAGCCGGACCAGGGTGGTGTAGCTGTCGCGGAACGTGGCCCGGGCCGCCCGGCCCGCGGACAGCTGGGACTGGGCCGCGGACAGGCTCGACTGCAGGGTATGGATCTTGGCGTCAAGCTTCGAGGCCTGGTCGCGCTTGGGCGAGATCACCAGGATCCAGGAGGCGGCGATCGCGGCCAGCACGGCCACCACGATCACGACGGTGCGGTCCCGGCCGGTCACGGGGTACTCCCGGCGGTGGTCGTGCTGCTGGTGGTGCTCGTCGACCCGGCGGGGGTCGCCGCTGCGGTCGTGGTGGTGGCGGTCGCGCCCGTGGGGGCCGCCGCCACGGATGCCAGCGGCTCGAAGAACACCACCATGGAGAAGGTGGGCGCGTCGCCGGCGCAGCCCCCGGTCGCGCCGGAGCCGCTCACCGGGGTGGCCGCGCTACCGGAAGCGGACTTCACTGCATCGGATAGCGTGACCCGGGTTACGCCACGGATCAGACGCAGCCGCGACATCAACCGCGCCACGTCGTCCTGGGTGGCGGTGCAGCCCTCGAGTTCGAAGGCCGGGGCCGTGATGTCTCCCCGCAGGCCTCCGCTTGACCCTCCCCCGGCCGCGCCAGCGCCCGGATCGACCGTCGCGGACACTGAGCTGAGCGAGGTGTTGGCCGGGACCACCCGCGACAGATCGGACAGCGCCTGCTGCCAGTTGAATCGGCTGGCGGCGATCTCCTTGACGGTCTGGACCCGGGCCTGAGCCAACTTGGCGAACTGGGTGTAGCCCCCCAGCTGGGTCGCCTCGGCCTGAATCTGGGTCAGTTGCTGCTGAAGGTTGGCCAGTTTTCCCTGGCGTTCGGACACGTTCTTTGAGGCCAGCACGTAAAGCGTGACCAGAATCAGGACGACGCCGAGCAGCCCCACAACGACACTGCCTGGCCCACGTAGCGAGCGGATGTCCCGCGAGCCACCCCGCCGAGCGTCGGTGGGGATCAGGTTGACCGCTCTCATGCGTCGACCTCCGCGACGGTGAGCCCGGCGGCCACGGCCAGCCGACCGGCATCGACGCCGCCGAATCCGCCCGGCTTGGCCTCCTGGATCAGCCCGACCTCAAAGGGGAGCCCGATCCGGCCGGCGACCTCATCCGAGAAGCCGGGAATCGCCACCGCCGGCCCGGTCAGAATCAGCCGGGACACGGACGCAGCCCCCTCACGGGCCGCGTGGAAATCGAGTGAATTGCGGAGCTCATCCCCCACGCGCCGGGCGCCCTCGGCGAGGACGGCGCGGGCCTCTTCAATGATCGACTGCTCGCCGTCGATGTCCTCCAACGGCTCCCGCAGGCCCACGTGCACCAGCCAGCCGTGCGCATGTTCCAGCGTCAGCGCCCGCCGCTGGGCCAGTTCGCCGGCGATCGATTCGGTGCCGTACGGGATCGCCCGCGTGAAGGTGCAGGTCGTGCCCTCGGCCACGGCCAGATTGGTGATCCCGCCGACGTTGACGTACAAAACCGGCTCGGTGGTGCCGGGGCGGTGCAGCGCGCGGATCATCGCGAAGGCCGATAGATCGATTCCCTGCGGGCTCAGCCCCGCCCGGGTGGCCGTCTCCAGCAGGCGCTCGATCATGTCCCGGCGGGCAGCCACCACGATGACTCGGGTCCGGGTCCCCTCAGGGGTCTCGACCGGGCCCAGCACCTGGTGCTCGAGCACCGCCTGCTCCATGGGCATGGGGATGTGGTCCTGAGCCTGAAAGCGGACGGCCGAGGCGATCTCCTTGGCGTCGGTCAGCGGCGGCAGATCGATGGCCCGCATCACGATCCGCTGGTTGGCCACCCCCAGCCGGACGCGCTTGGAAAGCTTGTGCTCGGCGAACATCTCACGCAGGGTGTCGGCCAGGACCTCGACGTCGGCCACCTCGCCGTCGTGCACGGCTCCCGGGGGCAGGGCGGCGCAGGCCGCGCGCTCGACCGCGACCTTTCCACCGCTGCCCTGGACAGCGGCCACATAGCCCGGCTCAATGTCCAGGCCAACGATGCTCCTGCTGGTGCTCCTCATCAAACTCTGTTTCGGCGCAGGCCGATTGGGAGTTGAGAGGCGTCCAGACGGATCTGGACGCTTACGCCGCCGCGTCATTCGCGGCCAGGCGCTGCCCAGCGCCTACCAGTACCCCGGGACCGGCCCGTACTGGGCGAACGGGCTGGTCGAACTGATCGTGCTGGGTGCGGCCGTGTAAGCCTCAACCATGAATTTGGTCCCGTTGGGCGGCATTGAGCTGGGGTCGGGCGCGACGAGCCTGTATATCGCGCTGTGGTGAGCCGCGAGTATCGGGGGACCACCTCGGACGTTCCAGAAGATGGACTGGCCAGTCACGTTGGTCGCGAAATGAGGACGTAACGGGCGGCCCGACCGGTTCTCCACGAGTAGCCGGAGTTCTGCCACGCTGCGGAGCTGAGGACTGCTATGCGCGCTCAAGATCCGCATCGAAAGCGGCGCCGGAGTCCCAAGCGCCATGGCAAGACACACGACAACCGGGACGAACAAGGCAACCGTAGCCCCGCGACGAACAAGTGGCGAGCCTCCGCGTAGCCGCAACAGCGGGAGAGCTCCCTTGATGGCGGGCTCGTCAGCCGTCAGGGCGCCGATTGCCATCACCGCGATCATGGTCATCCAGTACTCGGCCAGCGACCGTCCTGAAACAAACAAGGCGAGCATAGGAAGGACGAGGCCGGTGCGACCGAGCTTCCGGAAGTGCGCCACGTACAGGACCAGAAGCGCCCCGTACAGCGTCACCGCCGCATAGTTGTAGGCATTCAGAGCCCCGCCTCCGATCCGTAGGAACAGAGTCAGATCGACCAGCCCCTGTCCGTATGGGATCGCGTGTTGAGTCAGCGGCGCCGCGACGCCGTGTATCCATGCCGTCGGCCCCCAGACGATGAAGGGGAGGTTGACGGCTAGAAACGTGGCCAGCGCCAGCCCCACGTAGCGTCCCGTCACTCTGAGCGCGCTCGGCCGACCGAGATCGCCGCTGCGCACCAGATAGATACCCGCGATCAGAAACGGCGCGATAAACCAGGCGAGCTGGTTTGTGCCCAAGGCCAGGCCGAGGGCCACGGCGCGAAGCCGTCCGCCTCGGGCCAGACGTCCGTCCCGGCCGGTGGCAGTCCAGCGGTTAGCCGCCACGAGCAGGAGGGTCATGGCGATAATCGCATTCACTCCAGCGACGGCGAACCCCGACAGCGTCGGGAATCCAACGCAGAGCACGACTGCCAGCGATCTCCAGCCTGCTGGAAGCTGTCTGTAGACAACCACGGTGGCGATCATCAGGACCACGACGTCGGCGATCGGCACCGCCTGTCCACCCCCCGTCAGGACGACGAACGGGGCCACGACAAGCAGCGACACCGCGGGGTACCCGAAGGTAGTCACGAGCCCACCGCTCAGGGTGTGGGTGACGTACTTGCCCAGCGTGCTGTAACCGGCCAGGGCAGAGGTCAGGTTCGCCCCGTACGGATTGTGACCGTGCACGAGCAGGGTGGCGGCCCCCTGCTCCAGCGCAGCCTCATCTGTGCCATACGCGCCCTGCCCGTGAAGCGTGACAGCGGCCCAGGCGGCCAGGACCAGGAGCGCGAGCACGAGCAGCCAGCGCTCATGGCGAGCGAGGTCGCCTTCGGTCCGGGCCATGGCGAAAGCCATCACCAGCCACAGGGCACCGACAAAGAGCGCCATCACGACCACGGCGGATGACGGCACGGAAACGACGTCATTCCAGGCGTTGAAAGCCGGAGCAAACAACCCCAACACCGCGACCACCGAGATGGCCCGGTGAACGGCCAGAGACGACGGGGCGGCCAGAAGCCCGCGTGGCTCGGGGGGGCTGACCACCGTCGCCGGACTGGCCTGGCGGCGCTTGGTCAGCAGCGTGCTCACCGGGCACCCACCAGGTCGGGCTGGGGCCGAGCGACCGACACCCGGGACGGTTCAGGCGCCACCGCGGGTGTCGGATCGGCCAGCAGCGACATCGTCACCAGCGGCAGGACCCAGATCAGATACAGGAAGGCCCAGTAGTTGGCCGTCAGCTGGAGCGCGATCAGGATCGCCCCGGCCATGGCCGCCATACGGGCGGTCTCCTGCTCCCATTCCGGCCGGGTGGCCAGGCGCACCGTGGCGGCGGCGATCAGGGCCAGGGCAGCGGCCTCACCGAGGGGCTGAAGGGACTGGATGTGCAGAGCCGACCAGAGCGACTGCGGGGAGCCCCGCGATAGCTGGTAGGACATGGCCCGGAGCATGGCCGCCGGCCCCCCGAGTCCGCCGAGCGCCACGAGCAGAACCAGCATCGGCGCGCAGACAACGGCAATCGCCAAAAGCGCCCGGGCCAGCCGACGGCCCCTGAGCGGGGCCAGCCGGGCGGGCAGCAGGGCCAGCGGGACGAGCTTGAACCAGGCCCCGAGGGCCAGCAGTCCGGCGGCCAGCCCGGGGCGGCGCCAGAGCAACACGGCCATCACAACCATCAGCGCCAGGACCACGTCGCTGGTCCCGGTGGACACCGCGGCCAAGAGCGGTGGGAAGGCCAGCCACGTCAACGCGGCTCGCAACCCGGCCAGCTCATGCTCTGGGGCACGTGCCGCACGGCGGAACCGTCGCGCCCCGGCGCCCGCCCGGAACATCGCCCAGGCCACCGCCAGCGCGGATGCCACGGCAGCGCCGAGGGCCAGGTCCACCGGGCTCCAGGTCGATCGCACAGGCGACACCCAGGCGAGCGGCGCGTAGAGGACGTAGCTGAGCAGCGGGTATGTGTCACCGTGAATGACATCGCCGGGCATGTGTCCGTACGGGAGCACGCCCCCGATCAGCTTGGTGGCCCCTTCCATCACGGCATAAGCCACATCCACCGCCTCCCGGGAGCTCACAGTGACCATCACGAAGACCAGCGCCAAGGAGGCCAGGGCGAGCCGGAGCACCCAGACCCGGCGCCGGGCGTCCCAGCCCGGGGTGAGAGCATCGAGCAACGGGATCGAGGGGCGGAACTCCGCGGGTGGGCCCAGGGCCCTGAAGGCGCACCTGACCATCAGGTAGGCCAACCCAGGAACCGCGGCCAGCACACTGGCGTCCACGTAGCGTTTCTGCAGTAGCACTACCGGGGCGATCAGCGACAGCGCCGCAGCCACGTCCAGGTTCCGCAACCGACGCCACGGGGCCACCCCGGCCATCAGCACGAACAGGGCGGCCAGCCCGATCAGCAGTGCGGGCTGGTAGGCGATCCAGTCGCCGTATGGAACCGGGCGATCGCTGAAGCCCTCACTCTGCGTCACGGCGCCGTCCCGGCGAACGGCCACCTGGGCGATGATCCGTCCGCTGTCGAAGAAGCTCACCCGATCAAGCCCCGAGTCAAGCGACGTGACGGCCACGCTGTTGAAGTGCGTTCCAGTCAGGACCTCGCGAGTCAGAGGGCTCTTGAGCGCGGCCCTGATCGCCTGGCCTCGCGGCACGGGCAACGGCGCGCTGTTCTGGGTCAGCCCAAGGACCAGCGCCCCGGCCACGAACACCGCCACGGCTGTGATCAGCGCAGGCCTACGCCGGATCGCCGCGCCGCGCATGATCCTCAGAAGCCGGCGTGCAGATACCAGTGGACGATCTGCGGCCCGACCAGGAGAGCCACCACGCCTCCCAGAGCCAGGAACGGGCCGAACGGAACGGCGGTCTTGCGGCCCTTCTCCACCCCCAGGCGGGCCATCACGGCCACACCCGCCAGGCTGCCGGCCAGGAGACCCACAAGTATCGCTACGCCCACCGACCGGCCCAGGAACAGCCCGAGCACGGCGGCCAGCTTGACATCGCCCATGCCCATCCCGCGCGGGTAGAGGAGCGCGAACACGAGTAGAAATCCTCCCGCCGCGGCACCCGCAATCAGCTGCTCGGGGACACCTGCGGGTCGGGTGGCCAGGCCGATGGCCACCGCCAGCAGCGCGGCCGGCCCGGTGATCCGGTTGGGGATAATCCGGTGGTCCAGGTCGATCAGGGCGACCGGCACGAGCACGATTACCAGCGTCAGGCCGAGGGCCAGGTCGTGGGCGCCGTGAAGGACCAGGACTACGGCCACGGCGAGGATCGCCGTCAGCGCCTCGACCGCGGGGTACCGGGGCGAGATGTGCATCCCGCATTTGCGGCAACGCCCGCGGAGCATCAGCCAGCCCAGCACCGGGATGTTGTCGTACGGCCTGATCGCCGTGTCGCAACCGGGGCAGCGGGAGGGTGGATGGATCAGCGACTCGCGGCGCGGGAGCCGGTACGCCACCACGTTAAGAAACGAGCCGATCGCGGCTCCCAGGATTGTCGCTAGAGCTACAGGCATGTCACGCTCCCACCAGCTCTCCTATCGGCTCCCTGCGCCGATCCTCAACCCTCACAACCGCATCTTCGGGTCCATCGGCCGCCGGCGCCCCGGACCTCAGTGTCTCCGGGACGAGCATCGCCACCAGGACGAAGGGCAGGAACCAGAGGATGTAGTAGTAGAACCAGTGGAGGGCCGGAAGCTGAATGGCGATCGTTACCGCGCCGGCCAGCGCACATATCCGGACGAGCCCGCGCCGGCGAGGCACGAAGGCCACCAGCGCGACCAGGCCCACCGCGGCCGCCTCCAACAGGAGCTGAAGCGGGTGGAGCGATCGGTAAAGCGCCCAGGGCGAGAACACGTCCTGCCGGGTCAGCTGGAAGCCGATCGTGCGCTGCCAGAAGTAACTCAGGCCGCCGGGCGGCAGCCAGGCGAAGATGGCCAGGGCGACGACGCCGGCGAATGCCGCCGTGCACACGAGCGCGCCCTTGCGCCCCCGCTGCCGGGGGGCGGCCAGGAGTGGCAGCAGCGCGGCCGGCGAGAACTTGGCCGCGGCGGCCAGCCCCAGGAGTGTTCCGCTGACCACCGGCGAGGACAGGGCCAGCAGCATGAACACGCTGAGCATGGCGATGAGGCCGTCGTTGGTGTGGACGATCAGTCCGATCACGGTGAACGGGCAGGCCGCCCAGGCCCAGGCCAGGATCAGTCCAAGGCGCGTGCCCTCGGGGCCTGAGCGCAGCCGACGACCCAGAAAGACCAGTCCGGCCACCGTGCCCAGGTCGAAGAAGATCGCCGCGGCATCTGCAGCGTGCAGATTGCTGAGGCTCCCGGTCCAGGGGAAGAGCAGCTCGAACGGCACATAGGCCAGATAGGTGATCGGGCCGTAGGTGTCGCCGTGGTTGGGGTCGTTCCAGTAGATCGGGACGTGATGCAGGATGCGGAAGGCCCCGATCACGGACTCGTAGCCCACATCGATCTCCTGGTGGCCCAGCAGCGAGAGGGCGATCCGCGCTCCGAGGAGCACGGGCAGCCCCAGGGCAAGCGTGCGCAGGCTGAGCAGAGGCGCCAACCTGCCGGTGGGTGGGCGGCCGCCGAAGCCGATTCTGGTCAGCCGGGCGAGCAGGTAAATCAGGGGCGGGTAGGCGAGCCACACGGCCGGTACCAGGTGGCCATGGGCCAGCAGCTCGAAGGAGATCAGGAAGGAGAGGACGGCGAGCGCATCCAGGTGAACCAGGCGGCGCAGGCGACGCGGGTCGAAGAATGCGAGCAGGAAGAGCAGGCAGAACGGCGTCACCACCAGCCAGCTGTCGAGGATCGACGCCAGGTGGCCGTGGGTATAGGGGGCGAGGGCCTGGGCCCCCGTCCAAACGCCGATGAGCTTTCCTGCGGTGCTGACCGCAGCGTCGCCCACGATCTTGCCGCGGTAGGTGAAGACGACGTACCAGTACGGATGGATGGCGCGCCACACGTACGGGAGGACCCGAAGCGGGTGCATCTGACGGTGGAGAGCCTGGAGCGTGGGGCTGCTCTCGGCCACCTCGATGGCCTGGCCGGCGCTGGAGCTGAAATGCAGCGGGACCTCGGAGTTGGACTCGACCAGGGCCATCGCTGAGCCCTGGGTCACGAGCAGGGCCTTTGTGGGATCGACGCGAGCAGTGGCGATCGCCGGGCTGGCCAGGGCGGTGGCGACGGCCAAAAGAGCGACGGTCAGGCGGATCCGCATGAGGGGCATATCGGCAGCGAGGAGCGTCTACTAAACGACGAAGGGCGGGGCCACCCGGCCCCGCCCTCCGTCATGAGACATATGCGTCTCGAGCCTGGAACTACCAGCTACCGCCGACGCACCCTCCGCCCGTGCCAGTGCAGGAGCGAGTGACTGTGCCGTTCGCGCTGGTGAGCGTGAACACGTCCGGGGTCGAGCCCGAGCCGGCCGACGTCGCGACCAGCGTGTAGCCGACCGTGGTGTTGCCGGTGGCCGTGACGAACGGCGCGTTCTTCAGCGCCGGCTCGATCGTGGCCAGGGACCCTGTGTCGCTCGTGCTGAGCGTGTCGGTGGCGTAGCTACCGTTCTGATCGGTGGCGTACGTCTCCTCGGCCGTCTGCGCCGTCTTCAGGTTCGACTTGGCGGCGGCGTCATAGGCCTTGTTGCGCTGGTTGAGGAATGCGGGGATGGCAATCGCAGCCAGGATGCCGATGATCAGGATGACGACCAAAAGCTCGATCAGGGTGAAACCCTTCTCGTCCTTCGCGCGACGGCTTAGCTTATGAAGCATTGATCCTCCTGGGATCGTGTGGATTGGGCTGCCAGATCCCTGGTCCTAGCCATCGCGGCTTTCAGCCTCTGGTGGCAACCCGGCTCACTCCCAAAACGGGAGACCCGTGGTTTTGCGTCCCGCCCTCACGAGCGGTTTGCCCTTGGCACCGTGGCTCTGGCAGCCTGGGTATCGGCGCGAACGAGGCTGGCCTCAACGCGTGCGACGAAACTGGACGTTCCTCGTAGTGGCCAGACCCCATGTCAGCGGGCCTGGAACTCAGGCTGCTTCGGGCCCCTGGGGCGGCTCTGCCCCCTCCGCCGGGTGCGACTGGGCGTCGCCACCAGGCCTGAAGCGGCCGCTGCCCCCGCACCACGGGCATGTCACCTCGTGGCTCTGCCCGCCCAGCATTGACACCAACCGGCCCGTCCCGCGACAGGGCGTGCAAGCGCTGCGGTCCTCTCCCCCGGCCGCCCCGGTGCTCATCGCCTGACCGCCACCAGGACTCCGTCTCCGATCGGGGTGAGCGTGCCCTCCAGCTCCGGGTCGCCCAGCAGCCGGCGGTTGAACTCGCGGGCGGTGGCAATCTGCTCCTCGGTCCAATGGCCGTCGCTGCGGCCCTCGGCCACAGTCCCGCTCATCAGCACGTTGTCCACGGCCAGCAGGCCGCCCGAGCGCAGCAGCGGGATCACGCCGTCGAAGTACTGCCCGTACTGCGACTTGACGCCATCCACGAAGGCCATGTCAAACGGACCGTGCAGCTCCGCCAGGCCCTCCCGGGCATCCTGGAGCCGCAAATCAACCCTGGCCAGCGCCCCCGCGCGCTCCAGATAGCCCCGGGCCGCGTCCTGTCGCTCGGCGTCGATCTCGAACGTCACCACCTGCCCGCCCTCCGGCAGGGCCCGGGCGAGATACAGAGTCGAGACGCCGATCGCGGTTCCAACCTCGAGGATCCTCCGCGCGCCGGCGGCCAGCGCCAGAACGTGCAGCAGGGCTCCGGTTTCCGGCTGAACGATGGGAATGCCCTCCCGCCGGCCCTGCTCCTCCATCTCCGCCAGCACGGAGTCGGGCGGCGTGCGGAGCTCCTCCAGGTAACCGGTCACGGCCTCGGTGACAATCATGGGAGTGGACCTTATCTCCGGCGGCGCGCCCGCCGCGGCCCCGCGCCAGCCGCCCGCCCGCCGGGGCCCCGCTCAGGCGGCCTACGGGTTCAGCTTGCGCTGGATCGCGGTGGCGACGGGCCGGGGCAGGATCCCCAGGGCCCGGAGGGCGTACGGCATCGCCTTGAGCTGGCGCGGGCTGAACGCGGGCGCGATCACCACCTCGATCAGGTGCGGCCCCGGCTCGTCCACCGCCCGCGTGATGGCGTCGGCCAGCTCCTCGCCGGTCTGGACGCGCTGGGCGGGCACCCCGAGGCCCTGGGCGATCGGCACGAAGTCGATGTTCGGGCCGCTGAGGTCGAGCTGGGAGTGCGCCTTCGGCCCGGCGCCGGACGCTTTTACCCGGGCCAGCTCGACGTTCAGGATCGAGTAGCTGCGGTTGTTGAAGATGACCACGGTGACGTCGAGCTGCTCACGGGCCATCGTCCAGAGCGACTGGATCGTGTACATGGCCGAGCCGTCGGCCTGCAGGGCCATAACGGGCCGGTCGGGGCAGGCGACGGCCGCGCCGACGGCCACGGGGAGCCCCTGGCCGATCGCTCCCCCGGTCAGGGTCAGCCAGTCGTGCCGGGGCGCTCCGGCCGTGTGCAAAGGCAGGGTCGCCCCCGACGTGACCGACTCGTCGGACACGATCGCTCGTTCGGGCAGCGTCGCGCCGATCACCTGGGAGGCCTTGTCAGCGGTGAGCTCGCCGGCGGCCGGCTCAGGCCTTGCCGCGTCCTGCACTGAGACGGAGGCGTCGGTGGCTCCGAGCGCCTCCGTCAACGCTTCCAGCGTCCCCACCACGTTGGAATCCGGCGTCGCCAGCTCGTGGACCTGGCACCCGTCCGGCACCAGGTAGCTCTTGCGACCCGGGTAGGCGAAGAAGGAAACCGGCGCCTTGGCATCGACCAGGATCAGGTGCTTGAGACCGTCCAGCTGGACAGCGGCCAGCTCCGGGACGTAGGCGATCCGCTCCAGCGCGGGCAGTCCCGCGCCTCGCTCCAGGCGGGCCGGGAACGTCTCCACCAGCAGCTTGGTCCCGGTGGCGGCGGCGATCCGGGCGGCGGCCATCAGCCCCCGCTCCCGGACGGCCTGGCCCCCCAGCAGGATCGCGGTCCTCCCCCGCCCCCGCAGCGCCTCGGCGGCGGCCTGAATCGTTTCGTCTGACGCTGTCGCCGGAGCGGGCGCCGGGGGTGGCCCCGCGGGCCGGCCGCCCCCGCTCCAGGACACGTCCGCGGGCAGGATCAGCGTGGCGACCTGCCCCGGAGGACCCAGCGCCGCAGCCACGGCCTCGACCGCGTCGTTGGCCAGCTCGGAGGTCTTCTGGGACGTCCGGACCCAGGTCGAGACGTTCCGGGCCACGGTCTCAATGTCCGACTGGAGCTGGGCGTCGTACTGCGTGTGATAGGTGGCGTGGTCGCCCACGATGTTGACCACCGGCGTCTTGGCCCGGCGGGCGTTGTGGAGGTTGGCCAGGCCGTTGCCCAACCCCGGTCCAAGGTGCAGCAGCGTGGCCGCCGGGGCACCGGCCATTCGGGCATAGCCGTCCGCAGCGCCGGTGGCGACCCCCTCAAACAGCGCCAGGACGGCTCTCATCTCCGGGACCGAGTCGAGCGCGGCCACGAAATGCATCTCAGAAGTACCGGGGTTGGTGAAGCACGTCCTCACGCCGGAGGTGACGAGCGTTCGGATCAGTGCCTGGGCGCCGGTGGGCATCGTGCCGGGCGGGACGATACCGCCGGCCTGCAAGTTAGGTCCGGCGAGGCACGTTATCCGGTGGATGAGACTTCACCGCTCAGCGGGCCGACTGCCCATAGCGGGAGCTGTCCGCCTGCGGGGATTCGGCGTCGTCGCGGTGACACTCGCGGCAACGGCGTCGGTCGCCGGGGCAGCGAGCGCGCCGCCCTCGCCGGCCTGCGTCCGCCGCACAACGCCCGTTCCCAGCGGCCCCGCCCGGCTCCTCTCCGAGACGACGGTCGCGGGCTCCGGCGGCCGTCTCCACGACCTCGTCCTCCACTCACCCGCGCTCGACGGTCAGGTCCACGTGGATGTACTGCTGCCCGCGGGCTACGGCAGCGACCGCCGCCGGTATCACGTCCTGTACCTCCTGCACGGCTCCGGTGGCAGTTACACCGACTGGACCAAGCTCGGGCGGGCGGAGCACATCCTGGCGGATGGCCAGCGCACCGCCCACCTGCCACCGACGATCGCGGTCATGCCGACGGGGGGCCTGGAGGGCTACTACACGAACTGGTACGGCCGGGACGTCGACCAGCCCAGCGAGGGGCCGGCCCCGGGATGGGCGAGCTTCGATATCGACGAGCTCATCCCGTTCATCGACAGCCATTACCGGACGATTGCCTCCCGGTCGGGACGGGCCATCGCCGGCCTGTCAATGGGCGGGTTCGGCGCCACCAGTCTTCCGGCTCGCCAGCCCGACCTGTTCGCCGCCGCCGGAAGCTTCTCCGGCGCGGACGACATCGATTTCGACTACCCGTACGAGAACGAGTTGCTGTACAGCACCAACCCTGCCTTCACCGGCGGCGCTCCAGACGAGTGCATCTGGGGTGACCCAGTGACCGACCGCGTGTACTGGGAGGCGACCGATCCCACCTACCTGGCGCCCAATCTGGCGCCGGTGGATCTGTTCGTTGCCAGCGGCGATGGGACGCCCGGCCCCTACGACAGCACCTCCCCCAGCGGGATCGGCGGCACGCTCGGAGCCGCCGCGGTCGAACTCGACATCTGGGACATGAACCAGAGTTTCGTGGCCGCCCTGGACCACGCCCGCGTGACCCACACCGACTACTTCTACGGCCCCGGAACCCACAGCTGGCCGTACTGGAGACGCGATCTGCGCCGCTTCCTGCCGTTCCTGGCCAGAGCCTGGGAGCGCCCCAAGCCGTCCCCAACATCGTTCAGCTACCGCTCAACGGCAGCCCGCTTCTCACTCTGGGGTTGGTCGTTCACGACCCGGCGGGACGTGACCGAGTTCACGTACCTCAAGCGCGTCCGACGAGGCGGGCTCACGGTCTCGGGCAGCGGCACGCTGAGGGTCGTGACCGCGAGCCTGTATGCGCCAGGCAGTCGCTGGTTCGTCCGAACCGGCGACCACCGTGGCGTGGTCCGGGCCAGCCCGGCTGGCCGGCTGGCGTTTGCGGTCACTCTCGGGCCCTCGCGATACTGCCCAGCAGACGAGCTTCCCGGCCGACGGCTCGTCGCCCAGCGGCTGGACGACGAGGGTGGTGAGGATCGTGCCCAGCCGAGCGCGGCCGGCATGAGTGGATTCCTCGTGGCCTCGGCTCAGGCGGCGGCGCGCAGCTCCTGCTCGAAGGACTGGGGCGTCCGCTCGAGCTCGCCGCCGGGACCGATCCAGTAGGCGCCGGTCCGCCGCAGCGGCGGTGAGTAGGCGTGGATGGTGACGGCGGGGGCCGAGCCGGCGTGAAGAACGCGGTGGATGGCGCTCGGCGGCACAAGGAACGTCGACCCCGGTCCGATCACACGCGAGCTGGGTGCGGCGCCCACCCGCAGGCGCTCCTCCCGCACCCGTCCCTCAATCACCCGGATCGCGGCGGTCGACTCGTCGTGGTCGTGAAAGCCCGTGTCCTGGTCCTCGCTCCAGCAGATCAGCCAGGCGTTGGCGTCGTCCGTGTCCCAGATCTGCTCGTACAGACGGGCATCGCGGCTGTGCCGGACCAGATGTCCCCACATCGCTTCCGAGGCCGCGAGCTCGGTCACGAAGCGCCTGAGCTGTGCGTCGGTCATGCTCATGCGCCGATACTCTACTAAATCAATGAAGATTATGTAGAAGCGCGGGTACCCCGGGCGCCTGCCCACCTCGGCCGCCTCAGCCGAGACCGGGCCGCGCCGGGGGGTTTGGGTGATTTGTCACCATAGTGATGCCTTTCTTCCCACATCGATAGCTGAACCGGTTCGGCGAGGAGTTGGTTTGCCGGGCGTGGCTTTGGTGGCGCGATGGCGTGGAGGGTCCTTTTCGTCACGCGCTGGGCCGATCGTCGGTTTCCGGTGACCTGAGGTGCTCTATGCGCCCCTGAGGTCACGCGCTCGCCGGGGAGGACTGAGTGAGTGACGCTAGGGGTGCGAACTGGGCCGGTCAGGCGCGGCCTGCGGGACGGTCAAGCGCCACTCCGCCCGGGGTTAGCGGCCACTCGAACGCCGGCGCACTTCTAACCCCAACCCCCTAGTGAATCTGGTTGTAGACGTTGAACAGCGGCAGGTACATCGAGATCACGATCACGCCCACGATCCCGCCGACCAGGATGATCATCGCGGGCTCCAGGATGGAGGTCAGGGCCTTGATCGCCGCTTCCACCTCGTCCTCGTAGAAGTCCGCCAGCTTGGACAGCATCGTGTCCAGGGCGCCCGTCTCCTCGCCCACTCCGACCATGTGAGACACCATCGGCGGGAAGGCCTTGCACGAGCGCAGCGGCTCGGAGATCGTGCCGCCGGCCTTGACCGACGCGATCACGTTGATCATCGCCTCATCGATCACCGCGTTGCCGGCCGTCCGGCCCGTGATCTCCAGGGCCTGCATGATCGGGACACCGGCCGAGGTCAGCGAGGACAGCGTGCGCGACCAGCGGGCGATGCACACCTTCTGGACCACGCTGCCGATCTTCATCGGGACCCGGAGCTTGAAGGCGTCCCATTGCTTGCGCCCCCGGTCCGAACGCTTCCAGGTGATGAACCCGCCGACCGAGCCGATCACGGCCACGATCAGGATGTACCACTGATGTCTGACCAGGTCCGACAGGCCGACCATGAACTGGGTCAGCGCCGGGCAGGTTGCCGCCGAACTGCTTGAACACGCTCTGGAACACCGGAATCAGGAACGCCACCAGGGCCAGCAGCACTATCACGGCGAAGCTGATGACCAGCGTCGGATAGATCATGGCCGAGCGGACCTGCCGCTTCAGGGAGGCGTCCTTCTCCAGCTGATCGGCCACGCGCAGCAGAGCACCCTCCATCACGCCGCCGGCCTCGCCGGCCCGGACCATCGCCACGTACAGCGTGTTGAACACCTTGGGGTGGCGTTCCAGGGCCGGGAGAGCAGCAGTCCGGCCTCGACATCGCGCCGCACCGCGGCCAGCGTTGTTGAGCAGCTTGGACTTGGTCTGGACCTCCAGGACGGTCAGCGCCCGCAGAATCGTCACGCCGGAGGAGACCATTGTCGAGAGCTGCCGGGTGGCCACGGCCAGGTCGGTCGCCTTGACCCGGGACATGATCTCGATGTTCAACTCGCGGGAGCGGTACTTGCTGGCGATGTCCAGGACGACCAGCCCGCGCTCCTTGAGCTGGTCGGCCACCGCCTGTTTGGAGACCGCATCGACCTCGCCCCGGGCCGAGATCCCGGCCAGGTCCATCGCCTTGAAGGTGTAGGTGGGCACGGGTCAGGCCGCCATCGCCGGCGCTGTACCGGGGCCGCCCAGCAGCCGGCGGAGCTCCTCCGCCGAGTGGGCTTGGGACTCGGCCAGCTGGCGGGTGATCTTGCCCGCTCGGACCAGCTGAGACAGGGAGGCATCCATCGTCTGCATCCCGAACGACCCGCCGGTCTGGAGCACGGAGTAGATCTGGTGACTCTTGGCCTCGCGAATCAGGTTGCGCACCGCGGAGGTGGGCACGAGGACCTCACAGGCGCAGCAGCGGCCGGAGCCGTCGGCGGTCGGGAGCAACGTCTGGGTCATGATCCCCTGGAGCGCGACCGCCAGCTGGGCCCGGATCTGGCCCTGTTGGCCAGACGGGAAGACGTCCACGATCCGGTCGATCGTCTGCGGGGTGTCCTGGGTGTGCAGCGTGGCGAACACGAGGTGGCCCGTCTCGGCCGCGGTTATCGCGGTTGAGATCGTCTCGATGTCGCGCATCTCGCCGACCAGGATCACGTCGGGGTCCTGGCGCAGGGCGGCCTTCAGGGCTTCACCGAAGCTGGTGGCGTCGGAGCCGATCTCACGCTGGTTGACGATGCACTTCTTGTGCTGATGGAGGAACTCGATCGGGTCCTCGATCGTCATGATGTGCTCCTCGCGGGTGGAGTTGATCACGTCGATCAGTGAGGCCAGCGTCGTCGACTTGCCCGAGCCGGTCGGCCCGGTGACCAGAACCAGTCCGCGGGGCCTGGTGGCGAACTCGGCCACCACCGGGGGGAGTCCCAGCGCCTCCAGGGGCACGATCTCAAACGGGATCAGGCGGAAGGCGGCCCCGAGGGCCGAGCGCTGGAAGTATGCGTTGACGCGGAACCGGCTCCTGCCCGGGATCTGGTAGGCGAAGTCCAGCTGCCAGTTGTTCTCCAGCTTCTGGCGCTGGGCACTGGACAGGATCGAGTACACGATCTCCCGGGTGTCGGTGGGCGTGAGGAGGGGATAGCCCTCGACCGCGGTGAGCCGGCCGCGCACTCGGATCATCGGCGGTGAACCTGCGGTCAGGTGAAGGTCCGACGCCCGGCGATCGGCGACCTCGAGCAGCAGGGCAGCGAAATCTAGGTCCATGTAGCACTCATCGGCAGTCGGGGGCGGTTCTTGTGAGTCCGGGGAGCCAGGTCTGGACGGGTGCTCAACCGCCGCCGGTCACCCGAGCGACCTCGGCGATCGAGGTCTGCCCGGACTTGACCTTGTCCAGGCCGTCCTCGCGGAGCCGGCGCATTCCCTCCCTGACGGCCACGGTGCCGACCTGCTCGGAGGCTGCCCGGGCCAGGGTCATCGTGCGAATCTCCTCGGACATCGTCATCACCTCGTAGATGCCGGTCCGCCCCCGGTAGCCGGTCCCACCGCAGCGGGTGCAGCCCACGGGCTCGTAGGCCTCGATGTCGTAGGGGGCGTTGAAACCGTGGTCCTGGACCACCTCGGCGGGCAGCATCACCCGCGTCTTGCAGTGGGTGCACAACGTGCGGGCCAATCGCTGGGCCACGACACAGTCGATCGCCGACGCGATCAGGAATGGCTCGATCCCCATCTCAATCAGTCGGGTGATGGCGGCCGGGGCATCGTTGGTGTGGAGCGTCGACAGGACCATGTGACCTGTCAGGGCACCCTCGATCGCGATTTGCGCCGTCTCCCGGTCCCGGATCTCCCCGACCATCAGGATGTCCGGGTCGGCGCGCATCATCGAGCGCAGGCCGGTGGCGAAGGTCAGCCCCGCCTTGGGGTTGATCTGGAGCTGAGTGACCCCTCGAGCTGGTACTCGACGGGATCCTCGATCGTGATGATGCTCTTCTCGGGCTGATTGAGCTCGTTCATGGCCGCGTACAACGAGGTCGACTTACCCGAGCCGGTGGGTCCGGTGACCAGAACCGCTCCGTGAGCCTTCTGGAATGCGCGGCGGAAGCGATCGAGCTCGTGCTCCTGCATTCCGAGGCGCTCCAGATCCAGACGGGCGTTGTCCTTGTCCAGGATGCGCATCACGACCGACTCGCCGTGGACGGTCGGCAGCGTGACCACGCGGACGTCCACGTGACGGCCCTCGATCGTCAGCCCGACACGTCCGTCCTGGGGGATCCGGCGCTCGGAGATGTCCAGGTCGCTCATGATCTTGATCCGGGAGACAACCCCGGAGACCATCCGCTTGGGCACTGTGGCCTCGTCCGACAGCACGCCGTCGATCCGCATCCTGACCCGCAGCTCGGCCGAACTCGACCCGTCCTGGACGTTGGGCTCCAGGTGGATGTCGGAGGCGCCGCGCTCGGCTGCCTGGGCGATGATCGAGTGCACGAGCTTGATCACCGGCGCGTCCTCGGCAGACTCGCGCAGATCGACAATCTCCATCGGACTCGCGCCCTCGTCGTTCTCGTCGACGGCCTCCTGGACGGCGTCCTCGAAGCGGTTCATCCGGCCCACGAGCGCGGTGATGTCCTCCCGGGATGCGACTGCGGGGCGGACGTCAAGCTGCGTGAGCAGGGCGATGTCGTCCACGGCA
>CAVPKV010000069.1:0-64186 GCA_963705785.1 uncultured Solirubrobacterales bacterium | reverse complement strand
AGCTGCCGAGGGACCCAAATCACCAATCCCCCGTGGTCCAGGATTTAATCGGTTGGAGGGTTGCCGAGGACTCGGATCACAAATTCCCGGACAGTCGAGGATTTAATCGGTTGGCAGAGTTGCCGAAGGACCCAAGTCACCAATCCTCCGGTCGTCTAGGATTTAATCGGTTGGCGAGTTGCCGATGGCTCCAAGTTACCGATTCTCCGGTCGACGGGGATGTCTAATCGGTTGGCGAGCTGGTCGACGGCTCCAAGTCACCGATCCTCCGGTGGACGGGGATTTAATCGGTTGGCAAGTTGCCGATGGCCCCAAGTCACCAATCCTCTGGTCGACGGGAATTTAATCGGTTGGCGAGTTGCCGATGGCCCCAAATCACCGAATTTCCCAGGTCGTCGGAATTTAATCAGTTGACAAGTTGCCGATGGACTCCAAGTTACCGATCCTTCCGGTCGTTGAGGGATTTAATCGGTTGGCAAGTTGCCGATGGCTCCAAGTTACCGATCCTCTGGTAGATTAGGAGTTTAATCGGTTGGCGAGTTGCCGATGGACCCAAGTCACCAATCCTCCGGTGGTCGGGGATTTAATCGGTTGGCGATTGCCGATGGACCCAAGTCACCGATCCTCCGGTCGTTAGGAACTTAATCGGTTGGAGAATTGCCGAAGGACCCAAGTCACCAATCCTCCGGTCGTTCCGGATTTAATCGGTTGGCGAGTTGTCGATGTGCCCCAAGTTACCGATCCTCCGGTCAACAGGAATTTAATCGGTTGGCGAGCTGCCGACGGACCCAAGTCACCAATCCCCCGGTAGTCAGAATTTAATCGATTGGCGAGTGGCCGATGGACCCAGGTCACCAATCCTCCGGTCGACGGGAATTTAATCGGTTGGCGAGCGGCCGAGGGACCAAGTCACACAATCCTCCGGTCGGCAGGGATTTAATCGGTTGGCGAGCTGGCCGAGGGACCCAAGTCACCAATCCTCCGGTGGACGGGGATTTAATCGGTTGGCGAGCGGCCGAGGGACCCAAGTCACCAATCCTCCGGTGGACGGGGATTTAATCGGTTGGCGAGCGGCCGAGGGACCCAAGTCACCAATCCTCCGGTGGACGGGGATTTAATCGGTTGGCGACCGGCCGAGGGACTCCAAATCCCAATCCCCCGGTAGACGGGGATTTAATCGGTCGGCGAGCGGCCGAGGGACTCCAAGTTACCGATCCTCCGGTCGACAGGGATTTAATCTGATTGGCGAGTTGCCGATGGCCCCAAGTCACCAATCCCCCGGTAGACGGGGATTTAATCGGTCGGCGAGTTGTCGACGACCCCAAGTCACCGATCCTTCGGTCGACGAGGATTTAATCGGTTGGCGAGTTGCCGATGGCCCCAAGTCACCGATCCTCCGGTAGATGGGGATTTAATCGGTTGGTGAGCTACCGATAGCCCCAAGTCACCGAACAGTTGGGGTCCCCAGTCGTCAAGGATTTAATCGGGTGGCGAGTTGCCGATAGATCCAAGTTCCGTCCTCGTGATGCCGTCCTAATTCTCGGATTGCCGGTGACACGATGCGCTTGGGCCGCCGCCGAACGTCATCCGGCCTGGCCAGTCCCCGGTTGGTCCGCTGGCGAGCGGCGAGGCACTCCCGCCGTTGGCGGGTGGCCGACGCTGGTCACCCGCCACCCACTTCCAGAACTTTTTCTTGGAGGGGCCGCTAAGAGAAAAAATCCCAGAAGAGGGCTGGGGGGCGGCCGGCCGTCCCGCGGCTCCCTCCCGCGCCCCGCCCTCAACTTGAAATCCAACCAGACGTCGGCCAGGTCGAATGGGCGGCATCGCGCAAGTTAGCTTACGTCTGGTTAGTTCCGCGCACTGAATGCGCTCCCGCGCGCTGGTTGCTCCGGCCGGTCCCCACGCGCCGGCCGCTCCGGCCGCTCCGGCCGCTCCGGCCGCTCCGGCCGCTCCCGCCCGGGGCCGGCCTCGACTTTTTTTAATTTCTCAACACCTCTGGCACTCGCGCTAAATTTCCGGCGATGATGGAATTCTTTCAAGTTTTCCCTCCCATTCTTTTCTCAAGACCGAGCGAGCAAAGAATCCTGGCATAATCTAATCGTCTCCACAAAGAAGTCTTTCGATTCTGATGGGACGGACAAACGGCAATGAAAATCTCGATGTCAATCGTGTTTTAAAGGTTCTCGGACTGTACTTTGATCGGACCACCAACGACCGTCAATCGATTATGTCATTCTAGATAAACAATAAGACTTAATCCGTGGTTAAGTTTCTTTGTGTGACTCAGCTCACACGACCCAAACAATGTGACGAGACATCGACATCCATTTGGCCCTCGCAAAAACATCGCCAGAACCGCCACTTCCCCAGGCCCCGCGAACTATGGCAATTTCTGGATTGTTGATAGCAGGAGATACCAGCGTTCCCGCATGTTGTTCATTCCGCTCACCTACTTCTCGCCCCGTCTCCGGAACTTTTTCTCTTAGCGCCCCCTTCAAGGGAAAAGTCCCGATGGACGACTGGGCCAACCGCTCTCGGCGGCCGGCGGCTCCCGCGCCCCGGCGGCTCCCGCGCGGGACCGGCGTCCCTTTTTTTAATTTTCTCAACCACCCCAGCAGTCCCCCTAAAATTTTGACGACGATGGACTTCTTTCAAGTCCTCTCTCTCGAGTTTTTTTCTAAGGACAAGCGCCTAAGATACTTCGATATGATTTTGCCACATCTGTTAGAATCTCTAAGTTTTTTAGAGATAAACACCACCAGCATCGGCAAACTCGTCGTGCGACAGCAAGTATTCCCAAATCTCGGGTTCGCACCGATCACTCGATCAAAAAATATCGGCCGAGTATTAATTCCGCCAATGATGGTGACGCGTCGCGATCCAGCATGCCATGGACGATACTCGGCAGCAACGGGCGCCCGAAAGTTGGAATTCTGACGCTTGGAAGTCCTCATCGAAACTCGAAGTCGCCGAACCTCGGGCACATCGCTGAGCCCGGGCTGCAAAAGCGGACCTGTCACTAAGCACTGTCTCCTCCGCTCCCGCCCCCGTCCCCGCCCTCGTTCCAACATCTGCTGTCGTTGCCGGCCGCAGCGGTGACATCAGCGCTCGCATTCATACAGGACTGCAGCCTGCTCCCTTTCGACGGCCCGCACCTTCCGGCACGAGAGGGCCGGCCGGACGCGGCGAGAGCCCGCGCTCCATTACAGCCATCGTCACTCCACG
This sequence comes from uncultured Solirubrobacterales bacterium, assembly GCA_963705785.1. Lineage (GTDB taxonomy): Bacteria > Actinomycetota > Thermoleophilia > Solirubrobacterales > Solirubrobacteraceae > Palsa-465. The sequence goes on along the minus strand of CAVPKV010000069.1, from coordinate 60,961 downwards.
CTCAAACCGCCTGCTGGCAGAAGACGGCCTGGTAGGTCGAGGAGACGGCCGGGTACTCGATCGAGAGGACCCAGAAGGGGAGGATGATGAGGATTAATACAGGTGCCTCCGGCGTTCTTGTTGGTTTTTGGAGCGAGAAAAAAAATACGGGCGCCTGCGGCGTTGTTGTCGGCTCTCGAAACGAGGAAGAACACGAACACCTGCAGCGCAGCTGGCCCTCGACCCGATAGAAAACACCGGCACCTGCGACGTTGTCGTTAGCCCTCGAAGCGATAAGAAACACGGCAACTGTGGTGTATTTGTTGGCCCTCGAAGCGAAGAAAACAAACACCTGTAGCGTTATTATTTGCCCTTGACTCGGGGAGAAGACTAGTGCCTACGGCGTGGTTGTTGGCCCTCGGCTCGAGGAAGAACACGGACGCCTGCGGCGTTATTATTTTCCCTTGGCTCGAGGAGGAACACGGGCGCCTGCGGCGTTATTATTTTCCCTTTGGCTCGAGGAAGAACACGGACGCCTGCGGCGTCATCACGTACAGGACGCGCCGGTGGACCGGCTTCAGGCCATCCTCGACGCTCGGCAGCGCGCGGCCGACGATGACCGACATGGCGTAGTCCAGATACGCCGAGCGCATCTCCTCCTCGAGCCCGCGGGGCTCGATGTTGCCGCCCCCGATGGTGTCCATCGTGGCCATGCGTTAGACGTCCAGGTTGGAGACGAGGCGGGCGTTCTCCTCGATGAACACGCGGCGGGGCTCGACCTGGTCGCCCATCAGCATTGAGAACACCAGATCGGCTGAGGCCGCGTCCTCCATCGTGACCCGAACCAGGGTGCGGCTGGCCGGGTCCATCGTCGTTTCCCGGAGCTCGTCGGAGTCCATCTCTCCTAGCCCCTTGAACCGGTAGTACTCAATCCCCCGCTGAGCGACGCCGAGAACGGCGCTGCGCAACGCCTCGAACGAGGCCGCCTCTCGGGTCGTCTCTCCGAGCTTGACCTCAAACGGAGGGGTCCCGGCGAGCTCCGCGAGCTCGCGGTGCACGTCGGCCAGCCGGCGGTACTCGTGGGCATCCAGCGTGGCCCGGCGGATGCGGTGCGTGGTGGCCAGACCGGTCTTGGTTTCAATCGTCCTCATCACCAGCTGTTCGCCGGTTTCGGAGATCAGCTCGACCGAGTACGCGTGACCGCCCTCGCCGTTCTGACCGTTCTTGACCACGTGGCGGATGAGCGACTCCGCGTCGGTGATCTCCTCGTCAAGCAGTCGGGCCTGCTGGACGAACTCGATCACGCTGTGGCCGTGGGCGGCCCTCAGGGCCGAGGCCCACCCCTCGTACTGCTTGAGCAGCCGGCAGAAGCGCTTCCAACGGGTGTCGGTCAGCTTGAACTGCTTGGCGTACCGGTCGTAGACCTCGATCTTCTCGAACTTGTCCCCAAGCAGGATGTCCTCGAGATCGGACTCGCGCTCCAGGTAGCGGTGCTTCTGGCCGCGGGTCAGTCGGTACAGCGGCGGCTTGGCGATGTACACGTAGCCGGCCTCGATCAGGGGCTGCATCTCTCGGAACAGCAGCGTCAGGGCCAGTGTGCGGATATGCGCACCGTCCACGTCCGCGTCCGTGAGCAGCACAACCTTGTGGTACCGGGCCTTCTCGATGTCGAATTCGTCCCGGACGCCGGTCCCGATCGCTGTGATCAGAGCCTGGACCTCAGTGTTGGCCAGCACCTTGTCGATTCGAGACTTCTCGACGTTGAGGATCTTCCCCCGCAGAGGAAGGATCGCCTGCGTGCTGCGATCCCGGGCGTCGACGGCCGAGCCCCCGGCCGAGTCGCCCTCGACCACGAACAACTCGGCCAGTGCAGGGTCCTTGACCGAGCAGTCCGAGAGCTTGCCCGGCAGGGTGGAGTTCTCAAGTGCCGACTTCCGGCGGGTCAGATCCCGGGCCTTGCGGGCGGCGTTTCGCGCGTGAGCGGCAGACACGGCCTTGCCGATAACGGCCCGGGCGTCCTTCGGGTTCTCCTCAAAGAATTCAGCCAGGCGGGCGTTGACGATCGAGTGCACGAACCCCTGCATCCCGGGGTTACCGAGCTTGGTCTTCGTCTGCCCCTCGAACTGGGGATCGGTCAGCTTGGCCGAGATCACCGCCGTGAGCCCTTCACGCACGTCCTCGCCCTGGAGGTTCTCGTCCTTCTCCTTGAGGAAGCCCTTGTCGCGCGCGTACTTGTTGAGCACGCCGGTGAGCGCGGACCGGAAGCCGCTCAGATGCGTGCCGCCCTCGTGGGTATTGATGTTGTTGGCAAAGGAAAAGACCGACTCCTGGTAGGAGGAGTTCCACTGCATCGCCACCTCGACGGCGCCCTCGGCGCTCTCGCCCTCGAAGGAAACTACCTTCTTGTGGATCGGCTCCTTGTTGCGGTTCAGGTATGCAACAAAGTCGACGATCCCGCCGTCGTACTGGAACTCGGCCTTGTGACCCTCCCCGCGCTCGTCGACCAGGGAGATCTTGAAACCCCGGGTCAGGAAAGCCGTGTCCCGCATCCGCTCTTCCAGCGTGTTGAAGTCGAAGTCGAGCGACTCGAAGATGTCCGCGTCGGGCAGAAAGGTGATCGTGGTCCCGGTCTCCTTCGTCGCGGCACCCTTCTTCAGGTCCGCCATCGGCGTACCCCGCTCGTAGGACTGGGTCCAGGCAAAGCCCTCGCGCCTGACCTCGACGTCCAGGCGCTCGGACAGCGCGTTGACGACCGAAACCCCAACACCATGGAGACCGCCTGAAACCTTGTAGCCGCCCCCCTCGCCGAACTTGCCGCCGGCGTGCAGGACCGTGAGCACGACCTCAACCGCCGGTCGCTGCTCCTTCTCCATGATTCCCACCGGGATGCCGGCGCCGTTGTCGGCGACCGTCACCGAGTTGTCTGGGTGGATGACGATCGAGACCGCGGTGGAGCGGCCGGCCAGCGCCTCGTCAACCGAGTTGTCTACGACCTCATAGACCAGGTGGTGCAGACCGCGCGGGCCGGTCGACCCGATGTACATGCCGGGACGGCGGCGGACGGCCTCGAGGCCCTCCAGCACCGTGATGTCCTGGGCGTCATAACTAGGTTCTTTCTTTGCGCGCTTATCGCCGCCGTTGTCTGCCAACGATCCTCCGAATGACATTCAGACGGCCCGGGAGACCGCGCACCAAGGCGCGCCGGAGCGTCCGTAATTGGTGCACACAAGGATAGCAGACCGACCCCCGGAAACGCGCCCTCTCAGACTGGCGATTTCCCTGCAAAATGGCAAAAATGACAGTCCCGCGACGGGTTGTGGCGGTCACGTTACAAAGTGGCCGAGGCGATACGGAGTTAGGCCGCCCGAAAGACCGCCACCGCCGGCCTCAAACAGCCACGCACCGCAGCCGCTGAACGGCGGCGCCGTCAAGGAGTTCGTTGAGGCGAGCGAGGATCGCTGGAGCCATCAGATCCAGCTCCTGCGACCACACCGAGGCCGAGCACGAGACGGTGAGGACGCCGCCTCGCTCCTTGGTCGGAACCGCCTCGGCGGCGATCGCCGGGCCCACCGCCTCGGGCCAGACCCGCTGGATCTCGGCGAGCAGCGTGGCGGGGGCCACGGCGTCGCGCAGAACCTCAAGAGCCGGGGCCAGCGACCGGGGAGCGCGGCGGTAGCTGGTCACGGCGAGGGCGCCGCGGTCTGGAGGATCTGGGCGTCGGCCACGGCAATCCGGGTCACCTCCGGATCGGCGGCCCCGGGCACGTGCTCGACGTCCGTCGTCGTGATGACCGCCTGGCCGCCCTCCCGCAGCAAGGTGGTGAGGGCCAGTCGACGATCGCCGTCGAGCTCGCTCATCACGTCATCGAGCAGCATCAGCGGCGCATCGTCGCGGAGCGCTGCCAGCGACTCGCGCTCGGCCAGGAGCAGCGAGAGCAGGGCCAGACGCTGCTGCCCCTGCGATCCGTAGATCCGCAGGTCCCGACCCTCGTGAGCCAGCAGCAGGTCGTCGCGATGCGGTCCGTGTCCGGTGAAGCCGCGCTCGAGGTCACCGTCGACCCGCTCGGCCAGCTCGCCGGCCAGCTCCGCGGGCGTGGTGGCCCGGGACCGGGGGTGGTAGCTGACGCTCGGCTCCGCCTCCAGCCCGAGCTCGCCGGCTATCCGGGTAAAACGGGTCACGATCGTGTCCACGGCCGCCGATCGGTCGGCCATCAGAGCGACGCCGTGGTCCGCCAGCTGCTGGTCCCACGTTGGAAGCAGGGCCCGCGACCCTCGGCCTGAGCGGATCTGGGAGATCAGGGCGTTTCGCTGAGCCAGGGCCTGGGCGTAGGCGCGGCGGGTGGAAACCCGGGCCGGCCACAGCGCGGCGACGAACTGATCCAGATGGGCCCGGCGCACGGCCGGCGGCCCCTTGACCAGCTCCAGGCGCTCGGGGAGAAACACGCTGACCAACGGTCGCACCTCGACATCCAAGAGCCGCTCGACCGCCGCGCCATCGACCCGCATCCGCTTGGGCTCGCCGGGGACGAAGGCCACGGTCAGCTCATGGGGACCGTCATCGGCCAGGACATCCACGACCACCCGCGCCCACGGCGCCGTCCATCTGACGACCTCCCGCTCGGTGCTCGTCCGGCACGATCGTCCCGTGCAGCCGAAATAGATCGCCTCAAGGAGGTTCGTCTTGCCCGCGCCGTTGGGCCCGGTGATGACCGTCAGGCCCTCTCCCAACGCCGCCTGGGCCTCACCGTAGCTGCGAAAGTCGCGCAGGCTGACGGCGGCGACTCGCACTGCGCCGCCGGGCTACACGTTCAACCTGATCGGCATGATCAGGTAACGGAATCCATCGCCATCGGCGGACTCGATCAAGCCTGGCCGCAGGGGGCTGATGAGCTTGAGCAGCAGGTCGCCCTCCTCGACGGCCTGCAGCCCATCGCGGAGAAACTCCGGGTTGAAGCCGATCTCAAGCGACTCGCCCTGGAAGGCCACGGGAAGCGACTCCAGCGCCTCTCCGACGTCCGGCGTCTGGGCCGACACGGTCAGTTCGCCCGACTCGAACGCCAGTCGCAGGGGGGCGTTCTTCTGGGCCAGGAGGCTGATTCGGCGAACCACCTCGGCCAGCTCGGACCCGTTGATCCGGAGCTCGTGCTCAAAGCTCTCCGGGAGCAACTGGCGGTAGTTGGGGAACTGGCCGTCGATCAGGCGCGAGGACAGGATGACCTTGCCCAGCGTGAACACGACCTGGTTCTGAAGGACGGTGATGGCCAGTTCTTCGCCGTCGGCGCCGGCTCCCAGACGGGCCAGCTCCTGCAGTGCGCGGGCGGGGACGTTGACCTCAAACGAGGAGCTCAGGGAGGAGGCCAGCTTGGTCTCCTTGACGCTCAGCCGGTAGGAATCGGTGGCCACCATCGACAGTTCCTGGTCCGAGGCTGAGACCAGGATGCCAGTCAGGACAGGCCGGGTCTCGTCACGCGAGGCGGAGCCAGCCACCTTTGTCGCCGTCTGAATGAACGACTCGACCGGCAGCGACACAGCCGAGCTCGGGTCGGGGTCGGGGAAGGGTGGGAAGTCCTCCGAGCGGAGCGTCCGGATGTGGAAGGTCGCGCCTCCCGAGATCAGCTCCACGTCCTGCTCTGCCGGTCGCAGCTCGAGCGACACCTCTGCCGCCGGCAGCGAGCGGGCCACGTCGAGCAACAGGCGGGCAGGGAGGACCACGCCCCCCGACCTGACGATCTGTGCCTCCACCGGCACGCGAAGACTGACGTCGATGTCGGTGGCCCGAAGCTCGCAGGCCTCCTCGGAGGCGAGGAGTTGGACCCCTGACAGAGCCTGGATGGCGCTGCGGGTAGAGGCCACTCTGGACACCATCTGGAGCTGGGCCAGAAAGGCCTCGCGATCGACTGTGATCTTCATGGGCCTATCACCTTAGGAGGATTCAGTAGTCATAGGTCGAAGGGGGCTTGTGGAGAAGTCCCCAATCGTGCGCAGATTGCGGCCAAGTTGTCCGCATGACGGTTGTCTGGCCGACGGACAAGTCTGTCAACAGCTGCGGTCGTCGTCAGGCAGAGAGAACTCTGTCCGTGAGCCGCTGAAGGTCGCTGTTGACATCTTGATCACTGGCGGCCCGGTCGGCGACCCGCTTGCAGGCGTGCGTGATCGTCGCGTGATTGCGATTGCCGAAGGCCTGACCGATCGACTGCAACGAGCTTGAGGTGAGCCGCCGGGTCAGGAAGATCGCGACCTGACGTGGCCAGGCCACGCGGGCCTCTCGGCTGGGGGAGACGAGCTCGGACACGGAGAGCTCATAGAACCCGGCGACGGCTGCCTGGATGGCTGCGGTCCCCGGTTTTGCCTTGGACCGTGTCTGGGGATACATCGTGTCCAGGATCATCTTGGTCAGCTGGAGGTCGATCGCGTTGCCGGTCAGCGAGTGGTAGGCCACGACTCGGATCAGCGCCCCCTCGAGTGCCCGGACGTTGTCCTGGATTCGCTCGGCGATCAACTCCAGGACCTGGGGGTCGGACAGGGGCACCCGATCGAGCATGGCCCGCTTGCGCAGAATCGCCACCCGGGTGGAAAAGTTCGGAGCCCCGATGTCGGCCACCAGGCCGGCCTCAAAGCGCTCGCGCAGCCGCTCCTCCACCCCGGACAGGGCTTGGGGCAGGCGGTCGCAGGTCAACACGAGTTGCCGACCGTTTTCGTACACCGCGTTGAACGTGTGAAAGAACTCCTCCTCCGTCTTGGCCTTGCTGGCCAGGAACTGGACGTCATCGATCAGCAACACATCCACGTTGCGGTAGAGCTGTTTGAACCTGTCCAGGCTTCGAGAACCGAGCGCGCCGACGAAGTGGTTGGTAAATGATTCGACGGTGGTGTAGCGAAGCGTGACGGTGTCGCCAAAGGCTTCGAGATAGTTGCCAATGGCGTGGAGGAGGTGGGTCTTTCCCAGCCCCGGCGGCGCATGCAGGAAGAGCGGGTTGTACGCCTGACCGGGGAGTTCGGCCACGGCGAGACAGGCTGCGTGAGCCAACCGATTGCCGTCTCCGATCACAAACTGGTCAAAGCTGTAGCGGGGGTTGAGGCTGGTCACCGTTGAGGGCGGGTCCGGTTGGTTCTGGGCCCGGCGCCGACGGGCGGCGGGGGTTTCGTCCGGCGTCGGCCCAGCGCTCTCAATCACGACGCGGGTGACCGTGCCGAGTACCGCCTGGGCGCAGGCCTCAAGCGCGCGGCCGAAGCGGTCGGCCACCCACCCCTGCGTGGCACCGGGGGCGGCAATCCGCAGGCGATTTGCTTCCAGCGCCTTGACCTCAAGCGGCGCGATCCAGATCTCAAAGGTCGAATCGCCCAACGTGCGACGAAGTTCGGCGCGCATCTGGCGCCACACTTCGGCCGGCTCAAGGTTTCCGGGCAGGTCCAACTGACTCCTTTGTGGAGCATCGGGGAACGGCTCAAAAGGGCCGGACGACGACCACCCGGCGCGGCGAATATACCAGTGGACATCGGGGTCAAAAGTCGCCCGCCGGCGGGTTGGCGCAAAGCGCGAAAAAAACCCTCTGGCACCCGATCGGGAGGTGTCGCGGCGGGGAGGACCCGGCCTCAAAATGACTCGAGGTGCGCTGCGTATACTGGATGCCTCAGCCGGGCCCAGACGGCCTGCCAGCCAGCCATGAAACGCACTTACCAGCCGAAGAAGCGCAAACGGGCCCGGGCCCATGGTTTCCGGGCGCGGATGTTCACGCGCGGCGGTCGGGCGACGCTCAGGCGCCGGCGGGCCAAGGGCCGCAAGCGTCTGACGGTATGACACGAGGGGCACAGGCCCGCCCGGGTACCGGGCGAGCGCGGCTGTCCCGAAGTGCCGACTTCGACCGGGTTTTTCGTCGCGGGCGTTCGCACGCCTCGCGCGAACTCGTCCTATACGTGTTCCCGCGCGACGACGACGGCAGCACACGCCTGGGGCTGTCCGTCTCTCGGAAGGTCGGCGGCGCGGTCCAGCGCAATCGCGTCAAGAGGCTTCTTCGCGAGGCGTTTGCCCAGGAGAGCGCCGGTCTTCCGTCGGGCACCGACGCCGTGATCGTGGCCCGGGAGGAGGCCTGGGGCCTGGCGGATCGGACCGGGCTGGCGGGCGTTCAAGCGGCGCTGGCCGAACTGATAGCCCAGGCCCGGGAAGGGTCTGCGGCCTGATGGCTGAACTCAGCATCACGAGTCTGAGCCGCGCTCCACGTCGGCTCGCCGTCCTCCCGATCCGGCTCTATCAATGGCTTTTCTCCCCGCTGCTCGGCCAGCGCTGTCGGTACTACCCCAGCTGCTCGGAATACGCGGTCCAGGCGATTCAGCAATTCGGCATACTCCGTGGGGTCGTGCTCGCCGGCTGGCGGCTGCTGCGCTGCAACCCCTGGAGCCGCGGAGGGTTTGACCCCGTGGAAGACCAGCGGCTGTTCAGGACCCGAGCACCAGTGCCAGGTGCCTGACCCATGCTCGTCGCCGCAAACATCTTCCAGCCGCTTATTGATGTCTTTGAGGCCGTCCTCAAGTTCTTCCATGGCGGCGGGATCTCATGGGGTTTCTCGATCGTGCTGCTCACGGTGTGTGTGCGCGCCGTGCTGGTCCCCCTCACACTCAGGCAGCTGCGTTCCATGCAGAAGCTCCAGGCGCTCTCGCCCCAACTGAAGACCATTCAGGCGAAGTACAAGGAGGACAAGCAGCGCCAGCAGCAGGAGATCATGAAGTTCTACAAGGAGAACAACGTCAACCCGTTGGCCTCCTGCTTGCCGCTCCTGCTTCAGCTGCCGGTATTCATCGGGCTCTTCTACACGCTGCGGAAGAACCTTCGGCCCGACATCTGCAAAGGGGTCCAGACAGCCTTTCAACATCACTACGCGGCTGTACACCACATCTCGTTCCATGCCGCCGCCGGCCAGACGACGTATTGCACCGACCCCAACTACCTGCACCAGTACCACGGCGGCGCAGGCTTTCTCTTCGTCCCCGACCTGACGAACCACGCCACCGGCTGGGTCCTGGCCGTCCTGATCGTGCTTTACGTGGGCACCCAGCTCGTGTCCACGCTGATGATGTCGGCCCCCACGATGGACAACAACCAGCGACGGCTGATGATGCTGCTGCCGCTGTTCTTCGTGATCTTCGTGGTGAATTTCCCGGCCGGTCTGATCGTCTATTGGATCACCACGAACACTTGGACGATGGTCCAGCAGTACGTGGTCCGGCGGACGATGACGCCCCATGTGCCGATCGCCGCCGGTCCACCCGGTGCTGCGGGAGCCACCACGGGCGGACAGGGTGGTGACGGAGGTGCTCCCACCAACGGGGCGGGTTCACCGCCTGGTCTCGGGGCCACGTTGCGGGGCCTGCTCAAGACGCCCGAAGGGCGCGAGCCGACAGGCGTGGCGGCGGCAAGGCCTCGGCGCGAGTCCGCGCCTCCGCCTCCCCCGCGCAAGAAGAAGAAGCGCTCGGGCCGCCGGAGGTAGCCAGATGGGGCACGATGAAGGGGTACTGTCGCCGGACGGGATGAACGAGGCCACCGCCTGTCTCCGGGAGATCCTGGAGCAGGTCGCCGAGGGAATCGGCGTCGAGGCCGAGGTGCGGGTGCATGAGGATGGCGAGTTGCTGGTCGGGGAGTTCGTCGGGGACGACCTCGGGCTGCTGATCGGCCACCACGGACAGACGATCGACGCGATCCAGCATCTGGCGTACCGGATCGTGTTCCGCCGCCTCCAGCACCCGTTGAAGCTGATGGTGGATGCGGCTGGCTACCGCGAGCGCCGCGCCGTGGCGCTGAAGGCAACCGCCGATCAGGCCGCTGAGACGGCGGTGCACGAGGGCCGCCCGGTGTCCCTGGAGGCGATGAGCGCGCTCGAGCGCAGGGTCGTGCACGAGCACCTCAAGTCCCGCCACGACGTCGAGACCTACAGCGAGGGCCAGGAGCCCGACCGTCGCCTCGTCGTCGCTCCGGTCGTGTCGTAGCGCGGGCCCGGCCGGCTCCACGCGCGGGCGCGGGCCCGAGAGATCGCTCCGCGGCCACCTCGACCGATCCCGGTCGTACCATTCCAGAGACAAAGTTGTTTCACCGTCGAGAAAAACGTGAAACGGGCCATGTCTGTTTCGGTACCTGCGTCGACCGTGCTGTCAGAGTTTGATCGCGGGCTGCTGATCGGGCTGCTGATCGGCGAGGGCTCGTTCGGAGGCGATGGCAAGCAGCCGCAGATAACCGTGCGGATGCATACACGCCACGAGGCTGTGTTCCGCTGGCTTGAGGAACGGTTTCCGGACTGCCGGCTCTATGGCCCGTATCACCATGGTGGTCGCTCCTACTACCAATGGATGGCGCGCGGGACGGCTCTGGTCAAGGACGTTCTGCCGGTGCTCGAGGGTGTCCTGGATGAGCGGTTGGACGTGCACGCCGCACATCGCCTGCAGGCGATGTGCACCAGATATTCGCCGTACATCGAGCGCGAGCGGGCCCGGCTCGCGATCCTCAGCGGGCCCGGAGAGCAGTCCTGACCACCAGCGGGGCGGGTGGCGAGGAGCTGGCGCGGCGGTTCGAGCTGCCGCCCGGTGGTGGCGCGCGACTGGACCGGCTGCTGCACCTCCTGGCCTCGGATCCCCTCGCGCCGACGTCGGTCCGCGTGCCGAGGCGGATCTTGGACGACCATCTGGCGGACTCGCTTGTCGCGCTGGAACTCGAGTCGGTGCGGTCGACAGGAAGTGTTGTCGACCTGGGCTCGGGTGCCGGCCTGCCCGGATTGCCATTGGCCATTGCCCTACCCGGCGTGCGGTTCGTGCTGGTGGAGAGCTCCAGTCGCAAGTGCGCGTTCATCGCCCGAGCGGTCGAGGAGTGCGAGCTGGAGAACGTCAGCATCGTGGACTCCCGAATCGAGGAGTGGAGGGAGGGCCTGGGTGATTTCGATCTAGCGCTGGCCCGGGCTCTGGCTCCACTTGAGGTTGTGATCGAGTACGGAGCCCCGCTCCTCCGGATGAGTGGGGAGCTGGTCGTGTGGCGAGGCCGGCGAGACGCCGAGGCCGAGGATCGAGGCGCCCGAGCGGCGGATTTGCTGGGACTTCGCGCTGAGGGTGCCAGGCGCGTCAGGCCGTATGAGACGGCTGAAAGCCGATATCTCCACCTCTTCTTGAAGGTTATGGATACTCCGGCGGCGTATCCGCGCCGTCCGGGCATGGCCTCCAAGCGCCCACTCGGCGCGAAGTAGGGGCGGCATCCCTGAGTAAGGCCCGGGGTGGCCCCGAGTAGGGCCGTGGCACCCCCAAACAGCTCCGGCGGAGGCCGCGGGGGCGGGACCCGCTGCCGTAAGGGCGGAAATACCGTGGTTCACGACCGTGTCGCCGCCGCTTCGATCGCTAGCGTGAAGCCCGATGGGCACCGTGTTTGCGATCGCCAACCAGAAGGGCGGAGTGGGCAAGACCACAACGGCCGTCAACCTCGCCGCCTGCGTAGCCGAGGCCGGCTACGAGACCCTGCTGATTGACATCGACCCACAGGCCAATGCCACGATCGCGCTCGGAGCTGGCAAGGACTCGACTCAGACCGTGTACGAGGTGCTGATCGGGGATGTGTCGGTCCAGGACGCGGCGATGGCGACGCTCGTCGAGCGGCTGTCGCTGGTCCCGTCCGGACCTGACCTGGCCGGAGCGATGGTCGAACTGCCGCGGATAACCGGCTCAGAGACCCGGCTGAAGGATGTCCTGGCGAACGTGCGTTCGCGTTACGACTTCATCCTGCTGGACTGCCCGCCCTCGCTCGGTCCGCTGACCGTGAACGCGCTTGTGGCCGCCGATCGAGTGATCGTCCCGGTGCAGGCCGAGTACTTTGCTTTGGAGGGACTGGCCGGCCTGCTGGACACCCTCTCCCTGGTCCAGCGTGAGCTCAACCCCCGTCTGACCATTGCGGGAATGGTCGTGACCATGTACGACGGCCGGACTCGCCTGGCTCAGGACGTCGAGCGTGAGATCAGGGAGCACTTCCCCGAGTTGGTGTTCGACACCGTGATCCCCCGGAACGTCAGGGTGGGGGAAGCCCCGAGCTTTGGGAAGCCGGTGATTCATCACGACCCGCACTGTGCGGGAGCAGATGCCTATTTCGAACTCGCCAAGGAGGTAGCCGCCCGTGGCTGACCGTCAAACCGGAATGGGCCGCGGCCTGGCCGCGATCCTGTCCGTTGCCCCCAAGGATGATTCCGCGGAGCTTCGAGAGATCGCCGTCGACCTGATCGCGCCCAACCCCAACCAGCCACGCCGGAGCTTTGAGGAGGAGTCGCTGGTCGGACTGGCTGAGTCGATCCGCGCCCGCGGCGTTCTCCAGCCGGTGCTGGTCCGGCCGCTGGCGGACGGCCGCTACGAGCTGATAGCGGGCGAACGCCGTTGGCGAGCGGCGCGCATCGCCCAGCTGGAGACGATCCCGGCGCTCGTGCGCCGCCATGACGACGCCGCCTCTTTGGAGATCGCGCTGATCGAGAACATGGCTCGGGAGGACCTGAATCCCGTGGACCAGGCGCGAGCGTGCGTGGCCCTCGTCGAGGAGCTGGGCCTGACTCGGGAAGAGGTCGGCCTCCGGGTCGGGCGCAGCCGCGTCACCGTGTCGAACCTGATTCGCCTGCTCGACCTGCCCGACGAGGCAATCGAGCTGCTCGAGCAGGGGCTGCTCACCGAGGGCCACGGCCGGGCGCTGCTGCTGGCCGAGGATCAGCTCCAGCGCCGGACTCTCGGTCGTTCCGCGGCGCAGCACGGGTGGTCGGTTCGGGAGCTCGAGACCAGGGCTCGCGCGGCCGGCACGTCCACCGGACCCGTCCGTCCTCGGCCGACCGGCGAGCGCTGGCAGCCTCATCCCGACCAGGTGGCCGCAGCCCTGCAGATCGAGGACACGCTCCAGTCACTCCTGGGACGCGACATCGAGGTCGTCCCTGGGCGGCAGGACGGCTTTCGGGTCCAGCTCACGGTGGACTCGCTGGAGGATGCACTGGACCTGGCTCGCCGGCTGCGGATCCGCGCGGCGGCCTGAGGACCGGCCCCGCGACGCGACCCTCGCGACCTCGCCATCCGGGTCGGGTTGGCGTTCAGCGGCCTCGCTCCGCCGGGCTAGAATCCGGCGGCGACGGGCGATTAGCTCAGTCGGTTAGAGCGCTTCTCTGATAAGGAAGAGGTCCCAGGTTCGAGTCCTGGATCGCCCATAGCGGGAAGTCGTGCAAATGGCCAGGCTTGGTGTCCGGCCGAGGCGATCCGTGCGTCCGCTTGAACGATGATGGAAGCGATTTGGAAGCCCCACTCGGGGTCCAGAACGTGGAGCGGCCGCTGACCCAGAAGTTCTCGTTCGCTGCCATAAGACACGGGATGCAGGCCGCTTGTCGAGTGAGGGCCCGGCTGTCCGGAACTTTCGTCCACCTGCAGGAGGGTAAGTAGCAGCTGCAGAGAAGCCTGCCGAAACCCACTCCAGACCTCCTGGCGTCGAGGAGGCGTAGTATAACGACAAGAGCACGCCATGCCCGGTATCGCATTCGACATCCGAAATCCTGAAGCAGTGGTGCGGGAGCTCGGCGAAGCCAACCGTCGTCTGGCTCGAGAGGCCGACGTGCCACCGTCAATCCTTGGCCTCATCGAGGACCTCTCGATCTCGATTGGTGACACTGACGCGACGAGCCTCGAGTCGATCGATCCGTATCTTTGGATCAACATTCAATCTGCGGCTCTCCGCGCTCAGCATGCCGCCCGTCTTGATGACGAGCGCGAGCGGCGACGCACCGTACGAATCTCTTTGGAGGAAATTCGCTTCCTGTTCTCGCGGTTGGCTGAGCGCCAGCCGGTCGCCGAGGATCAGCCCATTAAGGAGGTGATGTTCTGGCTCGACACGAAGCTCGATGTTCCGCAAAAGCGGAAAGCGGATCTGCTCGGCGTTGGTGAACGCACCTATCAGCGCTGGGTGTCGCGGAACGAATCTGCTGCGCCGGAAGGTCCCCAGGAACTCCGAGCCCGGATCGTCGCACGCATCACGGCACAGCTGAGGCACGTTCTAACTGGCCCGGGAGTTGTGGAGTGGTTCGAGACTCCAAAGAGGGAGGTCGGCGGGATCGCGCCCATCGATCTGCTGTACGACGCCTCCGCGACCGAGCGGTTACTCGAGCTTGCCGTCGCCCCCCGATCGTTCTCAGCCGCATAGGGATGCTGCTGGCTGCGTTTCGGTTGGCGGCCTACGAAACCCCGCTTTGGGCTACGCCGAATTTTTCGGGAGGGAGATACAACGTTGCGGGGGATGGGTGCACGCAGTACCTAAGCCTCCATCCAATGACTCCGTGGGCGGAACTGCTCCGGATTCAGGATCGGAGAGACAGGGAGCGGGCTCTGATGCTTCGCGCCCCGCTGTGGGCGGTGAAGGTTCTGCTGGAGGACGAGCCGCCTGAGATTACGTTTGATCGGGCGGCGGATTTTGAACTGAGCGGGGAGGACCTAGTCGCCGACGACTACGCACCGTGTCGTTCCTTTGCCCAACGCCTCCGAGATGATCCTTACGGGCCACGCGCGTTCATCGCTCCTAGTGCCGCGCTTCCGGGAACGCGGAATCTGGTTCTCCTTGATCCGTTCGTTGCCATCGGATATGAGCTGCTACCGGTTGCAGCTGAGGACCTACCGGTTGCAATGGCGGCACAAGATGGGCGATGCCCCGAAGACCTCTGGAATCTCGTTCATTTCCGAGGCGCCCCAACTCACCATGCGGCGTTAGCCGCTTGGCAGGACGGCGAGGACTTCGAGTTCATCGAGCCCGAGGTGTCTCCCGTTTCGCTGGTTGCCTAACCGCCGGCGCGGACACCCGTTACTGGGTGTCGCCTGCTGATAAGTAAGAGGTCCCAGGTTCGAGTCCTGGATCGCCCTCGCCCAGAGGGATGCGCGGCGACTCTAATCGCCCAGTGGCTGTAGCGCAGACCGGCGAGGCGGCGGGCTACGACACCGTTGTCCTAGAGATCCTCACGGGGAGGCGCCCTCAAGCTGCGCAGCGGTGCACACTGTTACTCCAGATCTTCTGCATCCAGAGGCCCCGGACCTTCGCGTCCGAGTTACAGAGGTCGGCGATCTCGTTGTTGTGACCGGCGGGATCGCCTCGCGCCCACGCATTCGCCAACGGGTCGGTGACCATCTCTGCGTATTCATGGCTGACGGTCGATCCATAGGCCTCGCCCAGCGAATGGCCGGCGCCACAGCCGGTCCGACTCGGGCCAAGCCAAGGGACGATTGAGAAGATGAAGATCTCGCCACGGCGCGATGTGTCCACGTTGTCAGCGCAGTAGCCGTTGGGTTCTGAAGATTGGAGCAACAGCAGGTACTGAGCATCCAATGAGTTGCGCCAGCCGTTGACGGCGACCGCGTGCGCGATCTCCTTCGCGGCGTCATTTATGCCGCGATTGTTGGCGGTGAAATCCTCCCTCGGGGTCGTGCGATCGTGCCAGACGCCGGCTAGGCGCACGTCGCCAGTCACGTGCCCGGCGTGGTCGTAGTACTGGGTCAGAAGACGCTGATAGCTGCTCCCACGAAGCGCCTGGATCGTCTTGACTACGACCGCCCTCATCGCATGGTGCGCCGCGCCGGTCGACCACTTCGGGCCCCACAGGATGACGTGCACGCGGGGATGGCGCTGGACCGGGCCACCATGCCAGCGCAGGTTCCGCGTCGTGTGATGGCGGCGATGTGGAGCAGCGTGGGCGCCGTGCACCGGCGGCCCGAGCGCTGCAGCGACCACGACTGCACCAACGACCAGCCTATGTGCCGTCTCCGCCACTGGCTGCAGGATAGGCCTGGTGTACGGGGGATCGCCAACTGGGCGACGCCCGACGGTCATGGGTTTCCCGCCCGAGCAGATCGGCCCGCCAAAGCTTGATGCCGAACTGGTACGCGACCGGAGCTCGATGGCGAGTCAGTACGCAATACGGGTACTGAATTGCCAATGACCGAGCGGCGCGCTTCGCGTGGAGGCGCCAATCCGCGGCCCGGCGCCCCGCGCCCCGCGCTCCACCGGGCCGCCGCTAGCTCCGCTCCGTGGTTGCCTCGGCGAGGTTGGCCAGGTTGCTCTCCAGCAGGCGTTGAAAGCGCCGCCGGCCGACGGCCATCATCAGCCGCTGCCGGGTGTCGCCCGTCCGTTTCACTCGGATCGTGACGGCGGTGCTCTGCGCTCGGTCTCGGCCCTCCAATTCGAAGGTCCACACGAACGGGCCGTAGGGACCCGTCTCGCGATAGCTGAAATAGGTGAACGGGTGCCAGTCCAGGATCTCCTGGTCAAAGGCCTGGCGGCCATGGACGCAGTGGGTAACTGACCCCACGCCTCGACCACCGGTGGGATCGCGCATCTCAATAGCCGTGGCGCCCACCTTCCAGCCCAGCACCCGGTCGGGATCAACCAGCGACTCCCACACGTCGCTCGGGGGAGCTGGGCACGAGCCGTCGGCGCTGAAGTCGGCTTCGTCGGCCGCGATTCGGACGGGCGCCCGCTCCTCCGCCTGCCGCCACCTCGCACCCACGTCACGAACCCAGCCGGCCACCCTGCCCACGTCGTCGTACTCCTCGGCGTGGGCGATCATGCCGACCGCCTCCGCGTCGATGCCGAGCGCTCCCGCGCACGCGGCGGTCACGAGCGCGAAGGCCTGCACGCCCGTCCGCTCGGCGACGGTGTTCTTCAGCAGCCGGTGAACGGTGATCACGTCGGAGCCGACCACCTCCCGGCTCCCGGCGACGACGTGTTCCACGAATGAGCCGTGATGGGCTATCAGCTTCAGGTCGAGCCCCCCGATCTGGGCGCAGGCCGCGCATCGGCAGGTCGTGCGCAGGCCGATCGTGCGCCGCCGGGTGGCAAAGGCAGAGTAGGCCGCGTCGACTGAGGCCAGCAGCGTCTCGCCATCCGTCTGACCTTCGCGGTCGCAGACAAAGACCGCGTCGCCTTCGAGCTTGGCCAGCCGGCCCGCCGCGGCCAGCTCATCGGCCACGACGCCCAGAAGATCGGCCAGGACATCGTGCGAGTGTTCAAGCTCGACGCCCGACAGGTACCGCGTGTAGCCGCTGATGTCAGCGAGCACCAGACACCCCCGTCGGACGTCGGTCACGCGCCAACCCTAACCGCGTCTGGTAATGCGTGCCGGCGTCGCGTGGCGGCGCCGGGTGCCGGCGCGACGGTAGGTCCAGTCGCCCGGCCAGGGCCGATCCCGAGCGCGATTGCAACGATCGAGCCCGGCTGAGCACACCGCTCTGGAATACTGAGGTCCCGCCCGATCGGGTAGTCCTTTGACCGAGGACTCGCCCGACGGCAGCCAATGGCAGCCCGCTCGCCGGGGCGGGGCGGGAAACTTGCTCTGGCCTCGTTCCGCCGCACCGTGAATACGGCTTTACACGACCTTCTTACACTGGCCGACCGTGGAATCCACCTCTGAGCCGATCGACTCGGTGATCAAGCCCTCGTCCGATGGCCTGGCCTCAGGCTCCGCCCGGGAAACGTTCCCCGGCTCGGGACCCGATGGCGTTCTGACTCGACCCGGCATCTGGCAGCGCGCGGCAGGGCGGGTTCCGAGTGGTTGGCGGGAGAGCATGGCCGGTCGGTTCACCAGCGTGCGCTTTGCGCTGACCGTCTACTTCGGCACCCGCGTGCTGCTGCTGGTCGTGGCCCTCATCAACGGCGCTCTGCGCCACGTGCCGCTGACGATGGAGCTGTCCAACTGGGACGGACTGTGGTTCCGCTCTGTGGCCAACTTCGGCACGACGCTCGGTGGCTACCCGCATTACATCTCGCATCTACAGACGAACCTCGGGTTCTTCCCCCTGTATCCGCTGAGCATCCGAGGTCTCTCGTACCTCCTGCTGTGGAGCACGCCGTACGGACGGATCGGGGCGATCTCGGTGGCGGGGATCCTGATCTCCACGATCGGTGGTGCCGTGACGACGATCCTGGTCCAGCGGATGGCGACGGATTGGTGGGACGAGGCGGCCGGGCGCCGCGCCGTGCTGCTCCTGTGCCTGTTCCCCGGGTCGGTGATCTTCTCGATGGTCTACTCCGAGGGCATCGCGATCCCGCTGGCCGCGGGTTGCCTGTACGCGCTGCAGAAGCGCCGCTGGATCCTGGCCGGCGTGCTGGCCGGCGTCAGCACGGCGGTCGAGCCCGAGTCGTTCGTCCTGATCGTCGCCTGTGCGGCGAGCGCGCTACTCGAACTGCGTCGCCAGGGGTGGAGCGTCCGGCGCGCGGCCAGAACCTTCTGGGCACCGTTCCTGTCGGTGTGGGGAGGGATCGGCTTCGGCGCCTTCCTTTGGGCCTGGACCGGATCGCCCTACGCGAGCTTGATTGCCCAGCACGACGGCTGGCATGAGAAGACCAGTGTGCTGGCCCTGTGGCACGACGCGACCACGCTCGCGAGCCAGTGGTCCTGGAGCGACCTGGCCGAGCCCAAGGTCAACCTCAACCTCGTGGTGGGGCTGATCGGCGCGGTACTGCTGATCTTGATGCTCGTGCTGATGCTCAGGCAGTGGCGGGTCATCCCGATCGGGGCCATCATCTGGACGCTCGGGATCGCCTTCCTGACGCTGACCTCGTGGAACATCGCTCCCAACCCGCGGCTGCTGATCACGGCCTTCCCCGCCCTGATGGCCCTGGCCTACTACCTCAAGGGGAGATGGTTCACCGTCGTGCTGTGGGTGAACGGCTTCCTGCTCGCCGGGCTGAGTGCGCTGACGTTTGTCGGCCTGACGCTCCGGCCCTGACCCCGGTCTCCGGCCGCCCCGGATGGCGATCTGGCGGTCTCTAGAAGAGGCTTGGCCCGCTCGCGCTCGACACCGGTCGGCTGAACAGCTGCAGGGTGATGATCCGGGCGGCACCGTAATTGGTCGTGTGCGAATCCAGGTAACGGTTATCCAGACCCGCGATCAGCGCCGTGTAGCGCTTGAAGTGGACCTTGCCGAGCGTCGTGCCGTCGTTGTGACCCTCGTGGCCGGAGACGAGCCACACCCGACCGCACTGCTGTGAGACCCGGTTCAGCTGGGACGGAGAGAGCGTTGAGTACGCCTCGACGAACGGCACCGTCCGTGTCCACGGCAGATTCGGGAGGACCGCCCGCGGCGCCGGTGCCCCGGGTGGCAGGTAGTAGCGGAAGGGCATCCGGGAGTCCAGCGGGTAGAAGGCGATGCAGTCGCCCGGGCGGAACGTCGCCACCACGTGGCGCGTGACCGCCCGCCAGGGCTCAGTGGAGACGCCATAGCTGGGGGCCAGCTGGAGCGCGCGCAGGACGAGCAGGCCGACCAGCAGGGCGGCCGCAAGGACCCTCAGCCCGGCGGACAGGACACGGCCGGCGGGGGTCCGAGCTGCCGCCTGCGCAGGACCGGAACTCCGCGGAGCGCTTCGAGCACCTGCGTGCCCCGGGCCTCGGCCAGGCCAACGATCATCCAGGCCAGCAGCAGCGATACCGCGGGGAGCGACATGAGCAGGTAGCGGGCCTCGAACATTGAGTGACCGAGCTTTGAGATGACCCAGGACAGGACCGGGGGTACGAGCAGCCAGCCGGCGATGAGCACGGGTGGCCAGGCTCGGCTGCGTGATCGCACCAGCTGCCACACGACTCCCACCACGCCGAGGGCGACCAGCACCTCGGTGATTCTCAGCAGCACGTCCCCGCTCGCGCTGTAGAACTGGGGCTCGAGTCCGCCCGAGGACAGCGTGAGCAAGACCTGGCGCATCGTGAACGCGTTCGGCGGCGGAATCCAGAAGATCTGAGCGGAGCCGCGGCTTACGGCCAGCACGGCCAGAGGGATGCACAGCAGGCCGCTGGCCGCCAGTCCCGAGATAACCCACCTGGCTCGCTGGCGGTACCAGGCCAGTACGAGCAGCTGAGCGGGCAGGGCCAGCACCGCCTCGAGCCCCATGTACACGGCGGCGGTCGTTACCGCCACGTAGCCCAGCCACAGTCTCCAGCCCGGGCGGTCTCGCTGAAGGGCCACCACGAGCAGCAGGAAGGACGCGCACAGGAAGGCGATCATCAGCATGTAGCCCCGCGCGTCCTGTCCCCAGAAGACCAGCGGCAGGCTGACCGCGCCGAGCACCCCTCCGACCACGGCCACGCGCCGGTTGAACAGGCGCAGGGCGATCGCCGAGGTGAGCCCGATCGTGGCCCCGGCGGCCAGTGCGGATGGGAGGCGGGCCACGAACGGCCCGTCCCCGAACAGGCTGATCAGAACGTGCAGCAGGCCGTAGAAGCCGAGCATGTTCCCGCCGTCGTGGGCCAGCGCCTGGCCGAAGGCGGCGCCGTGCTGGGAGGCGATCGCGATGCTGGCCGCCTCGTCGAGCCACAGGCTGCGCGAGTTCAGGTCATACAGGCACAGGGCCAGGGCCAGCAGGGCGGGGACTCCCACGGCCGCCAGGTCGAGCAGTCGCCCCGGGTGGGGCCGGCTCACGGCCAACGCCGGGCGCTTGGACTCGACCAGGACGCTCATTTGGCCAGCACCGATTGTCCGGCGCGGCCGTCGGGGTGGCCGTCCGCCACCAGCGACGAGCTGCCGGCCAGGACCTCGGGGCTCCGGTCACGCCGGCCGCGGCGGAAGCTGTACCAGGCCACAATCGCGGCCACCAGGTAAACGCCCATCACCCAGGGGGCGCTCTGGAGTGGCACGGCGAGCTGGCCGCTGGGCTTAACCAGGAAGGCCCCGGCCACGATGACGACCAGCGACCAGGCGACGGTCCGAGTCGTCGGTGCGGCGGCCAACAGCGCCAGCCCCCAGACGAGATACCAGGGCCAGGCCGCCGGGCCGCCGAAGGCCAGGGCGATCAGCGCCAGCCCGGCGTATCGAGCGACATTGATCGGCCGCGTCCGACGCAGCAACTCGAGTACCAGCAGGATCGTCAGGGCCCCAAAGAGCCCGCGGAAGACCGATTGCAGGGTGACGATGTGGGCCTTGGTGCACGACGAGGTCACCGTGGCCACCGTGCACGCCAGGCCGCTGGAAGGCGTTATGGCCAGCGTGACCCGGGCCGGGGCCGAGAACAGCGTGCTCGTGACCCAGCTCACGCCGACACCGGCGACGAGCGTCACGACGCCGAGGACGACCACCGTGATCACCGCTGCCCAGGCCAGCCGTTTGACGCGCTCGGCTACGGCCGGCTGGATCGGGCCCAGGCGACGGCGATGAAAGCTACGGCCACCAGGGCTGGGAGCTTGATCGTGGCCGCCAGCGCGCACACCGCGATTCCCAGCAGCGGCCGGCGTTCGACGGCCAGCGTGACCCCCGCCACCATCAGCCCGACCATCAGCAGGTCGTTGTGGCCCGGCGTCACGAGCGCGAACAGGACGAGCGGGTTGAGGATCGCCAGCCAGGTGGCCCGGACCGGGTCGTGGCCGAGCGCCCGGGCCAGCCGGGGAGCGCACACGGCGATCAGAATCAGCCCGACCAGCCCGAGCAGCTTGATGAGCTGCGCGCCGAGCACGACGTGGGACCCGGTCACGCCCACGATTCCGCTCACCAGCTCCAGGAACAGCGGCCCGTAGGGAGCGGTGGTCCTCTGCCAGAACGGGTCGACCGCGGCCAGGACGTGCGGTTGGCCCAGGTGGCCGAGGATCAGGGGCTGGTCGTGGTAGGGGTTGTGACCCAGGTGGAGGATCGTGCCCTGGGCCAGGTAGCTGTAGACGTCGCGGCTGAACACCGGCGCGGCGAGGAACAGCGGCACAGCCCAGAGTCCGGCCGACGATCCACAGGATCCGGGGCGTGAGGACATCGCTTCGGGCCCAGCGGCCGAGCCCGAGCCAGGCCACGGTGAGGGCGATCATCCCGCCGTACAGGATCACCTCTGCGCCGGAGCCGCTGACCCCCAGGCGCGCATCGAGCCACCATCTGACGCTCCCGCCGGTGAGCTGCCCGGCGGTGAGCACCATGGCCGCCGTTCCGAGAAGGCCGAGCAAGGTCCAGCCCACCACCTCGGGCCAGGCGGCGGCCCGATTGCTGGGTGCAGAACACACGACTCTTACCTACGGCGAGGGCGGGCATCAGCAAGGGAGCGTACGCAGACTAAGTACCCGGCGTCGCATGGCTAACCCACTGATGTCGCAGGGCTAACCGAGAAAAAAAGACCCGGCCCCTGGGCGGGACCGGGTCGGGTGGCCCTTCCGTGACAGCTCTGCTAGGAGTGGGCCTCCACCGGAGCGTCGGTCAACTCACGAAGCTGAGTAAGCGCTCGCCGGAGGATCCGCGAAACCTGCATCTGTGAAACGCCGATCTGCTCTGCGATCTGGGTCTGGGTCAAATCGTGGACGAAGCGGAGGGCCAGCACCCTGCGCTCACGGGCGGACAGCTGGTGGGCGGCGGCCGAGATGGTCACCGTCTCATCCACCAACTCGTAGCGCCCATCCACCTTCCCAAGGACGTCCACGAGCGAGCCCGACTCCTCGTCGCCATCCTCACGGGGAGCGTCAAGCGACCCCGCGTGGTGAGCGGCCGCAGTCTCAACCGCATCCAGGACGTCCTCGATGCTCAGCTCCAGGTACTCAGCCAACTCGTTGACCGAGGGCGGGCGCCCCGTCTTGGTCGTCAACCGCTCCTGGGCCTCCTGGACCTTGAGGGCCAGCTCCTGAGCGCCGCGCGGAACGTGGACGGACCAACCCAGGTCGCGGAAGTAACGCTTCAGCTCGCCCAGGATGGTGGGCACGGCGAAGGACGAGAAGGCGGCGCCTCGATCGATGTCGAACCGGTCAATTGCCTTGACCAGACCCAGACTGGCCACCTGGAGCAGGTCGTCAAACGGCTCGCGCGCTCCGGCGTAGCGGCGGGCCAGGTTCCGAGCCAGGGGAAGGAAGCGCTCGACGAGCTCCTCCCGAGCTCCCTGATCATCGAACTTCCGCCACCGGATGAACAGCTCGCGATTCTCCACGCGCGCCGGGGCGTCCTCCAGAAGCGAGGCGCTGAGTGTCGATGCCATATCAATCCCCTACCCCGAGAGCCCAGGTTTGAACCACCCTGCCCCCGATCGTGCCCTCAATCGGTCAGATCTCTGACCTTCGGCCCGGTGATTTCGACCGAGTTTCCGGCTCGTGCGGGTCGGCCGTCGGCCCCGCCGGGCCGCGGAACAGCCCTTTCGAGCCGCCGAAGCGCCCGCCTATACTTCGCCTCCCCGACTCGTGAGGAGTAGGCGTGCAGGAAGTGGTGATCTACGGCGTGAGCTTCGACATGGTGGGCAAGCAGCCGATCGTCTTGCTCAAGACCGTGGAGAGCAACAAGTTCCTGCCGATCTGGATCGGCCATCCCGAGGCGGCGGCGATCCTGATGAAGCTGCAGGGGGCATCCACGCCTCGGCCGATGACCCACGACCTGCTGTCCGACGTTCTGGGCGAGCTGGAGGTCGAGTGCACGCGGGTGTCCGTGACCGAGCTCCGTGAGAACACCTTTTACGCCTCGATCAGCCTCCGGGTCAACGGCCGCGACCTGGAGATCGACTCTCGGCCCAGCGACGCGCTGGCGCTGGCCGTCCGGGCCGGCGCTCCGATCTTCGCCGCCGACGAGGTGATCGCCGAATCGGCGATCGAGTTCGAGCACGAGGTCGAGGACACCGAGGAGGTGGTCGAGAAGTTCAAGGACTTCCTGGACTCGGTCACGCCGGAGGACTTCGCCGGAGGCTCGGACTAAGCGGCTGTCTCTAGGCCCGCGCCAGCGCGGTGCTCAGGATCAGGTCGATCAGCTCGTCGAAACCGATGCCGGCCGCGTCGGCGGCCTGCGGCAGCAGGCTCGTCTCGGTCAGTCCTGGGATCGGGTTGGTCTCCAGGACATACAGCTCGTCGGTTCCGCTCTCCAACATCAGGTCGATCCGGGCGAAGCCCGAGCAGCCCATCAGCTCGTATACGGCGACGGCGAGCTCGTGGGCCCGCTCGGTGACCGGATCGGCCAGGTCGGCCGGGCAGACGAACTTCGTGCGCCCGATCTCGTACCGGGATTCGAAGTCGTAGAAGTCGTCTTCGCCCTGCGCCACCGGCACCGCCTCGACGATCGGGAGCGGCCGCGGCGTCCCCCCGTCCTCCAGGACCGACACGGCCAGATCCCGCCCGGGCACGTGGCGCTCCAGCAGCACCTTCCGGTCGTAGGAGAAGGCGGCCACCAGCGCGCCGGGCACATCTGCCGCGCGGCGGGCGAACTTGATGCCGAGCGCGGAGCCCTGTGAGGCCGGCTTGACCACGATCGGGAACTGGAGGCGCTCCTCAATGGCCGGCAGCGCCCGGGCGGCGCCCAGTTCCCGGAAGGCCGTCTCGTTGAACGCATAGAAGTCGGGTGTGGGAATACCCTGGTCGCGCATCGCGTGCTTGGCCAGGACCTTGTCGGCGGCCCGGATGCAGGCCGAGACGCCGGACCCGGTGTACGGGATTCCCATCACCTCGAGTAGCTCCTGGATCGTCCCGTCCTCGCCGTCCCGCCCGTGGAGAGCCACGAATGCGATGTCCGGCTCGGCCGCCGTCAGACGGTCGACCAGATCCGCCCCAACGTCGATCGGCTCGACCCGATGTCCCAGGCGCTCCAGGGCCTCCTCGACCCGGGCTCCAGAGCGGAGCGAAACCTGGCGCTCCAGCGACCGGCCACCCTTCAGAACGGCGACACGCGGCATGCGAACCTCCGTCGGCGGCGCTCAGCGAGCGCGCGTGCGGGGCAGCCTCAGGACGTTGGACAGGGGCTGGCTCGGGGCGGACTCGGCGTCGCTGTCGGGTGCCGGCTCGGCCGCCGCCGCCGGCGGAGCCGCTTCGACGGGCGGCCGCACGACGGGATGTGACCCGGTGAGCGTGCCGTACAGCGCCACCTGCTCGCGGACGACCTCTCCCAGGCGCCGGATCCCCTCTCTGATCTGGGCCTCGTCCACGCCGGAGAAGTTCAGCCGCATGGACGATCCGCCGCGCCCGTCCACGAAGGCAGCCCGTCCGGGCACGAACGCCACGTGCTCATCCAGTGAGCGGGCCAGGAGATCTGTCGTGTCTATGTAGTCAGGCAGCGTCACCCAGATGAACAGCCCTCCCTGGGGATGGGTCCATTCGGCCTCGCGGGGGAACTGCTCGGCCAGCGCGTCCAGCATCACGTCACGCCGGCGCCGGTAGATCTCGATCAACGAGCGCACGTACTCCTCCCAGGGACGGGAGTCGAAGTAGGCACTGACGAAGTACTGAGAGATTGAGGACGAGCACAGATCTGCTGACTGCTTTCCGATGTTCATCTTCTCCAGTACCGGGGCCGGCGCGACGGCCCAGCCCAGCCTCACCCCCGGGGAGAGGATCTTGGAGAACGTGCTGGCGTAGATCACAAACTCGCTGTCCAGCGCGCGCAGCGGCGGCAGCGGCGAGCCCTCGTAGCGCAGTAGACCGTATGGGTTGTCCTCCAGCACCAGCAGCTCGCGCTCGGCGGCAATCCGTACGAGTTCCAGTCGCCGGTCTCCAGACAGTGTCACTCCGCCGGGGTTGTGGAAGGTGGGGACGGTGTAAATGAACTTGGGGGTGCGCCCCAGGGAGTCAAGCTCCTCCAGCGTGCGCCGGAGCTCGTCGATACGCATCCCGTCGCGGTCCATCCTGACCTGGACGACCTCGGCCTCGTAGGCGCCGAACGTGGGGACTGCCCCCGGGTATGTGGGTGCCTCACAGACGATCACGTCACCGGGATTGATCAGCGTCTTGCAGACCAGGTCGATGACCTGCTGGCCCCCGGTGGTAACGAGCACCTCGTCCGGGTCGATCTCCATGCCCTCGGCGGCCATCACCTGGCGGACGCAGCGTTTGACGACGGACAGGCCCTCGGTGGGCCCGTACTGCAGCGCGCGAGCGCACGACTCGGAAGCCACGCGACTCATCAGCGAGGCGTACGAGTCGGGCGGGAACGTGGACGTGTCCGGCCACCCTCCGGCCAGCGAGATCACCTCGGGGCGCTCGGTCAGCGCCATCAGGTCGCGCATCGCCGAGGAGCGCATCGACTTGGTCCGACTGGCAAACAGCGCCGCGTAGCGCTCGATGTCCCTGGCCGTCGAACGCTTCCGTGTCCCGGGCGGCCCGTGAGTACCGCTCACACTGCCTCCGGGCTGCTCAAGCTGCCCGCTCCACTATCGTCACCGAACTTCACGGTACAGCACCGTGTGTCTGGCACTTGAGATGCACCTGGCATTCGACATATTCCAGGGGCTCGGGATCGCCGCGGCCGCCGGCATTCGCCCCCTCCTACCAGCACTCGTGACCGGTGCGCTGGCGGCCGGCGACATCCAGATCGACTTCAAGGGCACGGACTACTCGTTCCTCCAGGGAAGCCCGTTTCTGCTCGCCGTGCTGGTGGCCTCCTGCCTGCTTGTGGCCGCGGAATGGCGGTGGCGCTCGGTGGCCGATCGCCGATCCGTGATTGTGGTCATGCTCGTGCCCTCGATGGCGATTGGAGCCCTCCTGTTCGCCGGGGCCCTGGCCCAGAACGAGCAGACCACCTGGCCCGGCCTGGTGGCCGGGGTGGCCTGTGCGCTGGTCGGCGCCGGGGCCACCGTCCCGCTGCTGCGCCGAGTCCGGGCCCGGCTGGACAGAGAGGCGGCCGGGGCCACCGCGCTGTTCGCCGATGGGGCGGCGATCGTGATTGCCGGTCTATCCGTGCTGGCCCCCCCGGTCGGTGTTCTGTTTCTCCTGGCTCTGGTCTGGCTGCTCTTCTCCGGCTGGCGTCGCCAGCCGGAGAAGTACGCGGGACTGCGCATCCTCAGGTGAAGAAACTCGTTCTGGTTGTCATCGACGCGCTCAAGCCCTCCATGCTCGAGCGGGCGATCGACTCCGGACGCGCCCCCGCGCTCAAACGGATCCGGGAGGACGGTGTCTATGTGGATGACTGCGTGGCCTCGTTCCCGTCCGTCACGCCGGTGTGCGCGGCCACGATCACCACGGGCGTCGGGCCGGATCGCCATCAGATCCCCAGCATGAACTGGTACTACCGCGAGGAGGGGCGCTACGTCGAGTACGGCTCGAGCTTCTCGGCCAGCCGCCAGTTCGGGGTATCCGCGATCGTTGACCGACACCGTCTACCGGATGAACGCCGAGCATCTCTCCCGCGACGTGGAGACGGTGTTCGAGACCCTGGACGACGCGGACGTCGCGCACGGCCGGGACGACCTACCTGATCTACCGCGGCCGCCACCAGCACGAGGTGTCAAACGAGACGGCGCTGGCCCGGATCGTGACCTCGACCCTCTTCCGGCGGACGATCGACGGCCCACTGGAGCTCTTCTACGCCGACCTGTACGCCAGCCGGAAGACGGGCTGCCGTGGTCAGCTGGGCATGCCGGGCATCCGGGACCAGCACACCGGGCTGCGTCGGGGCGTACCTGGTCGAGCACGACCTGTTCGACTTCATGCTCTTCTCGCTGCCCGACAACGACGCCTGG
Source organism: uncultured Solirubrobacterales bacterium (assembly GCA_963705785.1). GTDB lineage: Bacteria > Actinomycetota > Thermoleophilia > Solirubrobacterales > Solirubrobacteraceae > Palsa-465. Next base: position 33,595 of record CAVPKV010000069.1, on the reverse strand, counting down.
TCGCACAAGAACGGTCCCCACGCGCAGGTCACCTCGATCGCGGGCGCCGACCGCCAGCTCGAGCGGTTGATGCACGTCGCCGGCGGGCCCGGACGCGTTCCTGGAGCAGTATGCGGTGATTGTGGCCTCCGACCACTCGCAGGCCGCCGTCGAGGAGCGCATCCGGCTCGACCAGGCGTTCGGAGACTTCGATGTCGCCGCGCAGTCGGCGGCCAGCGGGATCGGGGCTGAGATCGCGTTGAGCCCGGCCCAGCGGGCGGCCATGGTTTACGTGCTGGATGAGGACCGCCGCGCGGAGATCCTGGAGCGTTCCGTCGAGGTGGCCAGCGCCGTGCCGGGGGTGGACCTCGTCCTGTGGCTGGCCGGCGAGGGTGAGGACCGCGAGGCGGTCGTGCGGTCGGCCCGCGGGGAGCTGCGACTGGCCCCCGGCGGCGAGCTCGAGGACGAGCGAGGCGGGCGCTGGAGCATCGAGGGCGAGCTGGCCACGCTGGGGATCCGGGAGCAGGACGGCCGGATCGCCAGCGACGAGTACCCAGCGTTCGCCAGCCGGATCTGGTCGGCGCTCAACTGCTCACGGGCCGGCGACGTCCTGCTCTCCGCCTCTCCGGGGTACGAGTTCGTGGACTGGGGCGGCGCCGATCACGTCGGTGGCGGAAGTCACGGATCGCTTCACCGATCGGATTCGCTGGGTGCGCTTCTCTGGTGCGGGACCGGTCCCGATTCACACCAGGCCAGCGAGCAGTGGACGCTCGCCGACGTGGCACCGATGGTGCGGCGGCATTTCGGTGTGGACGGACAACTGGGGCATGATCGCCCCGGTGACGGCTAGAGATCCGTAACGAGTTGCCGATAAGGAGTAGTAGTTGCTTGCCAGGCCTCGGTTAAGCAACACCGAGTCTTAGCCTGGCATTAGCCGCAGACCGCTAGATTTCTCGCCGGATGTCCGAAGACATGACCAGTACGCTCGAACGCCCCGCCGTTGGCCCCCGCCCGGCCACGGTCAATCTCAAGCAATCGCCGCTTGCTCTTCCACGTCCGCGTGCGGCATGGCATCCGCAAGCCGCACAACTGGATTCAGCTGGTGCGCTTCGGAGCGGTGGGTGCGAGCGGCTATGTGGTCAACCTGGCCGTGTTCGCCGCGGGCGTGCACCTGCTGGGCATCGACTACCGCGTCTCGGCCGTCCTGGCCTGGATCGTGTCGGTGACCAACAACTTCTGGTGGAACCGGCATTGGACGTTCGGTGCCAAGGAAGCTCATCCGCTCCAGCAGGGCATGCGCTTCTTCGCCGTGTCGCTGGTCGTGTTCGGGTTCAGCTACGGCGTGCTGGTCGCACTGGTGAGCGGGGCGGGCATGACGAAGGATCTGGCGCAGGCGATCGCCATCGCCGCCGGAACGCCGCTGAACTTCGTCGGGCAGAAGCTTTGGAGCTTCAAGCTCTAAACAGCTGGCGCCGCAGGCTCGTTGCAGCGCTGACGATTTTCCTGGTGGGGCTGGGCCTGCCCCGTCCGCGCTGGCCGCCGGGTCGGCCTCGCCCACCGCCAAGGGCCGTGGCCCGGTGGTCACGATCACGACCGCGAACGAGGGCGGCGCGGCCGTGGCCGCCAACACGGCGGTGCTGATCACGGCGCTGAACAAGCCGCCCGCCGGCTACAACCTGACCGCGGCCCGCGTGCTGGCAATGGCGCGTCCAACACCAAGGTCCGGGCCGAGCTTCGTCGCTATCCCAGGGCCAAGCCCTACACGTACACCAAGGGCCCGGGCTACTGGCAGGTGAGCTGGTTCGCCAGCCCGCCACAGCACGAAGGAGGTCATCCAGGTCTACATCAGCGACGGCACCCGGAAGGTGACGCAGGTCTGGACGGGCTTCCAGGTGCCCTGGACGATGGCGCGCGGCTACCAGGGGGCCTTCGGCCGGCGAGTCAACGCGCTCTACGTGTGGCTGCCGATGTGCCTGCTGTTCATGGCCCCCTTCCTCCCCTGGCCGCGCCGACGGGGGGGCCGGTGGGTGCGGGTCAGAGGTGGGTGGTCGCTGCTTCACCTCGACCTGCTGATGCTGTTGGGGTTCTCGATCTCCCTGGCCCTGTTTGACCATGCCCAGATCGGGTTGTCGGTCCCGCTGGTGTATCCGTTCCTGATCTACCTGATGGCCAGGATGCTGCTGCTGGCGTTCGGCAGGGGCCGGCCGCGCAAACCGCTTCCCCTCCGCGTCCCGGTGGCCTGGCTGGCCGTCGCCACCGTTTTCCTGGTTGGTTTTCGGATCGGCCTGAACGTGACCGACTCCAATGTGATCGACGTGGGCTACGCCGGAGTGATCGGGGCCAACCGTCTGATCCACGACAAGCCGCTCTACGGCCACTGGCCCGCCGACAACGCCAGCGGCGACACGTACGGCCCGATCAACTACTACGCCTATGCCCCGGCCGTGGCCGCCTTCGGCTGGAGCGGGACCTGGGATGACCTCCCGGCCGCGCACGCGGCCGCGATTGCCTTTGACCTCCTGACCCTGCTGGGACTGGTGCTGCTGGGGCGCCGGATCCGAGGTCCCACGCTGGGGATTGTGCTCGGCTTCGCCTGGGCGGCCTACCCGTTCTCCCTGTGGGCGCTGGCCTCCGACACGAATGACACGCTGGTCGGGTTGCTCGTCCTGGCCGCGCTGCTGGTCCTGAGCTCCGCCCCGGCCCGGGGCGCGCTGGGGGCCGCGGCCGGCCTGACCAAGTTTGCCCCGCTGGCGCTCGGACCGCTGTTCTGGAGAGGCATCGGGCCGCGGTGGCCGGCCAAGCGCTCGCTGGCGCTGTACGTGGTGGGCTTTGCGGCGGTCGTGGGCCTGGCGATGCTGCCGGTGCTTCTGCATGGCAACCTCGACGCCTTCTGGCGGGACACGATCGCCTACCAGGCCGACCGAGTCACACCGTTCTCGGTCTGGGGGCTGTGGGGCGGGCTCGGTCTGGAGCAGCATCTGCTGGAGGGAGCCGTGATCGCGCTGGCAATCGTCCTGGCGTTCGTCCCGCGGCGGCGGGGCGTGGTCGAGGTCGCGGCGCTCGCCGGTGCCGTGGTGATCGCGCTCCAGCTCGTGGCCAACTACTGGCTCTACTCCTACGTCGTGTGGTTCTTCCCCGCCGTCGCGGTCGGGGTGTTCGGGTTCTTTCCGGGTCGAGAGGCCGAGGAGGTGCCACCCCGCAGCCGGGTGGACGCACCGCCCCTTGCGGTGGGCGATGCCGGGGCCGTGGTGCCGGCGTAGGAGCGGGGGGCTGGGAGGGCGGGCGCGCGGCGGGAGGGCCGCACGGTTGGCCGCCCTTTTCGTAACGCGCTTGGTCCCGCTCCGGATTCGCGTGACATCAGGGGCGTATAGAGCACCTTTCGTACCGGGAAACGGCCCTTGGTGCATGGATGTGACGTTTGGGGCGTCCGCCGGCCGTGTGCAGAAATGCGCGCCGCGCGCCGTCGCCCCGGGCCCCGCCCGCCATTCCTGCTACTCGGCCCGCTCCAGGATCTGCTCGATCCCGCTCGCGCGCATCGGCTCTGAGCCGCGGATCAGGACGGCGTTGATCCAGGGATCCTCCTCCGCCGTCTCGAACTTGACCGGCATCTGGGTGAGCATCGCCTCGATCGCCTGCTCGCGCTTGACCCCGATCACACCCCCCCTCGCGCCGGTCATCCCCACGTCGGTGATGTAGGCCGTCCCGCCCGGGAGGACGCGGCCATCGGCGGTGGGGACGTGCGTGTGCGTGCCCACCACGGCGGTCACCCGACCATCCAGGTACCAGCCCAGGCCGACCTTCTCGCTCGTGGCCTCGGCGTGCATGTCGATCAGCAGGTGGTCGACCTGGCCTTCCAGAGCGCGCAGCGCGTTGTCGGCTTCCATGAAGGCCGGGCGCCACGACTTCATGAACAGGTTGCCCGACAGCGACGCGACACCGAGCCGCACGCCGTCGTTGGTCACGGTGCACCACCCGTGGCCGGGCTGGCTGCGGAGGAAGTTGGCCGGGCGGAGGATCCGCTCCTCCTCGTCCAGGTAGCCGTACACCTCGCGGTGGCGGTAGGCGTGGTTGCCCAGGGTGATCACGTCCACCCCGGCGGAGAAGAGCTCGCGGGCCACCTTCGCCGTGATACCGACGCCGCCGGCCGCGTTCTCGCCGTTGACCACGACGAACTGCGGGTCGTGGCGCTCTCGAAGCCGGGGCAGCAGGCCGCGCAGCGCCCGACGTCCGGGGCTTCCCACGACATCACCGACGAACAGGATCCTGGTTTCTGTGCTCACGTCTGGCCGACCCTCATACTTCCAGCTGGATGCGTTTCGGGCTTTCCAGGCGTTTTCGCTCGGGGCGAGACTCAGAACGAGCCGCGCCGCCGAGGCCCCCCGCCGACGAGCCGACCGTCGTGCAGCCCGCTGCCCCCGGTCCGGTACCACCGGTGGTTCTGCCCCGGTGGATGCAGCTCGTGCTGCTCCCGCTGGCACTGGTCGGGCTGTGGGCCCTGGCCCGGGCCGCGGGCACGGTCCTGCTGGTCCTGATTGCGGCCAGTACGTTTGCCCTGATCCTCAATCCGCTGGTCAAGCGGCTGGGCCGCGGGGGCGTTCCGCGGGGATTGGCGATCCTGCTCGTCTACCTGGGCCTGCTGGCCGTCCTGGCCGGGATCGGGGTGCTGCTGGCCAACCCCGTCGGCACACAGGTGGTCCGGTTTGAGCACAACGTGCCCAGCATCATCAGGCAGGCCAATCACGACCTCGCCAACGTGCAGCACTTTTTCAACACGCACGGGATCAAGGTGCAGATTGAGAAACAGGGCCAGAGCGCGCTCCAGACGCTCGAGCACGATGTGCTCAAGAACTCGGGCAGCATCGTGTCGTTCACCCGTGACCTGCTCGGCAAGGCGATCACGCTGTCCTTCGATCTAGTGCTCGTGCTCGTGCTGTCGATCTACCTGCTCGTGTACGCGAAGGACATTGGGGCGCTCGTCAGGCGGATCATGCCCCCGGGTGACGGCACACCGGCTGACGATTACCCGCTGCTCGTTCAGAAGGCCGTGTTCGGGTACGTGCGCGGCCAGCTGCTCTTCAGTCTGATCATGGGATCCAGCGCGGCGCTCTGCCTGTGGATCATCGGGTCGATCGGGATCTTCCCCGACGGCGCCCACTACGCGCTGTTCTTCGGCGGCTTCTACGGCGTGATGGAGCTGGTGCCGTACATCGGTCCGATCCTGGGGGCACTGCCCCCCGTCCTGGTGGCGCTGTTCACCGACCCCATCACCGCCCTCTGGGTCGCGCTGCTGTTCGTGGCCCTCCAGCAGCTCGAGGGCCACGTGGTCGCGCCTCAGGTGTTTCGCATCTCGCTGCGGCTCAACCCGATCCTGGTCATCCTCTCGCTGCTGCTCGGCTTCCAGCTCTACGGAATCGCCGGCGCGCTGGTGGCGCTGCCCGTCGTGGCGGTCATTCGCGAGACCACGGCCTACCTGCGGCGCCACATGGTTCTGGAGCCCTGGGGCACGCCGGCGCCGGCCGGCGCCTCGCCGCCACCCAGTCCTCAGCGTCGCAGCGAGCCTCCTGAACCGGCCGGGTCCGCTGACCGGGTGCGGCCGCCGGTCTCGGAGCACGCGGCGGACGACCCGGACGGCAGCTCGGATGACCCCGATGAGCTCACTGAGGCGGGGGTGCCGATCCCGGGCTACGGGGTTACCCCAGAGTGAGCTCGCATAGCACGGCGTTAAAGCCCGTCCATTAGCCTCCGGCCCCGTGTCGGTCGCAGCCTCCACCGCCTCCCGGGCCCTGCTGAGCGTCGCCGCGGTAAGCAAGCGGTTCGGGGCTCGGCTTGCGCTTCGCCCGGTCAGCTTCGAGATCCATCCCGGTGAGATCGTGGCCATCATCGGTCCCAACGGGGCCGGAAAGACGACGCTCCTATCGATCCTGGCCGGAGTGCTTGAGCCCACCGAAGGAACGGTGGTCCGCTCCTCCGAGCGCCCGATGGGATGGGTTCCACAGCAACCCGCCGTGTATTCGAAGCTGTCGGCGGCCGAGAACCTGCGGCTGTTCGCGCGGCTGGAGAAGCTCTCCGATCCCGACGCAGCCACGCTCCGCATGCTGCAGCAGATCGGTTTGGAGGACCGGAGCCAGGACGAGGTTGGGACCCTGTCAGGCGGCAACCAGCAGCGCGTCAACATCGGCGTGGGCCTCCTGTCAGAGCCCGACGCCCTGCTTCTGGACGAGCCCTCGGCCTCACTCGACCCGCGTCAGCGGGAGCGGCTGTGGGAGTTCATCACCACGCTGGCCGGCCGGGGGACGGCCGTCGTGTTCGCCACGCACAACATCATTGAGGTGGAGCGCTACGCCACCCGCGTCCTGGCCCTGGTCGACGGCGAACTGCTGTTCGAGGGCACGCCGCATGGTCTGGATCAGGCCGTGGGAGGGTCCCGCGACCTGGAGGCCGCCTTCGTTCGCTTCCTCCGCGAGCGCGGGCATTAGTGACTCGCGACCGTACTTACGGGGAGAGCCGCTAGGCGATGCGCTGGCTGCTGGTCAAGGACCTCCAGATCCTCCGGCGGTCCCCGCTGCTGGTGGGAACGCTGGTCGTCTACCCGGTGGCCGTGGCGCTGATGATCGGGTTCGCCCTGTCCAGCCCCCCCGGCAAGCCCAAGGTGGCGTACTACAGCCAGATCGCACCGGGCCACGGCAAGGTGCGGTTCGGCAGCCAGACGATCAACGTCTCGCATTACGCCAGCGCCCTGTTCAAGTCGATCCAGCCGATCAGGGTCCACTCTCGGGCCCAGGCCGTCGCGACGGTCAGGAATGGCCAGGCGCTGGCCGCGCTGATCGTCCCGGCGGACATCACGTCGCAGATTGAGAGCCTGGTCACCCAGGGCGTGGGCAGTCCGACGGTCCAGCTGATCATCAATTCTGTCAATCCGCTGGAGCAGCAGTTTGTCCAGCAGACGATCAACTCCAACCTCAACCAGGTGGAGCAGGCCGTGTCCAAGCAGGTCCTCCGTGTCGCCATCAGCGACCTCCAGGAGGTCCTCAAGGGCGGCACGGTCAACATCGGAGGGACGAACGTGAAGCTGCTCGGGTTGCGGACCTCCCGCTCGCTGATTCAGGGCGCGATCACAGCCCTGCCCCGCGGCTCGGCGTTCCGTCCCGCTCTCCAGCAGGTCGTCAACTTCGCAGGCCTGGCGATCCAGGGGCTGGCCTTTGCCAGCCCGGTGCTCGGGTCGATTGGGACGCCGCTCACGGTCCAGCAGACCCAACTGAGCGGGCGGACCACGCCGGCCGACTCGTACGCGGCCACGATCGCGGTCGTCGTGTCGCTGATGCTGGTCACGCTAGTGCTGGCGGCCAGCCTGCTGGCCGTAGAGCGCTCGGAGAACACGTATTCGCGCCTGGTTCGCGGGCTGGTGCGCCCCGAGGCCCTGCTCGGGGAGAAGGTCGTCCTATCCGCCCTGGGGGCGGGACTGCTGGCGCTGCTGATGGCCGCGCTGATCTCGACGTTCGTGCACCTCGACTGGGGCCGGTTTGAGCTCTGGGTGGTGGCCGTGGGCGTGGGCGGGCTGGCCTTCGGCGCGCTCGGCGTGGCCATCGGGGCGCTGGCTCGGGAGGTGAGCGCGGCCTCGCTGCTGGCCGTCTTGCTGGCCCTACCGGTGGCCTTCGTGGCCCTGGTGCCGGGAACGGCGGTGTCCAGTGGGGTGAGGTCGGCGCTGGACGTTGTGGCGTTCGTGTTCCCCTTCCGGGCCGCGCTGGACGCGACCGGCAACGCCTTCAGCGCCGCCTCGCCGGGCATGCTCGGCCCGCTCGCCCATCTGGTCGTGCTGGCGATCGCGTTCGGAGTCGTGGCCCGGCTGGCTCTCAGGCGCCTCGCCTGAGAGCTCTACAAGGTCTCCGCGCCCGCGGACGTCAGCGGGTTCCGACCGTGCGCATGAAGCCGAATGCGCACAGGGCGGCGATCAGGAGGGCGATGATCGGAAGCGCGGCGGTGACCGCACCGGCCACGGCCAGGACCAGCCCGACCACGCCGACGATCCCGGACACGCTCCCGCCCACGGCGAGCCGATAGGCCCGCTGCTCTCGAGTCCGACGCGGTGTGTAGCTGCCGCGCTTCTGGAGGTCGCCGGCCATACGGCCAAGCGTACTCGACGACCTGGCCGGCCAGGGCCCTTGCACCGCTCACACCGGCCCGAGGCCCCGGGGTATCCTCAAAGACACGATGGCCTTTCCGCAGACCCGGCTCCGGCGCCTGCGTGCTTCGCACGAGCTTCGCGGGCTGGTCCGGGAGACCCGGCTTGACCCGGCCGACCTGATCTACCCGATGTTCGTGGCTCATGGCCTCGACCGCCGTGAGCCGATCGAGGCCATGCCCGGGATCGACCGCCTGTCGATCGCCCACGCGGTTCAGGAGGCCGGAGAGGCCGCCCAGCTGGGGATTCCCGCCGTGCTCCTGTTCGGGCTCCCGGCGTCCAAGGACGACGAGGGATCGGGAGCTTGGGACGACGAGGGCGTGGTCCAGCTCGCCACCCGGGCGATCAAGGAAGCTCATCCGGATCTGCTCGTGGTCACGGACCTGTGCCTGTGCGAGTACACGAGCCATGGCCATTGCGGCGCGGTGCGCCCGGATGGCAGTGTGGACAACGACGCCACGCTCGAGTTGCTGGCCCGCACGGCCGTCTCCCAGGTCCGGGCCGGCGCCGACCTGATCGCCCCCAGCGACATGATGGATGGGCGGGTGGGCTTCATCCGAGCCGCCCTGGATGAGGATGGGTACTCCGAGACGCCGATCTTGGCCTACTCGGCCAAGTTCGCCTCGGCCTTCTATGGACCCTTCCGGGAGGCCGCCGACTCGGCGCCCTCGTTCGGCGACCGCCGCAGTTACCAGATGGACCCGGCCAACGGCAGCGAGGCCGTGCGGGAGGCCCGGCTGGACGTTGAGGAGGGAGCCGACATCCTGATGGTCAAGCCGGCCCTGCCCTACCTGGACCTGATCCGGCGGATCAAGGACGCCACGGGCATGCCACTGGCCGCCTACAACGTCTCCGGCGAGTACGCGATGGTCAAGGCCGCGGCCGCCCGGGGTTACCTGGACGAGCGCGCGGCGGTGCTGGAGGCGCTGACCGGCATCCGACGGGCCGGAGCCGATCTGGTGATCACCTACCACGCCAAGGACGTGGCGACGTGGCTGCGGTAGACGGAGCGTCGACCCGTCACGGAGCCAAGCTCCGCTCGCGCAAGCACGGCGCGGCCATCCCGCTCGATGAGACCGACAAGCGGCTGCTCAACCTGATGCAGGGCTCGTTCCCGGTGGCCCGGCGCCCTTATCAGCACGTGGCCAGCCAGCTGGAGCTGGCCGAGGAGGCGGTGATCGGTCGGGTCCAGGAGCTCATCAATGAGCGGATCATCAGGCAGGTCACCCCGATCTTCGACACCCGCGCCTTGGGTTACTCGTCGATGCTGGTGGCGGCCAAGGTCGATCCCGAGAACCCGTGGCGGGCGGCCAACATCATCAACGAGCACCCCGGCGTGTCCCACAACTATCTGCGCAACCACGAGTTCAACATCTGGTTCACCATCGCCACCGAGCCGGACTCCCCGCTTGGCCTTGAGAGGACGCTGGACGTCCTGGGCCGCGTGGCTGGTGCCGAGTCCATCCGCCAGCTGCCCACGCTCAAGCTGTTCAAGATCCGCATGGACCTGGAGATGGAGGGAGACACGGACGCGCTGGCCCGAGCCGTGGAGGCTGCTCCGCCGGTCGAGATAGCGCCCCAGCCCTACGACGAGCTGGACATGGCCGTGATCCGGGCCACCCAGGGAGACCTTCCGGTGGTGCCCGAGCCCTACGCCGCGGCTGCCCACGCGCTCGGCATGGACCAGCCGCAGCTCCTGGCCAAGCTGGGGGAGATGCAGCAGCGCGGCCTGCTCCGGCGGGTGGCGGCAATCCTGTTCCACCGGCGCGCTGGCTTCAGTGCCAACGGGATGGGCGTGTGGAACGTGCCCGACGAGCGAGTCATGGAGCTCGGCCCCAGGATGGCCGCGTTCCGAGGGATCTCCCACTGCTACCAGCGCCCCACTTATGCCGACTGGCCGTACTCGATCTTCACGATGGCCCACGGCCGCTCCAAGGAGGAGTGCGACGCGATCCTCGACTCGATCGCCACCGACACGGGGATCGGGGACCGGGCCACGCTCTACTCCTCGACCGAGTTCAAGAAGATCCGTCTGCTCTACTTCACCGGCGACTACCGCGCCTGGGAACGCGACCACGCCGGGGTGTGAGCACGACACAACCTTCAACCGAGCGGTCCTCACAGCTCTACCGCCGGGCCCGGAGTCTGATGCCGGGGGGCGTCAACTCGCCCGTCCGGGCGATGCGCGCGATCGACCGCGACCCGATATTCATCGCCCGAGGGGAGGGTTCGACGCTGACCGACGTCGACGGCAACGATTACGTCGACTGGGTCAGCTCGTGGGGTCCTCTGATCCTGGGCCACGCCCATCGGGGGGTGGTCGACGCCGTCGTGGAGGCCGCCGTTGACGGCCTGAGCTTCGGTGCGCCCACCGAAAGCGAGGTCAAGCTGGCCGAGGAGATCACCCGCCGGGTCCCCTCGGTCCAGATGGTCCGTCTGACCTCCTCCGGGACCGAGGCGACGATGAGCGCTCTCCGCCTGGCCCGCGCGGCCACCGGCCGCCGCCATGTGCTGAAGTTTGCCGGGGCCTACCACGGGCACGTGGACGGATTGCTGGCCCAGGCCGGGTCCGGACTGGCCACGCAGGGCCTACCCGCCAGCGCCGGGGTCGACGAGGCCACCGTGGAGAGCACCGTCATCGTGTCCTGGAACGACCCCGAGGCGGTCAGGGAGGCCTGCGGGCGTTATGAGTTGGCGGCGATCCTGGCCGAGCCGGTCCCGGCCAACATGGGCGTCGTCCCACCGGCGAACGGGTTCCTGGAGGTGCTACGGCAGTGCGCCGACCACAGCGGAGCCCTGCTGATCTTCGACGAGGTGATCACGGGCTTTCGGGTCGCGTCTGGCGGGGCCCAGGAGCGCTATGACGTGCTCCCCGACCTGACGATCCTGGGCAAGATCGTGGGGGGAGGTCTGCCCGCGGCGGCCTATGGCGGGGCCCCGGCTCTGATGGAGCTCGTGGCCCCGGCCGGAGACGTCTACCAGGCCGGGACGCTGTCCGGCAACCCGCTGGCCACCGCAGCCGCGTTGGCCACGCTGGAGCTGCTGGACCCGGCTGCGTACCGACACCTGGATCGCACCACCTCACTGCTGGCCGACGGGCTCCGGGAGGCCGCGGCCGAGGCCGGCGTACCGATCCAGGTCCAGGCCGTCACGGGACTGGTGACGCCCTTCTTCACGGCGGACCCCGTGGTCGACTACGCGGGCGCGATGAACTGTGATCTCGCGGCCTACGGGAGCTGGTGCCGGGTGCTGCTGCGGGAGGGCGTGTATCCGCCGCCGTCGCAGTTCGAGGCCTGGTTCCCCTCACTCGCTCACACCGACGCGGATGTTGAGCGCACCGTCGACGCCGCCCGGACCGCGTTCGCGGAGCTGGCCTCGTGAAGGCGCTGGTCGAGGCGCTGCGGGCCCAGGGCGGCATCCTGGCCGAGTCGGTGCCGCAGGATGGCAATGGCCGGATTCGCCGGGGCGACCTGGCTCACCGAGCGGCCGGTGGCCCTCGCGCGGCCGGGCGCGAGGCGGAGTACGAGCTGCTGCTCGAGTTGATCATTGAGGGTTCGCGGCTGCACTACGGGCTGCCCCAGTTCGTCCACACCGACGACGCCGATCTCGCTCTCCTGTTGGGAGATCAGCTGTACGCGCTCGGCCTGGCCCGGCTGGCCGCGCTCGGCGACCTGGAGGCCGTGGCCGAGCTGGCGGACGTGATCTCACTCGTGGCCCAGGCCCACGCTGCCGCTGACCCGGGTTTGGCCGATGTCATCTGGAGGGCCGGGGCGAGCGCGATCGGCTGGGGAGCGAGCGAGGCCTATGCCGCGGCCAAGGCGCAGGCCCGCACCCAGGCGGCGAGCACCCGCGAGGCCCTGATCGCCGTCACGGTTCCAGCGCTCAGGGACGCTCAGCCGGCCTGACCGGAGCACGGGGCCAAATCTCCGCCCCGGTCGGCTTCGTGACGGTCGCCTCGTTGTTGACGATAGCCTGTCCTGCGCTGTTCAATTGCTGACTCCGCCGGAGTTTTCCCCCGTGCCCGATCGCCGACAGACCCAGTCCAAATACACCGCCGACCGCAACATTCCCGGTGCGTTCGAGGGCGAGACCGTCAACCGCCGGCGGTTCATGACCGGCGTGGCCCACGGGGCGGGCGGCGTGGCCGCGGCCGCATTCACGTTGCCGGCGCTCGGCCTGGCTCTGGCCCCCGTGTTCAAGGTCTCTCCGAGCGTCGAGTGGCAGGCCATCGGCCCGCCGTCTGACTTCCCCAATAACAACTACGTGGCCAAGGCGATCGTGCTCGTACCCGGGATCGGGGAGGCTGGGAACTCGATCGCCTATGTGCGGACCCGCAACCCGGCCGTCGACACCGAGCCCGAGGACCAGTGGAACCACTGGATCGCGCTGTCGTCACGGTGTATGCACCTCGGCTGCCCGGTGCGCTGGGTGTCGGCCGCGCAGCGGTTCATCTGCCCGTGCCACGGCGGGGTCTACAACCTCCGGGGGATGGTGGCCGGTGGGCCCCCGGTGCGCCCCCTGGACCGCTTCTACACCCGACTGAACAAGACGACGGGGCTGGTTGAGATCGGCCCCCGCTACTCGGTCAACTCCGAGCTCCAGCGCTTCTCCCCCAGGGATCCGGGCGAGCCGCTTGACGGGATCGGGCAATATCTCTATCCGGCTCGCTGGTCGACGCCACCTCCTCCTTCAACCTAGCCCGCTATGCCCCGCCTCCCCGCTCCGCCGCTACCCAAGGTACTCCAGCCCAAGCCGCGCAAGCCCGGCCAGGCCTCCAAGCGCGGGCTCGATCCCGTCGAGGGCGGGATCACGGCCGTTGATTGGATCGACGAGCGGACCTCGCTTTCGCCAGCGCTGCGCTGGATCATGTTCCGCAAGGTCCCGCGGGGGACGAACTGGGCCTACACCCTGGGCTCGGCCACGCTGTTCGCATTCCTCAACCAGGCGGTCACCGGCGTCTTTCTCGCCATGTACTACAAGCCCGACGCGGCCGGCGGCGCCTACGAGTCGATCCGGTACATCAACGACGATGTGTTCGCCGGGCAGCTTGTGCACGCCATGCACAAGTGGGGCGCCTCGGTGATGATCATCCTGATCTTTCTGCACATGGCGCGGACGTTCTTCTACGGCGCCTACAAGTATCCGCGGGAGCTGACCTGGGTGATCGGCGTCGTCCTGTTGATCCTGACCCTGATGATGGGCTTCACCGGCTATCTGCTCCCGTTTGACCAGAGGTCCTATTGGGCCTCGATCGTGGGCGTGAACATCAACTCGGGCGGTCCGTTCATCGGCCCCTTCCTGTCGGACTTCCTCCGGGGCGGCAACGAGTTTGGGGCTACGACGCTGTCGCGGTTCTACGCCATCCACATGCTGCTCATCCCCGGCGCGATCATCGCCCTGATCGGGGCCCACCTGTACCTGGTCACCCGCCTTGGGACGACCGCGCCGCCCTGGCTCAAGCCCGAGAAGGACGACCCGGCCGTCGAAGCGGAGCACGAGGTGGTTCAGGTATGAGCGCGGGACGGCGAGTATGAACCAGGCCCAGAAGGAGGCCTACCTCCGCGAGTACTCGATCCTGAAGAACGAGGGCAAGCCGTTCTTCCCCTACGCGGTGGCCAAGGACGGGTCGATGGCGGCGATCGTGATGATCGTGATCATCCTGCTGGCCCTGATCTTCGGTGCCGAGCTGGGGCCGAAGGCCGATCCCACCACGACCACCTACGTACCTCGACCAGACTGGTACTTCTACTTCCTGTTCGAGGTCCTGCGGGTGATGAAGAACGTGCCCGTGTTCACCCCCATGGCCACGATCGGCGTGCCCACGATCTGCATGATCCTGCTGTTCCTGCTGCCGTTCTACGACCGCAGCCCTGAGCGGCGGATAGAGCGCCGGCCCGTGGCCCTGGCCGCCGGCATCCTGACGATCATGGCGATCGCCTACCTCACGTACAGCGGCGCCAACACCGGCTCGCCCAACTCGGTCGATCTGTCGCCTCCGGCGACCCTGTCGGCCAGCCAGGCCCGGACGTTCCGAGCCGGCGAGCTGGTCGTCGGCGAGTCGGGTTGCCTGGCCTGTCACGTGATCGGCTCCAACGGCAACAATGGACCGGGACCCAATCTGACCACCGTTGGGTCTCGGTTGCCCGCAGCGGGGATCGCCTCGACGCTGCGCAACCCGACGCCCCCGATGCCCTCCTTCAAGAATCTCCCGCCGCAGAAGTTCCAGGCCGTCGTAGGCTTCCTAGCTCAGCTTCAGTAGCTGGCGGGGCCGGCGTGGAGCTCAGTGCACAGTCCGCGGTCGCCGGACCGCTCCCACCCTCCGCTCCCGGCACCCACGCCCCCGGAGTGTTGGACGAGGCCGACGTCCGGGCCATGTTCGACCGGATCTCGGGTCTCTATGACCGGATGAACACGGTCATGACGGCCGGCCTGCACCACAGGTGGCGTCGCCGGGCTGCCGACCTGACCCGACTGACACCAGGCGGACGGGCGCTTGACGTGGCCACCGGCACGGGCGATCTGGCCCTTGAGCTGGCCAGGAGGGTGGGGCCGTCGGGTCGGGTGGTCGGCGGCGACTTCTCTGAGCGCATGCTCGGTCTGGCCAGGGCCAAGGCGCACCGGCTTGGGCTGCCGGTCGACTTTGAAACCGCCAACGCACTGGACCTTCCCTACGGCGCCGACTCTTTCGACGCCGCCACGGTTGGCTTCGGCGCCCGCAACTTCGCCGACCTCCACAAGGGCCTGGAGGAGATGGTCAGGGTGGTCAGGCCGGGCGGCCGGGTCGTCGTGCTGGAGATCACAACTCCGACCCGCCCGCCGCTGTCCACGCTGCTGGAGGTGTGGTTTGAGGTGATCGTGCCCAGGCTCGGCCGGCTGGCCGGCGACTCGCAGGCCTACAGCTACCTTCCTCAATCAGTGAGACGCTTTCCCGAGCCTGCGGCGCTGGCCGAGCTGATGTGGGCCGCCGGCCTGCGCGAGGTCGGCTGGCTCCAGACGGCCGGCGGGATCATCGCCATCCACGCCGGCTCGGTGCCGACGGCGTGACGACCGACACCGTGCAGAGCGTGGTCGAGGTGGGAGGCGAGCCGCTGGCCCGCCTGCTCGAGCGGGTGGAAGCCCGGATGGTCGAGCTGGCCAGCGGACACGGCGAGGTTCTGGCCGGGCACGCCGGGCAGATGATCGCCGCGGGAGGCAAGCGGCTGCGCCCGCTGCTGGTCTGCCTGGCCGCCGGCGCGCCACCGCCCGAGAGCGAGGCGCTGGTCCAGGCGGCGGTGGCCGTTGAGCTCATCCACGGCGCCACGCTCGTCCACGACGATGTGCTGGACGGGTCAGACCTGAGGCGCGGGCGGCCCACGGTATTTGCCGCGGGCGGGCGGGCCCTGGCCATCGCTACGGGAGACCTTCTGTTCTCCCGGGCCTTCGCCGAGCTGGCCATGTCGGGCTCGGTGGATGCGGTCCGGATCCTGTCTCGGGCCACGGGCGAGCTGGCTCAGGGTGAGCTGATGCAGCGCGCGGACGCGTTCGACGGCGCGGTCTCCGTGGAGCGCTACCTGGAGCGCTGCCGGCTGAAGACCGCGGTCCTGTTTCGGGCGGCCTGCGAGCTCGGAGCCCTGGCTGTCGGTGGACCGGTGAGCGAGCTGGGCCTGTTCGGTGAGCAGATCGGGCTCGCCTTCCAGCTGCTGGATGACGTCCTGGACGTGACGGGTCCCCCGGAGCGGACGGGCAAGCCTCGAGGGGCGGATCTACTCGACGGAACCGTCACGCTCCCGATGATCCTGGCCCGCGAGCGCCAGCCGGCTCTGGCCGAGTTGGATCTCCACCAGGTTCGCACTCCCGAGCAGGCGGCCGAGGTGTGCGAGCGGATCGTCGTCAGCGGCGCTCTGGCCGATGCCCGCTCGCGCGCGCTGGACCTGGTGGCGGCGGCCAAGGAGTCGCTGCCCGCACTTACAGAGGGCCAGCGCTGGTCGCTCGAGCTCGTGGCCGACGGTGTCGTCGACCGCTACTCGTAGGCAGCCAGACGTCGTGTCGGCTGCGGGCATACCGCGATCGCGGCCCCTCACCGCGATCACGGTCCGGCCGCGGTCGCGGCAGGTCTAGAAATCCTCAGGCAGGATCAGATCGGCCTGGAGCGCCGCCAGGAAGCGGTCGATCTCCTCGGCCATGTTGGCCTGGGTCAGCCGCTGCAGGTCGGACAGCATCTCCGCGAGACCCTCGTCAAGCCGCTCTTCCAGGTCCTCCACGGCGGCCTGCTCAAAGACTCCCTCCGTGCTCCAGTCACAGTTGGGGCAGCGGAGCAGCAGCTCCCATTGCTCGTCGGAGGCCTCGGTCCACGTTATCGGCTGGACCATTTCACATTGGCACTCGGGGCAGACGTGCAGCTCGCGCTGGCCGCCAGCGGGGGAATCGTGGAACCGAACGACGTCAATCTTCCGGCCGCTCGGGAGAACGATGCGATGTACCGAGTGATTGGGTGATTTCTCTTCCATCGGGCCTCCCATCACTGGCTTTATCGGCGGTCTCGCTGCAGAGCTTGAGGGGGTTTCTGCGCAATTTCCTTCCCTTACGAAATCCCATTAATGGGGCGCTAACCTTGTGCCTCCGACTCCACTCTGGAGAATTCGAGCCATGATCTTTGCCAAGCCTTGGGCGGATGCCCTCATCGTCCTGCTGGTCGTGCTGCTGTTCTTCGGCCCCAAGCGGTTGCCCCAACTCGGCAAGTCGCTCGGCGAGGGGATGAGGGAGTTCAAGGACTCGATCACCCGCCATCACGACGACGATGAGGAGCCGGCCGGGATCGGTGAGGGGGGCGCCACCCCGCCGACCACCGCGAGCCCCCCTGGAGCCGAGCCCGCCTCGATTCCGGTCGAGCCCCCGGCCGGTCGGGGGCCGGAATCGGAGCCCGTAGCAACCTCAGAGCAGCGCTCCTAGCGGCGTAGGCGGAGGAGCCGGGCGGCCATGAAGGCTCTACGGCCCATCGGGCACGAGGATCGGCTGAGCATCGTCGATCACCTCGACGAGCTGCGCTCGAGGGTGTTCATATGCCTCGGTGTCCTGATCGTGGCCTTCGGCATCTGCTTCTGGCAGAACGGGCCGCTGATCAATGTGCTGAACCGAGCGTTGCCTCACGAATCGCAGGTCGCGGGTCAGAGCAGCCTGGGGTCGGTCCCCAATCGCTCCGTCACTGAGCGGCAAGGCCTGCTCAAGGTCGAGAGTGGAGCGAACGTCTTGGCCGCCTCGCCGAAGCTCTCGTCAGTGGACCGAGCAGCCGCGGGGCAGATCGCCCAGGGGGCCCAGGAGGCGGCCGCGGCGCTTCCCAAGAAGGCATCGCTCAAGGAGAAACCGATCGTCATAGGAGTCGGGGAGGGCTTCACGACCACCCTGGCCGTGTCCGCCTACTTCGCCCTGCTGTTCACGTTGCCGCTGATCATCTACGAGGCCTATGCGTTCGTGATCCCGGCGCTGACGCCAAAGGAGCGCCGGGTGGCTCTGCCCGTGATGGTGGTCGCGCCGGCATTGTTCGCGCTCGGCGTCGCCTTTACCTACCTCGTCGTCCTGCCCCCGGCGGTCCATTTCCTCCAGGGCTACAACGACACGAAGTTCCAGGTTCTCGTCCAAGCCAAGTCCATCTTCACGTTCGAGATCCTGACCATGCTCGGGATCGGTGTGGCCTTCCAGCTTCCCCTGGGAATGCTGGCTCTTCAGCAGCTCGGGATCATCAATTCCTCCACCCTGACAAGGCAGTGGCGCTACGCTGTGGTCATCATCGCGGTGATAGCCGCCGCCTTACCAGGGGCCGATCCGGTGACCACCGGGCTCGAGACTGCTCCCCTAGTCCTCCTCTATCTGGCCAGTATCGTGTTGCTGAAGATCGTTGACCGTCGCGCTGCCGCGCGTGCCGCGGCCGAGTTTTCCGAGCCCCTGGGGAGCAACCCGGGGAGCTAGCAGATGCTGTTTGACCTCCGAAGCCGCGGGCGCCGCACCACCGTCAGGGGGGTGTACCTAACGCTGGCCATCCTCATGGGTGGCGGCCTGATCCTGTTCGGCGTCGGCACGGGCGTGAGCGGCGGCGGGCTGCTCAACGCCTTCAACGGCGGGGGAGGTGGCAGCCAGAAGCAGACCATCAGCGCTGCTGAGAAGAGTGCCGAGAAGGCCGTCAAGGCCAACCCGAACAGCCCCGCTGCCTGGGCGCAGCTCGTTCAAGCTCGCTGGACCGGCGCCGGACAGGGCGGCAACTACGACGCCGCGACCCAGACCTTTACGACCTCCGGCAAGAAGGAGCTGACCCTGGCGGGACAGGCCTGGCAGCGCTACCTCCAGCTCACGAAGGGCAAGGATCCCAACGGGATCGCGGTCCTCGCCGGCCGGGTCTACGCCTCGGTGGGCAACTACGCCGGTGAGGCCAGCGCCTGGGAGGTCGAGTCCGCCTCGGCCCCCGGTGCGATCAAGGGCTATGAGTGCCTGGCGCTGTCCTCCTATGCCGCTGGACAGACCAGGAAGGGCGATCTGGCCCTGGGCAAGGCCCTCACGCTCGTGCCCAAGCCTCAGCGCAAGGCGCTGACCACGAGCCTCCAAGCGGCGAAGACCAATCCCAAGCTCGCCGCGCAGTGCTGAGGGCGGCGGTCGCCGAAACGGCGCACGGTTCGGGCTCGATCACTGCCTGATCCGGGCGCCGCACCTCCCAAGCGCCCTGGCTAAGATCGCCCTCAAGGGCCGTTAGCTCAACTGGTAGAGCAGGGGACTCTTAATCCCAAGGTTGGAGGTTCGAGTCCTCCACGGCCCACTCGGAAAGCCCCGTACAGGCGGGGTTTTTGTTCGGTCGGATTGTTCGATGGGTGGCGAACAAGTCCCGAATGGGTCGATCCGACACCACCGTGCCGTAGGTCCCTGGCCCCTTAATCGAACCATCGCCAAGGGCCCGGCCACGTTGCCAATGCGCGCCACGACGCTCGCAGCCGCGGCGCAACTTCGAGGCGCAGCTTTCGGATAGGGTCGGCGGATCGAACCACAACGATGGAGGCGACGATGCATGCGGTGCTCGTGACGGTGAAGCTCTCAGATAACGCCGACCCTTCGATTTTGCGCGAGCAGGTCGTGCCGCGGGTCAAGGAGCTTGCGGGCTTCGTTGCCGGCTACTGGACCCGGGGCGACGGGGTCGGACGATCGATCGTCGTCTTTGACTCAGAGGAGAACGCCCAAGCCGCGTCTGACCTAGTGCCGTCGTTGGTTCCTCCCGGAACCACCATCGAGGTCAACGATGTGAGCGAGGTAGTCGCACACGCTTAGCGGCGAGTCCTCGCCCAGCCACCCCGCGGTTATCTCCGACCTATGCCCGGAAGTAACCGCTGTCGGTCGGATCGAGGTCGAGCGGCGACGGATGTAGCCCGGTGCCTCGCGGTCGCCGCTGGCCCAGCTGGATAGCGGTCAGAGAGGTATTAGTCGGCCCACCAGTCCCGGTGCCCCTCGACGTCTTCGCGCGGATTGTCGCCGAGATTGGGCGCGCCGAAGACGAGGATCTCGAGGCCCTCTGGCCCGGCCTCGTACCCTCGCCACGTACCGGGCGGGACGCGCACCACATCCCACTTCTTGACCTCGACGATCTCGTCGTCGAGCTTCATCCGCCCGCTTCCGCCCACGACCACGTACACCTCCTCCTGCTCCTTGTGCGCGTGGCCGTACGGGAAGCGATAGTCGGGCGGGATGCGCTGATAGCTGAGGCCAGACTGCTCGAGTTTGAGCGCCTTGCTCGCCAGGCGGAACTCCAGGTCCGGCGCGCCGTCGAAGTTGGACCCGACGTCCTCCAGGTCCTCCCGGAGGTTCCTGAGCGAGAACGGCACGGCGGCGATTTTATGCCGGCAGCTCCATCCCGTCGGTCCCGGAGTCGGGCTGGCTGGTCATCTTCCCCTGACGGCTACATCTGAGGCGGCGCGCCATATCAGCTAGCTTCGGTCTCCAAGTCGTCGCTCTGGGCGAGCTTGAGCGGCACCTCGCCGTAGGGGTCGACCCGGTACACCATTGACACCCGATGGAAGCCGTCGGCGATGTCAGCCGCCCCGTGGCTCGAGATCACCAGTACGGGGCTCAACGCATCGCCCTCGATCACCTTGATCAGGTCTTTGACGACGCCCGGATCGTCGAGCGGCGCGGCGCTGAGACCAGCCGCCCGCAGAATGTCGTTGGCGCGGCGGGTGGTCAGCTTGGTCTTGCGCAGCTTTGCGACAGCTTGGCCCGCCCCGCGCTCGTCCAACTGCAGCGACAGGTACGCCTGCGCGGCCGCGTAGTCGTGCTCGGCGACGTCCTTGCGCCAGCGGATAGGGACCCGAGCGGGCTCTCCTTTGGCGCTGTTCTGCTTAGGCATCGATCTACTCCAATCCGACTCGCTTTTCGGGCGTCAGCTCATCCAGGCGTCCGGTCGCAGCCGCCCTGGCGGCGGCGTCGCCGCCGGGACCCCGGAGGATCCACGCGCACCCGACCGCAAGCGTGGCGCCGATCAACGGCCCGGCGGCGTAGGCCCAGTACGCCGTCCAGTCCCCGGCCACCAGCGCCGGACCGAACGAGCGCGCCGGGTTCATGGACGTTCCGCTCACCGGCGCAGCCCACAGGCCAGCCAACGCAATGTAGCCGCCGACGCCGAACGCACCGAACAGGCCCACGTTCTGGGCCTCCGAAGCGGTCCCCAGGATCACGCTGACGAGCCCTCCCGTCAGTGCGATCTCCATCAGGAGCGCCTGCCACGCCCTGTAGCCCGGCCCCGGCAGCGTCGCGCCGAGGTGCTCGATGTTGCCGAATATGGCCAGCAGAAATAGGCACGCGAGCGTCGCCCCAATCAGCTGAGCGACGACGTAGCCGACCACCCGCTTCCACGGAAAGTCGCCCCGCAACGCGAAGGCAAGCGAAACCACCGGGTTCAGATGAGCCCCGGAGACCGCTCCCATGAACAGGATGACGGCCATCACCATTAGCCCCGGGGCCACGACTGCCGCGGACAGGCTGATCTCGCCCTTGCCGTGAAGCAGACCGCCCCCGGCCGCGGCGATGACCAGCAGGAACGTGCCGAGCAGTTCGGAGAACAGCCGCCGGTAGGCGAGGCGCGGATCCCAGAAATCTGTGACCGATCCGAAGGCGAGCGCCAGCCGGTAGCGCGCCCGCTGCTCGGGCTTGGTCAAAGGAACCCGCTTCACGGCGGCCACGGACCCACCATTCGTCGCCGAACCGGCGAGCCCTGCCGCCGCTGTGGCCGGTGGCTAGTCTGATGCGGGTGGTGGACCAGCCGACCAATGATCAGCGAAGGGGGTTTTTTCGCACCCTTCTGGGTTGGCCCGCCCGGAGGCTTCTTGACCGTCGGTTCGAATGGATGCTCAACGGCTTCAACTATCGCCAAGACCGTCTCGAAGGCGAGCTTCGTCATGTGACCGAATTGCTGGGCGAATCTTTGCTCGAGCGCCGACTGGCGATACTCGCGCCCGGGGACGAGCTTGCCCTCCCAACTGATACGGCTAGATGGATGAACTGGGCCGAGGGTCCAGACGGACTCGCGGCGCGGGCAGGCCTATGGTTCAACCCGCCCGTGCCGGTGCACTACCGGGAGAACGCGGTTGAGGTTCTGGGGGTGAGTGAACGCATAGTCGAGCAGCCGTACGTGTTTGCGTCATTGGCGACCATGGGGGGTCCCCTACGCATTCTTGATGTCGGCGGTAGTGAAAGCACCGTGGCGCTCTCACTGGCGTGCCTGGGACACGAGGTGCACGTCGTTGATCCGCGGGGCTATCGCTTGAAGCACCCGCAGCTCCGCGAGCACGCGGTCCGGCTCGAGGAGCTGGAAGCCGATTCGCAGTTCGATGTGGTGCTGGCACTCTCAGCCATTGAGCATTTCGGGCTCGGCAGCTACAGGCAACCGGTCGAGGGAGGCCGATCGGACCGCGCGGCGCTTGCCGAGATTCATCGGCGCCTCAATCCTGCCGGGGTCATGGTCCTCACCGTCCCCTGTGCGCGTGAGTCGAGCGCCGACGAGTTCCAGAGGACGTATTCGCTCTCCGAACTCAGTGACATGCTCGTCGACGACTGGGAGGTACTGGACCGTTCGGTTGCGTGGCAGCGCGATGTTCAGACGTGGACGCTCGGGACCTGGGACTCACAGGGCGAGCGTGGCGCCGCCATGGTGCGGGCGAGGCGCAAGTAACGCTGGCATAACGCCGTTACGCCAGCGTTATGCGCGGCCCGCGACAGTTGTGCCATGCCCAAGCGCTTTCTTATTCCACTTGCTCTCGTCGTAGCCGCCGGACTGGCCAGCGGCGCCTACGCCGCCAACCAGTCGCGTCCACACCCACGGCGGACCCCCTTCCCTCAACCCGGTCCGTGCCTCCGGCCGGGCCCGCCTGGAGCGCGGCCGGTCCATCGTCGTGCTCCTCGGCAGACGGTGTCCCCGCGGCGCGCTCATCGGCTGGTGCTGGTGTGTGGTTGCCCGGCGCCTGGAGCGCGGCCGCCCCACCGGCGCGGTCACCGGCAGATCAGGTCCCCGCGGCGCGCTCATCGGCTGGTGCTGGTGTGTGGTTGTCCGGCGCCTGGAGCGCGGCCGGTCCATCGTCGTGCTCATCGGCAGGCGGTGTCGCCTCGGCGCGCTCATCGGCTGGTGGTGGTGTGTGGTTGCCCGGCGCCTGGAGCGCGGGCGCCCCACCGGCGCGGTCACCGGCAGATCAGGTCCCATCATCGCGCTCACCGGCTGGTGGTGTGCTCCTGTGGCCCGCGGGCGTGCCGGGGCGGCAAGGTGGCCCCGGGGCGACATCGCCACCCGTAGGCCAGCAGGCCTAGGCACAAAACCAGGCTCCTGACCCCGCTGTCGGTCGCCGAATCGGGCGGGCGGGCAACGGGCGAGAGCTCAGGCGATGTCCTGCTCTCCGATCTCAACGAGTCTCGCCACAACCTCGCTGACGGGTCGTGCCGTATCGATCTCATGGGTACACGTCGCCCGCAGCAGCGGTTCGACCTCCGCGAGTTGGCCAAGGATCAGGGCCCATTCGTCGGATGTCTTGCCGTACGGGTTCGTCGTCCTGCTGTCGATGCGACTCAGGAGAACCTCTGCCGGAGCACTCAAGAGCACGACCGCGTCAAAGCGCGGATAGAAGCGGCCCTGGTTTGACGCCGTGCCGGAGACATACAGCGTTGGCCCGGAGTCGATGGACAGAAGCTCGGCGATGCGGTCCTCTCTCCACACGTAGCCGTCGTCCTGCTGGTCCCAGATAGTCCACCCGGGCTCGTCGGTGTCGACGACGCGGAAACCGCGTTTGCTCAACTCGCCCAGTGCGGTCGACTTCCCCGTCCCGGACATTCCCGTTACCAGCACTCTGCGCACGGACGAGAGGCTAGATCTCAGACAACCAACCAGCCCACGTCGCTCCCCCTCCGGTACACCACGGTCCAGGACCCGCGGCGTGGTGGACGAGAATTGGACCGTGGAGAGATGACGGGGACTCATCAGCGACACGTTGAGCAACTGCTGCGGACCGCCGCCGCCGAACATGCGGACCTGACTTTGCGCCTGCCCGCTGAGCTCCGAGAATCGCTACCGGTGGATGCTCAGGGCCTGACCCGAGCGATCGACTATCTGGCCCAAGAGGCCGGCCTCTCCGAGGATGAGCGGCGAGCGCTTGTTCGACCCCATGGAGTCAATCCAGCCGTCCTGCACGCCCGCATCTTCGGCGCCGCGCCACTGGCCCGGGAGACTGTGATCGGATCGTTTGTTGAGGGGGCGCGGGTGCGCGCCGACTCCCTGGGCATGCTGGCCGACCGGATCAGTGGAGAGCCGCTGGGCCGGGATGTCCGGGCGATCTTGCTCGATAGCCCGTTGCCTTCCGGCTCGGAGGGCGAGAGCGCCGTCGCGGCGCTGCGAGCCACGTACGCGTCGCAGGAGCGTGCGGCGGTCGTGATCGCTGCCGGCCTGGATGGCGCTTAACCGTGTGCCGTCAGGCCACCTGTACCTTCCACGCCCATGCATCCCACCGCAGCCCGCCTGGCTCAGCGTCTTCACGAGCGCGGTCTCCAGATTGAGGTTCGGACCCTGAGCGACTCCGCTCGGACCGCGGCGCTGGCCGCTGCCGCCCTGGGAGTGGAGGTGGGGCAGATCGTCAAGTCGCTCATCTTCCTGCGTGACGACGAGCCGGTCCTGGTTCTCTGTGCGGGAGATCGCCGCGTGGATGCCGAGCGGCTCGGCCTCGTACCGGCGCCAGCTGACCGCGTTCGGGCCGTGACCGGCTTTTCGATCGGCGGTGTACCCCCGCTCGGTCACGACGTCGAGGTCGCGACGACAGTGGATGAGTCGCTGCGGCGCTTTGAGGTCGTGTGGGCAGCGGCGGGCACGCCACACGACGTGTTCGCGGTCCAGACCGAGGCCCTCATCGCGGCGATTCCCACCGCCAAGGTGATGGAGGTCAGCTGAGCGCCTGTCGGGGGCGTACGATTTCTTCCGGTCCCACCAGGAGGTTGTGACATGTCGTTCGTCCCGGAGTCCCAACTTGGAGCCGAAGTCGAACGGGCTCGCGAGCAAGAACTGGAGGCCAGGGCCGAGCGGTACGCCGAGACCCATCCGGATGACGGAGGCTCGAGCGGCGCCCCGAGCCTCCTCCGGCGCATCATCAATCTGGTCCGCCGGTCCGGCGATTAGCAGTCAACCGGCGTTTGGCCCCCAAACGGCTCCCTAAAATCCACCCGATGGCGGGCAGGCGAGGCTGGGTTGGCGTGATCTGTCTGGGGTCAGCGGCGGCGCTGGCCCTGGTTCTAGCGGGCGTGTCCTCGGGCGTCGCTCGACCAATGTACGCGCGGGCCGCCGCTCAGACGCAGTACGCGCCTCTGGATCGTCGCGGACCGGCGCTCAGCGTTCCCATAAAAACGCTCCGGGCCGCAGTCTCGTGCACACCTGGGATCAGCCACGACGCCCGCGATCCGATCTTGCTCGTGCCGGGGACCGATCTGGATCCGAGGCCCAACTTCTCCTGGAACTACGAGCGGGCCTTCGCCGCTCGCCGCTGGGCGTACTGCACCGTGACCCTGCCCGCTCACGCCACCGGCGACATTCAGGTTGCCGGAGAGTACGTCGTATATGCGATTCGCGCGATGGCCCGGCGGTCAGGGCGAAGGGTGGACATCCTCGGCTACAGCCAGGGTGGGATGGTGCCGCGCTGGGCCCTGCGGTTCTGGCCCGACACCAGACGTCTGGTCAGGACCTTCGTGGCTCTGGATCCCTCCAACCACGGCACGGTGGACGCCAACGCGACCTGTCAACAGCAGTGCTCGGCCGCCGACTGGCAGCAGGCGGCCGGCTCCTACTTCATGCAGGCTCTCAACAGCTACGCCGAGACCTTCGCCGGCATCAAATACACGGTCGTCTACAGCCGCACGGACGAGATCGTCGTACCGAACCTCAACTCGAGTGGCAGCTCCTCGCTGCACACTGGCGGCGGCCGGATCGCCAACATCGCCGTGCAGCAGGTGTGTCCCAACGACACGTCGGATCATCTGGCCATGGGGACCTACGATCCGGTCGGCTACGCGCTGGCCGTCAACGCCTTTTCCCACGAGTCGCTGGCCGAGCCCGGCGCGGTCCCCCGGACAGTCTGCGCGCACCCCTTCCAGCCGGGGGTGAAGCCGGGCGGCTTCGCCTCCAACTACGCCACGTACCTCGCCGACATCGGTCGCGCCCAGGAGACCGCCCAGCAGCTGAGCGCCGAGCCGCGGCTCGACTGTTACGTATTCGCAGACTGCCGGCACTAGGCAGCCGCCGAACTACGCTTGACCCATGGGCAGGTTGTTCTCCTTTCCCGACCCTGTGAACGAGAAGGCGGCCCGGGTTGTGGCCGGCGTGGTGCTCGCTCTGTCCATGGCGGCGCTGGCTACCGGCGCCCACTGGCTGCTGGCCGTGATGGCCTACGGGTTCGTGGCCCGGGTGCTGACCGGACCGACGCTCAGCCCACTGGGACGCCTGGCCTCCAGCGTGGTGGCCCCGCGGCTTGGCGCCCCCAGGTACGTTCCCGGGCCGCCCAAGCGCTTTGCCCAGGCCATCGGAGCCGTGATCACCACTGTCGGAGCGGTTCTGGCGCTGGCCTTCGGTCAGACCGGTGCGGCCGACGGACTGCTGGTGGCGATGATCGTCGCCGCGGGTCTGGAAGCGATCTTCGCCTTCTGCGTGGGCTGCCAGGTCTTTCGGCTGCTCATGCGGCTGGGGCTGATTCCCGCCGAGGTGTGCGCAAGCTGCGCGGACATCTGGTCGCGGCCCGGCGTGGCTCGCCCCACTTTAATCCCTCCCCGGCGCTGGCCCGGTTTAGGCTGGGCCGCGCCGGAGCACGTGGTCAACAACCGGACGGAGGGAACCCATGCTGAAGGATTTCAAGGCCTTTCTGCTTCGCGGAAACGTGGTCGATCTGGCCGTGGCGGTGGTGATTGGGACGGCCTTTGGGCTCGTCGTCAAGGCGTTGGTGGCCGACTTGATCACCCCGATCATCGCTCTGATCTTCGGCCAGCCCAGCTTCGAAGATCTCTCGTTCACGATCAACTCCAGCCACTTCCTGTACGGAGACTTCATCAACAGCGTGTTCTCATTCGTCACGATCGCGGTCGCCGTGTTCTTCTTCGTCGTGCAGCCGATCAACGCCCTGATGCGCCGGCGCAAGACCGAGCCCGACGTCGAGTCCGAGACGCGGGCGTGCACCGAGTGCCTGAGCCTGATCCCCGTCGAGGCCCACCGGTGCGCCTTCTGCACGTCGCCCCAGGAGCCCCTCGCCGCATAGGACTTACCGTCAGCGCCTCGCGATGAGGCCACCGGCAGCGATCGACCGACCGCTCAGTAGACGCGTCAGCCCCGGCCTGGCGGGAAACCGACCTGGACCTGGTCGGTTTCCCGGACGATCGTGGGCACGATTCCCCGGTTGTTCGTGTAGGCCATCAGCTCGGCTTTCCAGGCGGAGCTCTGGGTGGCGTCGCGCTCCTCGACGGTCTCGGCCTGCTCGGCCAGATGCTCCCGGGCGGCCTGGCAGTACGGGCAGCCCGGCTTGACGTACATCACCACGGCCATCGCGTCACGTCCTCATGCGAGTCACGAAATCGTGTAGTCCCTGGTCTCTGTGCCCAGGGACGACTTGACCCGCAGGCGATATTCGCCGCGCCGGACGTTGTGGAACTCGACCATCCTGCCGCACGGGTGGTAGCTGGCGCGGCTCCAGTGCTTCCCCGTGCGGCGGCTGAGTGAGCACTTGGTCCGGATCCCAGCCGGCGCCTGGATCTGAACGATCAGCGTGCTGCCGTGGATGGAGGCGGTGCCGATCATCACCGACCGGGTATCGGGTCGCTTGACCGCGTAGTTGTGGGTGCCGGCGCCGTCGGCCATGGCCTGGGTCCACCGATACGAGTAGCCGCTCGTGTAGGTGGTGTGGCCCTGGGCGATCAGCATCGCGTAGCTCGGGCGGCCTCCGGTGTCCCTGCCCGCCGCCACGCCCATGGCGCTCGATCCGGGGGCGACGAAATCGGTCAGGACATCCTGACGATGGCCCCAGCAGCCGGCGTGGTTTGACGACGTGCAGTCCAGGTTGCCGCTCCCGGGGCCGTCGTCGTACATCCAGGCCTCGTAGGCCAGCACGATGTTCGGAAAGCCGACGGCCCAGTTGGAGGTCGTCTGCACACCCGCTGCGGTCAGGACCGGATCGCCGTCATTCCGAACCCCGGGATTGCCAGGTGTGCCGCCCCTCGCCACCTTGTCCAGGGACGCCGTCACCCCGGTGATCGCCGGCAGGTGGTAGACGGATCGGTCGAGATTGCTCAGGATCAGGATCTGGCGGTCTGGAGCCAGCTTGACGAAATCAGCCGGAAGCTTGTACGGCCCCTGGTGGAGTCTGGCCCGGGCCTGATCCAGATAGAAGACCGCGGCGTTGATGCACGTCGCTCCCGTGGGCGCGCTGAGGCACCTGGAGGGCAGCGGACCGGGCTTGAAGTTGGACGGCGGGTTTGGGGCGACGTCGCTCCGGGCCAGGGCAGTGGGGCTCACCAGGGCGAGCTGGACCACGACGGCGACCGCGGTCAGGCCGACAGCACCGGTCAGTCGTCGGATCGTCCCAGTTCCAGACAGCCCCCAGCGGGAGGGTGCCCGACAAGGCAGGCACCGCCCCGCTCGAACCCCCTTCAGGTCCATCCACGGCAAAGTTAGGCGCCCCCTGGGCGCGCGTCAATCAAACATTCGTCCATGGTTGCGTCGAAGGTGGACCTCGGTTGACGTCGAACCGCTCTGCGATGAAGCGTCCCCCCGGGCGGGGGGCCTACCTCAAGAACGAGCCCGTTGTTGCCGAACATAGAGGAAGCCCCTCAATGCGGAGCCTTGGGCGCAAGGCCCAAAGGACCGATATGAACATTGTGACGAGTGATTTGAACGGGCAGACCGACACCACCTCCTCCGAGTACGACGGCGGGGGAGCCACCATCCGGGTGCTGATCGCAGACGACCACCCGCTGATCATCGCCGGGGTCAGGCGAACGATCGAGCAGTCCGAGGACTTCGAGGTCGTCGGCGAGGCACGATCTGGTGGCGAGCTGATGGCCCTTATCGAGCGCCGCAGTCCAGACGTGGTGCTGCTTGACCTTCGGATGCCGGGGGTGTCCGGGGTCGAGCACATCGAGGCCATCAAGGACCGCTGGCCCGGGATCAAGGTCGTGGTTCTGTCAGCGTGTGATGACCGGCCGGCGATTGACAGCGCGCTGAACGCCGGCGCCAACGCCTACATGCTGAAGTCGACCACAGCGGTCGACATCTCGTCTGTGCTACGCCAGGTTTCCAGGGGCGCCGTTTTCCACGCCCCGTCGGCTCCGCCAGTCATTGGAGTCTCGCCGTCAGAGCCGGAGGAGCCGGTCCTCACCAACCGCGAGCAGACAATCCTGGCTGCGGTCGGTGCTGGCCTGACGACCGCGGCGATCAGCCGTGATCTGTGGGTCAGCGAGCATACGATCAAGTTCCATCTGACGAACATTTATCGGAAGATCGGCGTAAGCAACCGCGCGGGCGCGGTGCGCTACGCGCTTGGGCACGGCCTGGTCGAGGACTGACCGCGCTCAGCTGCCGCTGGGCGGGATTGACCGCACTCAGCGGGCGCTGGCCGAGGACTGCGTCGCGCCGCCGCGCCCAACCTTGAACGACGGCAGCGTGACTGAGATCACCGTCGGCCCACCAGGTCGGCTTTCGATCCGAGCATGTCCGCCGAGCATGCGGGCCCGTTCGTGGATGCCGACCACGCCCAGATGGCCCTCCCGGGCCGCCTGAACCAGGGTCGCCTCAGGGTCAAAGCCTCGCCCGTCGTCGGTCAGAAGGGCGTCCACGCCTCGTTCGTGGGCGGCGATCGCGATCGTGACCCGCTCGGCGCCGCTGTGCTTTTGCACGTTGTTCAGCCCCTCACGGATCAGGGCCAGAAGGGTGATCTGCTGGGAGTCGGTGAGCCCGGTCAGGTCGCCGCTCAGCTGGACCTCGGGCTGGATCCCGCTGCGCGAGGCGAAGGCTTCCGTGATGTCCTGGAGGGCGTCGGCCAGCGTGCCCGCGGGCAGGAACGGCGATTGCATGGAGGTGGAGATGTGCCGGAGCTCGGAGTCGAGCGCCACCAGCTGGGCCTCGAGGTCGTCCAGCCGGCCCAGGAGTCGACCTCCATCGGGCTGGTCGCGGACCACCGGCGAGAGCTGGTCTCGGAAGAGGCGTAGGTCGAGCCCGAGCAGATGGACGTCCTGCTGTGGTCCATCGTGGAGGTCGTAGCGAAGCCGGGCCAGCCGACGCTCGAGCGCGGAGGTGACGGACGGGCCGTCGAGTCCCCCGATGTTGAGCAACTCGATGCGGTCAAGAATCGCCCCGATGGCTGGTGCCGCCGCTTCCAGCAGTGCGTCCGTCTCCGGCGCCAGCGCTCCCGATCTCTCTGCGATCAGCACTGCGGTCGGCAGCTGTCCCCGTTCCACCACCAGCCCGGCGACGGCGTCGCTGTGCCGTGCGCGCTTCGCCGAGGAGCCGAGCATCGTTTCGGCCATCCGCTCGGCCTCGCTGGCTGAACCTCCCCCGTCGCCGACCGCTCCCGCCCGCCGTGGGCGCTCCCCGGGCGGCGCCGTCCAGACCGAGACCCCTCGCGCCTGGGTGAACAGCTGGACCAGTGTGAGCTGGACATGCAGGGCCACATCCGCCGGCAGCTGCGAGACACGAGACGCTCGCAGCAGCTCATGGCCCACGGCGGTGGACGGCAGTCCGGCGCCCTGATCGAGCTCTCCCAGGAGCCTCGCTGCTGCGGGAACATCCGCAGCCAGGTCGACGGCCATATCGCTGAGCAGAGAGGCCACGAACACCACAACCGGTGCGACGGTGCCGGCCAGCGAGCCGCCGCCGGAGTTGGCCAGCGCGAGCGCCAGGTTCTGGGCCCGGGCGCGCTCCTCCGGGTCGATCGTGCCCGTGCCGGCCGCCTCCACGGTCCGGGCGACCTGATCCAGCGTCGCCAGCAGTGAGTGCTGGTGATCCATTCGTGGGGCTGTCTCCGGCATGGTCGTGCCCTCGGCTGAAGCGGTTGCGCGGCTCCGCGCGCCCGGCGAACGACGAGGCTACAACTTCAGTCGGTCACACCTTGGCCCGTGGAGAGCTGATACTCTAAATCTCAGTATATCAGAATATGCCGGGCGTTTGGGCGCTTCCGAGCCCCATTCAGGGGTGGGAGTTCAAACCCCACCGCGCAGTTGGAAGCGGGCGGCGGCGTCTGCCTGCCCAGTGCGGCATTCCGGCTAGCGGACCGTGATGTGGAATCCGGCCGCCAGCGCCACCAGGACCCGCCGCATCGCGGAACCGGAGGGCGTCCAGGCCACCGCGCCGTGGTGATTGAGCGGGTCGCCGGAACTGTCGGAGAAGCCGATCTCAATGTGACCGTGCCCCAGGCTGGCCGCGTCGCCCGTGTGTCCCATGATGGCGATCGGCTGGCCCGCCAGCACACGCTGGCCGACCTTGACAAGACTGGCCGCCACGTGGCCGTAGTAGATGTACTGGCCGGTCAGTGGGCCCTTGGTGACCCGGATTACCGGATAGTTGGGGCCGAACCCCGTGGGTCGCTGGCGACGGCGGTGACCACTCCGGGTGTGATCGAGTAGACCGCGGCGCCGTCGGGGGCGTCCTCAATGTCGAGTCCGTCGTCCGTGCGTCCAAAGGTACGCATGTACTTGCCGTCCAGCGGCAGGGCGTAACCGCCCAGGTGACGGATCCCTTGGACGTGGTCGCTGATGATCCCGGCCCGCCACATGACGGAGTCGACGTACCAGACCGCGTGGTTGTAGGCAAAGATCGCCTTGCGCAGGTGATGGGGGGCGCCGTTGGCCGCCAGATAGCGGGCGGCGCTGAAGATCGCGTCGGTCGGGTCGTATGGGTTGGGCGGCCCGTTGCCGGTGACCGACAGCCCGTACTCCCGCCAGGTCGAGGGCATGAACTGCATCCAGCCCACCGCACCGGCCGAGGAGATATGGAGGTCCCGTCCGTAGTTGGTCTCAATCGAATTGATCGCCGCCAGGACCTGCCAGGGGATGTGGAAGCGCTGGCCGGCCTTCTTATAGATCGGGATCAGGAACGCCGGCGGCTGGAGTCCCTTGACGTACAGGCCGGAGAGGTGGCTCAGGAGAGCCACCTCTCCCGCACTCATGCCCATCCCGGTGGTCAGGAAGCTGGTGCCCGATGAAGAAAGCGCCGAGGGGGTGGGAGTCGCCACTGGCTGGGTCTCAGTCGAGGTCGGCCTGGGGGGAGCCGAGGGGTGCGGCTTGAGCGATGGCAGGGCCGCTCCGCCGCTGAACGCAGGCCGTGAGCCCATACCGCCAGCGTGGTGGCCGTGGTGATGGCGCCACTGACCGTGAGCTGTCCTCGAGTGGTGGTGTGAGGTGCGGTGATGCGCCCCGCCGGAGGAGTGCGGGCCGGTACCGATCAGGCCCGCCGGGGGTGCGGGCGAGATCGTGGACAACCCAGAGCCGCCGCCCTGGCCGATCGTCCGGCCGGCGGTGTCACGGTGGTGCCAGTGGCGGGATGTGTGCGGAGCGAGGACATGCGCTGGCGATCCCGAGCCGGAGGCCCCGCCGGAGGACTGCGACGGCGCCGGAGAGGTCGTGATTGAAGTGCTGTTGGTCGGCTTGGCCTCCACGGTCCGATGGTGACGATGGTGGCGGTGGTGGCGATGAAGATGCTCGGCCGCCTGCTTGGCCAGGTCCACATGCGTTGACTCACCGGTTTGGCCCGAGACGCGCTGGGCCACGACGAGGCGCCCCGGGCGAGCGGACACCGCGGGTGCGGGCGCCTTGTGGAACCGAAGGACGGCAGCGTGGTGTGCCACGACCCGGTGCGCAGGGCCGTCGGCCAGCGCCATCGCAGGTGGAAGTACCGAGCTCCCGGCCACGGCCACGGTCGTGCCGAGTGCCGCCGCCCGTCGCCAGGTCAGGCCGCTGATCAGGCTAGGCCCGCGGGCACCGAGCTCCCAGTGCCGGCATAGCTCCTCGATGCTCGACAGCTCCGGACGGGGAAGCCGCGTGGGCATGTGGTCGCGCGCGACGAGAGCGAACAGGGTCTCTGGACACTCGAGCACCTCGATCGGAAGGGCGAACGTGACCCGCCAGAGCAGATGATCGGCTGTCCGCATCCGCCGGGACGGGCGGTGAGTGACGCTGCCGAGGACGGGGGCACGGACGATTCTGTGCGGCGCGCCGGCGACCAGCACCGGGGCGGCCGGGAGGGGCATGCCACGGTTCAGGCCCGCCACCACACGCAGAACCGCCATCTCGGCGTTCAGCGGGACGTACTCGAGCTTGTGAGGGTGCAACCACTGCCGGCTGCTCGGCTTAGACATGCGCGCTCCTTCCTCGCTCGTCCCCGACCGACAGCCTGGCGTCGCCGCGACCGTCCCGGCGGGCCTGCTCGACGGCCAGGCAAAGTGACTCAAAGGGCCCCCACTTGGGGTACACAGGAAGCGCGGGGAGGGCGGGTCGGCTGCCGTCGGACACGACAACGACACCCAGGGCACGGTCCCCCCGGCGCAGGCGAGCCACGGTTTCCGCGGCCGCCGTCAACGAATGCGTGGCATCGATCAGGGCCACGTCGGGCTGAGCGCTGGCCACCAGAGCGCCGACGTCCTCCTGAAAGCTCCCGACCGCCACGGGCCAGCCCCGGCGGGTGAAGAGTGCGGCGGTCACCGAGCGAAACCTGCGGTCAGTGGAGATCAGCAGCACGCGTGGGCCCCCGTCGTCACCGTGCATCCTGGTCAGGGTGCTGGACAGGGCGTGGGCGAGCTGTGGCTCGCCGACCGCCTGCACATCCAGGCGGTCACCCACGGCCACACTGCGGCGCTTGGCCTCGCCGGCGGCTAGCTCGAGGGTAGAGAAGGCCAGATGAGCCGCAATACGTAGTCGTCTAAAAGGTACGCGACACAT